>NZ_CP137549.1:5862494-6163744 GCF_033335955.1 Streptomyces sp. N50
TCTTCGTCGCGGCGCTCGACCGCTGGGACAACCACATCCCCTGGGCCGACGCCACCACGGTCACGATCACCGAACCCGACAACAGGCCCGACGAAGCCCGCGGCGAGAACACCGGCCCGCTCACCATCACCAACCCCGCTACCGTGGGCACCGTCGGATACATCCAGTGGACCTGCGACGACGAGACCCTCTGCGGCACCATCACCGAGTACCACCTGGACAAGTGGAACCCGACCACCCGGGCCTACGAACGAGTCAGCAAGGTCGCGAGCTCCAAGGGCCCCCTCTTCAAGGCCTACGTGCCGTTGGTCCTCGGCGACACGACGTACTTCCGGATCACCGGAGTCCTCGCCGACGGTACGACCGGCGCGGTGACGTACGGCGCCGGAGCCTACGGCCGCTCACTGTGAGGCCCGGGGACCGTCCCCACGGCTGAGCGCTACGCCTGCCCGAACCCGGTCGGGCAGGACACTCCGGTCCCGGCGAGCCTGCCGTGCCGTGTGACCCATTGCGCTTCAACGCTCGGAAGCATCAACGGCGTCCCTGCGGCGGAGTTGCCTTCCACGCTTGGTCGACGTAGACCGAAGAGCACTGCAGAGCTTGGGAGTTCAGGTGTGGAACGACTTCAATGGAGCCGTGACTACGGCTCCGGCGGACCGCACCGCCATCATCGCTGAACGGGTCTTGCTCAACGACATCATGGCGAAACTCTGCCAGCGCAGGCCGGTCTTCCACTCCGAAGCCGACCTTCAACACAGTTTCGCCCGGGTGCTCTGGGAGTCGGCGTCGGACGTGCACTCCAGGCTTGAGGTGCCGCAGCGAGTGGCGGGCAAGACCGAATACCTGGACCTTCTGTGCCTCGGTCCTGAGAGTCGCACCGCGATCGAATTCAAGTACTTCACCCGAAGCTGGACGGGCACGACCGGTGCTCCGGCCGAGGACTACGCGCTGAAGGCGCATGGCGCCACCGACCTCGCGCGTCTGCACTTCGTCCGGGACATAGCGAGGCTGGAGCGCTTCTGCCGGCGGCGCGACCAGAACGGTCTCGCCCTGATGCTGACCAACGAGGCGTCACTATGGACTCCGCCAGGCCCCGGCCGCAGACGTACTCGGGATGACGACTTCCGCATTCATCACGGGCGGGCGCTCGCCGGGACTCTGCTCTGGGCCGAGGGAACCTACGAGCCGAACACATGCAGCCTGCGAGGTACATACGACCTCACGTGGGAGACCTACTCAGAGCAGGGCGGAGCAGGCGGAGAGTTTCGCTACTTGGCGGTATTTGTCGGTCCGTCGGCTACCGGAGCGGGCGAAGCCGGAGGCGCGTAGCCCGTTAGTGGATCACTCCGCGAAGCGCAGCGAGTAGTCACGGAAGTGTGCGCGACCGCCGTGGTGGCGCGCAGCCCCAAGGGGGACGAAAAACAGGTTGGCCGGTCGCCGTCGAGCTGTGAGGATGCACCTGTTTCCCAAGCGGAGGACATTTGCTCGTCTTTGTGTGTGCCGGGTGTGACGCGAGACTGACCACTCCTTTGTCCCAGGTCGCCCTGCCGCCTCACGCCCATCAGAAGTACGGGAACGGGATTCAGCTCCCGGTACTCATGGAGTCGGGCACGTTCGCCGTGGATCCTGAGCCCTGGGGGCCGCCGTGGCGGGCGTGGAAGGATATCGATCCGGGCGAGGCGGCAGCCCGCGGCATCTACGCGCCGGTCCACGCCCTGTCCGACGGTGCCCCCGGCGCGATAGTCATCTCACCCGGAGACGCCCGAGGCACCCTGTTGGTCCCAGAGAAGGGCGGCGGCTACTGCTGCGGCCTCGACGGGGCGGACGGCCCCAACATGGCCTGCGAGTCGTGCGGCCTGGCCGTGGCGAGCCGGATCGACGACTGCTCGCTGTGGCAGGCGGTGTGGTTCGCCCCGAACGCCGTGCGCCGCCTGCTCGTCGACGCAGACGACGGACCGCTCCCATGGGGGGAGTTGGCGGCGGAGGGAAAGGGCACGCCACCGTTCGAGCCGATCACCAGGTGGGGATCCCGGGCGGGGTCGAACCACTGGTGGTCGTGGAGCCCTCAGTGGGAGGCGGCAGCCGGCCGGGCGCTTGCCCACCTGCTGGTGGCCTCGGAAGGCCGGCCCGTGACCGTCCCGGACGGTCTGATCAACGAGGTGTTCCAACGAGCCCTCGACGTCCTGTTGCCTGAGGGCCTGCCGGCGCGGCACGCCGTCCTCGCCGGACCGGGGCTGCCGGTCCCTGATACGGACGCCGACATACTCCTCGTGCCGGACCACCCGCAGACGGGGGAGACCTGGACCCACGCAGGCCCGGCATATGCGGTCCCGCTGCCGTACGGGGTCTGGCTGTGGTTGGCCTCGCCCGAGCCGAACCTGCCCAACCCCGCGTCGGGCTTCATGCCCCACGGCGTCCTCCGCGACAACCCGCCCACGCCGCGCCCCGGTCACCTGTTCCGGGCCGATTCGGGAGCCTTCCAGCACGCGCTGGTCCGGCTGCCGGCCAGTGGCAGCCCGTGGCTGCGCGAGATCCTTGAGAACCTCACGCAGCACATGCGCGCTCGCGTCTTCTAGTCGGCCGGTCGAAGAAAACCCGAGCCTCCCGGCACTGGGAACTATGCGATGAGCCTTGACCGAACGACGCTGCTGCTCAACTCGCCTACGCGCCGTCCCGTACGGGTCCCCTGGCTCCTCGATTCCCGTCTCGGTCGGCCTCCCCTGCCATGTGGCCTGTCGGTCGGCTCCGCGCAGGGCGGGAGTCATTCCGCGGTGCGGTCTCTACCTTGGCGGTATGGACATGGAGAGGGCCGACGTGTGGCTGCGTTACCCGATGGACCTGCGACCGAACAGTGCGTCCCGGCGGGAAGGACGTTGTACCTGGCACGGCGACCGGGAGAGTCCTTGTGCAGAGGAGCCTGTCGTAGTCGTCCAGGATCGGGCTGGACGTCGATGGGCGACGTGCCTTCGGGGCGCGCATGCCGTCGCCGCCGACCGAGGCGTTCCCCTTCCCTCTTACTTGGTCGAGTAGTACGGGTGGGGTTGGCTGCTGGAGCCGTCCGACGGCATGACCGTCGTGTCTCGAAGCGGCGCGCGTGGTCGCGGAGGATTCTGCGCAGTCCGTCTCGCTCGCCGTCACGGTCGCAGAGGAATTCTCCGAGACGCTGGGAAGAGGGCCTCGACAGCGACCCTGTTCTGGTTCTCGTCCAGGCAAGCGGTCAATCATCCGTGGGAGCCGGCGTAAGGCCCGTCGGGCAAGACGCCCCCCCAGTTCGTCCCGAACGGGTCACCTAGCTTGACCCCCGTCCCGGCGAGCCTGTGCTGCCATGTGACCCATCGGTCGCAGCCGGCTGGTGAGTGAAGCAACCCGTCATCCCCGTAGGTGGGCAAGAAGTTCGTCGCCAACAGGATATGGGCGTTCCTGGGGCAACAGCCGGGCCGCGGAGTCCTGTTCGCCGCCGCTGACGAGGGCGTGGATCTCGCGGACGAGCGGGGTCACGTCCTGTAGCGAGACTGTCCATTCGTCCGCGTAACGCCGTACCGCCTCACCGGAGAGGCCGAGTTGCAGCGACCGGTACGGCAGGGGTTGCAGGCGCAGATCCCGTTCGGGGTCCCACTGGACGCGAGCGGGCGCACCCTTCAACTCCCGCTGCCAGGTGGCTCGGTCGGGGTGCACCCCGCGGACGTAGCTCGACAGGCACGCGTGTCGCAGCGCCCACTCGAAACCATCGCGGGTGATCTCCACAGCCAGGATGGTTTCCTGCCCTGCTTTCGTGCCCCAGCCGCAGCGGTACATCATCCACAGGAACGACGGCTTGATCCACGTCATCCGGTCCCGCTTCCACGTGGCGGGGAAGCTGCCCTCGCGGGCGGCATGCCGCCCGATTTCAGGGGGATACGCCTGGTAGACGGTGATCGTGGATTCCGAGTGGACCGCACGGATCCGGCGGTGCGGTTCTTCCATGGCGTACAGCGTGGGGTCGGCCGGGTCCGGACGGCCACTGATTTTCGACCGCATCGGCAACCGGACGGCCGACAGCCGTGTCGCTGTACCCAGTAGCGTCCCCTTGGTGAATCTTCACCTCATCAACGATGTGCCCGATGGGCTGACCCGAAGAGCGCGGTCCTTTGTCAGTGCGCACGGCGTCAAGGTTGACGTCCAGCCGGTTGCGGAGCACAGACAGTGGTGGCTTGACCGGGAGATCCCGGCTGCGGTGATCGACCGAATGGCGGCTTATCAAGAGCGGTGGGGCGGTCTGCTCCTGCCGCCCGCATCGCGGTACGACGGAGGACCCAAGTACTTCGATCCTGACTCGCCCGAAGGCTCACCGTCCGAAGGGTGGTGGTTCGAAGCAGGCGTGCAGCGGACTGCGGTCCCCTACTCATTCATGATCGGACCGGCCGGTGAGTTCGGTATCCACGCAGAGCGGTGGACGCCTCTTCACGCAACGGTTGAGGGATGGGTGGAGTCGATAGCGCTGACCCACCACGCATCCACGTGGGCGAAGCACATCACCAAGGTCACCGGCGACGACGTCGATCGCATCGCGCTGGACGCCTACGAGCCGGTGCGAGAGGTGAGGGGGTTGGCCGACACCTGGTGGCGGGGAAGGGACTCGCTGGCGGCGATCTATTCCGGGGAGGCTGAATGCCTCTCCTTTCCCAGGGGGCGTACAGCGCTCATCTACTCCGGCCTTGACGAGTGGGGGCTGCATGGGGGAGTTGGGCCGTAACGCCGTGTGATGTGCCAGTGCCGCGGCCGTCCGCTTCACGTATCAGGGCTTGTGCCGCTGGCTACTTCTCCGTTGCCTCCGGCGCGGGCGTGATGCCCGTCGGGCAAGTCGCCCCCGAGTTCATCCCGAACGGGGTACTTAGCTTGACCCCCGTCCCGCCGATCCCGCAGTAGCCCGCCGGATTCTTGTCGAGGTACTGCTGGTGGTACCCCTCGGCCGGATAGAACACCCGGCCCTCCGCCGGGAGTATCTCCGTGCTGATCGTGCCGTAGCGCGCCCCCGTGAGGACCTGCTGGTAGGCCGTGCGGGAGGCGTCCGCCGCGGCTGCCTGCTCGGGGGTGTGGGTGTAGATCGCCGAACGGTACTGCGTGCCCACGTCGTTGCCCTGGCGGAAGCCCTGGGTCGGGTTGTGCGACTCCCAGAACGTCTTCAGCAGCCTCGCGTACGAGATCAGCTTCGGGTCGTGGACGACACGGACCACCTCCGTGTGCCCGGTCAGGCCCGAACAGACCTCCTCGTACGTGGGGTTCTCGGTGTACCCGCCCTGGTAACCGACCAACGTCGTCCACACGCCCACCGGCAGCCGCCAGAACGTGCGCTCCGCACCCCAGAAGCACCCCATCGCGAAGTCAGCGACCTGCAAGTGCTCCGGGTACGGACCGAGCAACGGGCCGCCGAGCACGGTGTGACGATCGGGAACCGTGAACACCGGCTTCGGCCGGCCCTGCAAAGCCTGTTCGGCAGTGGGCAGTTGGGGCGTACGGCTGTGCAGGAACATACGATCTCCAATCGGGCCACAACAAGGGTCCGCACCCGCTGAACGGGCGAGCCCCGCCGGGAATTCCGCCTTCCTTACGACGGCACCCGCCCCCCACGCTCAGTGCGGCAGGCTCGCCGGACTTCCGCCGTTCGCCTCGTACCCGGCCACCGCCAGCGCCCGGTAGACCGCGAACTCCGCCGCCGGGTCCGGGGACAGGGTCCAGGGAAGGGCCCCGACATGGCCGTCGATGTGTATGAGCTGGTTCATCGCCTCGGACCAGCGTTCCGCGCGGACCAGGAAGAAGACCAGGAGATGGCGGACGTGCGCCAGCATCGGGTCGTCGGGGCGGGCCGCGTGGACGGCGAAGAGCGCGCCGTGGATCGCCTTCTCCACGACCTCGCTCTGGTAGAAGCTGTTCACCAGGTTCACCTCGGGGAGGTGCTCGAAGACCGCGAAGAGCGGCATCGCGGCGAGCAGGGAGCCCTGCGGGGCGCGCGCGGCGGCCGCCTCCGCGAACGAGTTCGCCAGCTCGCGCGACCCGTGCCACTTCTCGCACCAGTAGTGCAGCGCCGCCAGATGCGCCCCCATGTGAGCCGGAGCGCGGTCCAGGACCTTCAGCCACAGCTGCTCGAACTCCGGCTGCGGATACGTCAGTCCGCGGGCCACCGACAGCTCGACGATGTACGGCACCGGGTCACCGGGGGACAGGAGCGCCGCCTGTCCGCAGGCGTCCCGCGCCTCCTCCATGATGATCCGGAACTCGTCCGTCCCCCGCGTCGACGTACGCCACGCCTGCTGCACCAGGAACTCCGCGTGGACGGCCGCGCCGCCCGCGTCCTTCGGGTGCTCCAGCCGCCACACCCGCAGCCACTGCCCGCCCGGCGTCTCGCTGACCCCGCCGGGCCGCTGCTGCAGCTCCAGCGACGCGGCACCCGCGAAGGCCTGGACACGCTGCCAGCGCAGCTCACCCGCGATGTCGGTGCCGGCCAGCAACTGCATCGCCGCGCGGTAGTCCTGCGTGCGCTGCACCAGGTCGAGGACGTCCAGCAGGTCCTGGTCGGGGCCGGGCATGCGGATGTCCAGCTCCTCCTCGCGCACGAAGCCGTAGGTCGCCGGGTCCGCGGCGTCCGGGTGGCCCGGCGAGACCTGCTCGATCGCCCCGCGCCTGCGCCGCAGGAACGGGACCAGCACGAAGCCCAGCATGACCAGCGCCATCAGGACCCAGAGAATCTCCATGCCACAAGCGAACCAGACGCGTCCGACAATTGGCCAACCCGGTCCGCCGCCCTGTGGAAAACCATCGCAGGCCCCGCCTCCTGGTCCTGTGGACAACCGCTGTCGGTCAGCCTCTGCGGCTCGGTGGACAACCGCTGTCGGCCGGCCTCTGCGGCTCGGTGGACAACCTCTGCCGCCCAGCTCCTGCGGCTCTGTGGAAAACTTCCGCAGCCCGGCCCCCGCGACTCTGTGGAAGATCTCCGCCGCCCGCCCCCGCGGCCCTGTGAAAAGCTCCGGATCGTCGTCCACCCCGCAGGCGCACTACGCTCGGGGCTCATGAGCGACAGGCACATCAGTCAGCACTTCGAGACCCTCGCGATCCACGCGGGCAACACCGCCGATCCCCTGACCGGCGCGGTCGTCCCGCCGATCTACCAGGTCTCGACCTACAAGCAGGACGGCGTCGGCGGTCTGCGCGGCGGCTACGAGTACAGCCGTAGCGCCAACCCCACCAGGACCGCCCTGGAAGAGAACCTCGCCGCCCTGGAGGGCGGCCGCCGCGGCCTCGCGTTCGCGTCCGGACTGGCGGCCGAGGACTGCCTGTTGCGTACGCTGCTGAGCCCCGGCGACCACGTCGTCATCCCGAACGACGCGTACGGCGGCACGTTCCGCCTCTTCGCGAAGGTCGTCTCCCGGTGGGGCGTCGAGTGGTCGGTCGCCGACACCAGCGACCCGGCGGCGGTACGGGCGGCCATCACCCCGAAGACGAAGGTCGTCTGGGTCGAGACCCCCTCGAACCCGCTGCTCGGCATCACCGACATCGCGGTCGTCGCGCAGATCGCCCGGGACGCGGGCGCCAAGCTGGTCGTCGACAACACCTTCGCGACGCCGTACCTCCAGCAGCCGCTGGCCCTCGGCGCGGACGTCGTCGTGCACTCCCTGACGAAGTACATGGGCGGTCACTCGGACGTGGTCGGCGGCGCGCTGATCGCGGCCGACGAGGCGGTCGGCGACGAACTGGCGTACCACCAGAACGCGATGGGCGCGGTCGCCGGGCCCTTCGACTCCTGGCTGGTGCTGCGCGGCGCCAAGACGCTGTCGGTGCGCATGGACCGGCACAGCGAGAACGCCACCAAGATCGCCGACATGCTCACCCGGCACGCACGCGTGACGCGCGTTCTCTACCCGGGCCTCCCGGACCACCCCGGTCACGAGGTCGCCGCCAAGCAGATGCGGGCCTTCGGCGGCATGGTCTCCTTCCAGGTCGAGGGCGGCGAGGAGGCGGCCGTCGAGGTCTGCAACCGCGCCAAGGTGTTCACGCTCGGCGAGTCCCTGGGCGGCGTCGAGTCCCTGATCGAGCACCCGGGACGCATGACGCACGCCTCCGTGGCCGGCTCGGCCCTGGAGGTCCCCGGCGACCTCGTACGCCTCTCCGTGGGCATCGAGAACGTGCAGGACCTCCTGGAGGACCTGCAGCAGGCCCTGGGCTAGCCCGGCCGCTCTCACCAACCCGTCAGCGGTGGAGTCGTCTCCGACGGCGGCTCCACCCAGGGATGCACCATCAGCGCCCACACGGTGAACGCCACGACCGCCGACCACAGCAGCACCCACATCAGCCGCCGGGCGGCCCGCCTGTGGCGCAGCATCCGGCCGCCGCGCCGCACGACCTCCGCGTACAGCTCCGGCGGTACCTGCGGCGGGGTCCGCTCCATGATCCGCCGTACGGCCGCCTCCCGCTCGGGCCTGTTCACGCGCGCGTACCCCCGCTCCACGGCCTTCCGGGCCTCATGACGGCACCACCTTGGCCCCGGCCACCTTCGGGGCCGGACCGCGCGGCGGGTGCAACAGTGTCGCCGTCGCCCGCTCGCAGATCGTCCGGACCCGTTCCGTGGGCAGCCCGAGCAGCGCGGCGGCCTGTTCCTCGGCGACCCCCTCGTACAACCTGAGGACGAGGATCAGCCGCTCCTGGGGCACGAGCGCGCCCAGCGGGCTGTCGGGGTGGGGGCGGCCCCGGCCGAGACCGCCGTACTGGTGCCAGGCCGCGCGGGCGAAGCGGGTGGCCAGGTACTGGCGGGCGCGGTCGTACGGGTCCTCACCGCGCAGCCGGTCCCAGCTCGCGTACGTGTGTGCCAGGGACAGCGTCAACAGGCGCCGCGCGCGCGGGTTGTCGTCCGGGGCCTCCGCGGTCAGCAGCGTGGCGGCATGCAGCAGCCGCCCTGCCGCGCCCGCGACGAACGCCTCGAACTCCCGGGCCCGGCGGGCGCCTTGGGACGCCTGCCGTTCTCGCACCGCGCAGCCTCCCCCCTGAAGGACCCGGTCTCATCTGAGGCCAGGGCCGTCGCGAGGTCAAGAGGTCGGTACGAAAGGCGGGAGTCGGGCATCACGCGCGTGTGCCCGCGCCCCGCGGAAAACCGAGCCCCTGAAGAGCCCGCGTCCTTCAGGAAGCCGACGGCGTCTCGGTGCCCGGGACCGCCATCCGCGCGGAGAGGGCGCTGTTGAAGCGTGTGAGGAGCGCGCAGAACACCTCGCGCTCCTCCGGCGCCCAGTCGTGTGTCAGCTCGTCCATCAACTGACGCCTGGACGACCGCACTTCCTCCAGCCGCGACTGCCCGCGCGGGGACAGCTGCAGTACCACCGCGCGGCCGTCCTCGGGGTGCGAGGTGCGCTTGACGAGCCCGGTGTCGACGAGCGGCGCCACCTGCCGGGTGACCGTCGAGGAGTCGATCCCCATGCTCGCGGCGAGCGCCTTGACGCCCATCGGACCTTCCTTGTCCAGGCGGTTGAGCAGCAGATACGCGGCGCGGTCCATGGAGTTGCGCACCTGTCCGACTCCGCCGAGCCGGGTCTGTTCGGCACGGCGCGCGAACACCGCCACCTCGTGCTGCAGCGTGTCGAGGAGACCGGGTTCACCGACGGTCGTCATGTCCATCGACATTTCAGGTGTTGTGGGCATGGCCGGGGGCTCGCTTCATGAAGGGGGTGCTGGGTTGGGGGACAGGGTACGCGGCCGGAAGGCAGGCCGTACCGGCGCTGCGCAAACCAGTCTCGGAGGTTGGTCACAGCCGTGGCGTGTGCCTGTGAACTGCGATGCTTGAGTCATGAGCTACAGCACGGCTGACTCCTTGCGACCCGTCACCCTCGACGATGTGCGCGGCGCCCAGAAGATGCTCACGGGCGTGGCGCGGGTGACCGCGATGGAAGGCAGCAGGCACCTCACCCAGCTCGTCGGCTCGCCGGTGCACTTCAAGTGCGAGAACCTCCAGCGGACCGGCTCCTTCAAACTCCGCGGCGCCTACGTCCGTATCGCCGGACTGCTCCCCGAGGAGCGCGCCGCCGGTGTCGTCGCCGCGAGCGCCGGCAACCACGCCCAGGGCGTAGCCCTCGCCTCCGCACTCCTGGGCGTGCGCTCCACGGTGTTCATGCCCAAGGGCGCGCCCCTGCCGAAGATCAGCGCCACCAAGGAGTACGGCGCCGAGGTGCGCCTGCACGGCCACGTGGTCGACGAGACGCTCGCCGCCGCGCAGGAGTACGCCCGTGAGACGGGCGCGGTGTTCATCCACCCCTTCGACCACCCCGACATCATCGCGGGCCAGGGCACGGTCGGCCTGGAGATCCTGGACCAGTGCCCCGAGGTGCGCACGATCGTCGTCGGGATCGGCGGCGGAGGACTCGCGGCCGGTCTGGCGGTCGCCGTGAAGGCGCTGCGGCCCGACGTGCGGATCGTGGGTGTCCAGGCGGCGGGCGCGGCCGCGTTCCCGCCCTCGCTGGCGGCCGGACGCCCGGTGGCGATCCAGAACCCGGCGACGATGGCCGACGGCATCAAGGTCGGGTGCCCCGGCGAGGTGCCGTTCGGGATCGTCGCCGAGTTGGTGGACGAGGTCCGCACGGTCAGCGAGGACGAGCTGTCCGCCGCGCTGCTGCTCTGCCTGGAGCGGGCCAAGCTGGTCGTCGAACCGGCCGGTGCCAGCCCGGTGGCGGCGCTGCTGAGCGATCCGAAGGGCTTCGAGGGACCGGTCGTCGCGCTGCTGTCCGGCGGGAACGTCGACCCGCTGCTGCTCAACCGCATCCTGCGCCACGGCATGTCCGCGCAGGGCCGCTACCTCGCCGTGACACTGCGGCTGACGGACCGGCCGGGCGCCCTCGCGACGCTTCTCGGGGTGTTGTCAGTGGTCGACGCTAACGTCCTCGATGTGAGCCACGTCCGGACCGATCCGCGGCTCGGGCTCACGGAGGCGGAGGTCGAGCTGCATCTGGAGACGAAGGGTCCGGTGCACTGCGCCGAGGTCGGCCACGCCCTGCGCGAGGCGGGCTACACGGTCATCGACTGAGGTCGGAGCACGCGTCGACCGAGGTCGGAGCCCGTTCCCCATCCGTCCCCTCACCTGTCCCGTCACTCGTTCGAGAAAATCCGTTGAGACTCGCGATACATCGCGTTATGGTGTGTCTCGTGTCGCCCGCGGGCAGCAGCATGCCGCTCCCCTGGGCAGAACAAAAGACACATACCTAGGCTTTTCAAAGAATCCCCGACGACGTGGAGACTGATATGCCAGGCGCCATCTATGCCGAAGGCCTGGTGAAAACCTTCGGCGATGTGAAAGCTCTGGACGGCGTCGACCTCGATGTCCCCGAGGGCACCGTGCTGGGCCTCCTCGGGCCCAACGGCGCGGGCAAGACGACCGCCGTCCGCTGTCTGACCACCCTGCTGCGCCCCGACAGCGGCAAGCTGACCGTGGCCGGCCTCGACGTGCTGAAGCAGCCCAACGAGGTGCGGCGCTCCATCGGCCTCTCCGGCCAGTTCGCCGCGGTCGACGAGTACCTGACCGGCAGGGAGAACCTGCAGATGGTCGGCGAGCTCTACCAGATGAAGGCCAAGGCCGCGAAGGCCCGGGCCGACCAGCTGCTCGACCAGTTCAACCTCGCGGACGCGGCCGACCGTACGGCGAAGACCTACTCCGGAGGCATGCGCCGCCGGCTCGACCTGGCCGCGGCGCTCGTCGTCTCCCCGCCCGTGATGTTCATGGACGAGCCGACCACCGGCCTCGACCCGCGCAACCGCCAGATGCTGTGGGAGGTCATCAAACAGCTCGTCTCCGGCGGTACGACCCTCCTGCTGACCACCCAGTATCTGGAGGAGGCCGACCACCTCGCGCACGACATCGCGGTGGTCGACCACGGCCGCGTCATCGCCCGCGGCACCTCCGACCAGCTCAAGGCCCGCACCGGCGGCGAGCGCGTCGAGGTCGTCGTGCACGAGCGCGACCACATCCAGATCGCCTCCGAGGTGCTGCTCGGCTTCGGCAAGGGCGACACCACCGTCGAGGAGCACACCCGCAAGCTCACCGTGCCCGTCACCGGCGGCGCGAAGCTCCTCGCCGAGGTGATCCGCGAGCTCGACTCCCGCGGCATCGAGATAGACGACATCGGCCTGCGCCGCCCCACCCTCGATGACGTGTTCCTGTCCCTGACGGGTCACCTGGCCGAGGAGAAGGCCGAGGAGAACGGCACGGAAGCGAACCAGAACCCCAAGGACCGCAAGCACAAGAAGGAGGCCGCGAAGTGAGTGCCGTCACCGATGCCGCGCCGGTCGCGGCGCCGAGCAGCGCGCTGGGCCAGTCCGTGCACGACTCACTGGTCGTCGCCAAGCGGAACTTGATCAGGATGTCCCGGATTCCAGAGATGGTGATTTTCGGGCTCATCCAGCCGATCATGTTCGTGGTGCTGTTCACCTACGTCTTCGGCGGTTCCATGCAGATCGGCGGCAGCACCAGCGCCACCGACTACAAGAACTTCCTGATGGCCGGCATCTTCGCGCAGACCGTCACGTTCGCCACCGCCAGTTCCGGCGCGGGCATCGCCGACGACATGCACAAGGGCCTCATCGACCGGTTCCGTTCGCTGCCCATGGCGCGCGGTGCCGTGCTGACCGGGCGGACCCTCGCGGACCTCGTGCAGACCGCGCTGACCCTGCTGGTCCTCGCGATAGTCGCCCTGCTGGTCGGCTGGCGGGTCGGGTCGGACGGGGGCACCAACGCCGGCAAGGTGCTCGGTGCCTTCGGGCTGCTGCTTCTGCTCGGGTACGCGTTCACCTGGATCGGCGCCCTGATCGGGCTCAGCGTCCGTACGCCCGAGGCGGCCACCTCCGGCGGGCTGATCTGGCTCTTCCCGGTGACGTTCATCTCGAACGCGTTCGTGGACACCAGCAACATGACCCCGTGGCTGCGCCACATCGCCGAGTGGAACCCGTTCAGCGCCACCGTGCAGGCCTGCCGGGTGCTCTTCGCCAACCCGGGACAGTCGCCTTCCGACGCCTGGCCCATGGTGCACCCGGTATGGGCCTCGCTGATCTACTCGCTGCTGATCATCCTCATATTCCGGACCCTGGCGGTGCGGAAGTACCGCTCGGCGACGGCCTGAGGACGCACGACGAAGCCCCCGGCGCCGCAAGGTCGCCGGGGGCTCGCCGAAGGGCGGGTCCTGAGGGGTCAGCCGTTGTACGGCTCGGCCTTGAGGATCGTCACCGAGGCCTTCTTGCCGTTGGGCAGCTCGTACTGCGCTTCCTCGCCGACCTTGTGGCCGAGCACGCCGGAGCCCAGCGGGGACTGCGGCGAGTAGGTCTCGATGTCGGCGCTCGCGTACTCGCGCGAGGCGAGCAGGAAGGTCGTGGTGTCGCTCTCGTCGCCGTCGAAGGCGATCGTGACGACCATGCCGGGCGCGACCGCGCCGTCCGACGACGCCGGAGCCTCGCCGACCTTGGCCTTCTCCAGAAGCTGGGTCAGCTGGCGGATGCGGAGCTCCTGCTTGCCCTGCTCCTCCTTGGCCGCGTGGTACCCGCCGTTCTCGCGCAGGTCGCCCTCCTCGCGAGCGGCCGCGATCTTCACGGTGATCTCGGCGCGCGCGGGACCAGACAGGTACTCCAGCTCGTCCTTGAGCTTGGTGTACGCCTCCTGCGTGAGCCAGGTGACGTCTTCGCTGGTCTGGGTCACAGGTGCTCCTCGTAGGTACTGGGAATACAAAGCATCGCCCTACCCAGAAGAATGTTCCTTCATGGAAGGGCGAAACCACGAGCCTAACAATTCAATGGCGTCAGGGGGAGGACATAAGCCGTCAGACATACGTCAACGCTGGTCAGCGCCTACGTAACAAGGGTGACGTCAGTCGGAGTGGCAGCCCAGCAGCTCGGCCGTGGTGCCCCTCGCCGTGGTGCGCAGGGTGACGACCCTGTCGATGCGGGTCGCGGAGCCGCCGAAGTGGAAGTCGGCGCGGCCCACCTCGGACTGGTCGGCGGCCTGGGAGCGCAGGGTGCAGTAGCCCGTGGTCCCGGAGTCCTTGTGGACCTCGAGATGCACCTTGACCTCGTTGCCCGAGGCCTGGAAGGTGATCACCTCGGCGCTGATCTTCGCCTCGACGACGTAGTGGTAGGCGAAGTACCCGACGAGGGCGAGCAGCAGTGCCGCGAGGACGGCGCCGGCGATCTTGAGCTTGTGGTCGGCGCGCTCGTCCGACGAGCGGCCGTAACGGCCCTCGGGCAGTCGCGCACTCGCCGTACTCATGATCGTCCTCCCGGCAAGGGGCTCAAGGGGCTTCCGAAACCGGCCCCCGGAATTATTCGCCCCCGGATTCGGTCACTATAGAAGCCGCCGATCGCACCCCAGGACACCGGGGCGCCGACTTACTGAGGATTGAGTCTTGACTGACCAGCTGCGACTGATGGCCGTCCACGCGCACCCCGACGACGAGTCGAGCAAGGGCGCGGCCACCATGGCGAAGTACGTGTCCGAGGGGGTGGACGTGCTGGTCGTGACCTGCACGGGCGGGGAGCGCGGCTCCATCCTCAACCCGAAGCTCCAGGGCGACACGTACATCGAGGAGCACATCCACGAGGTGCGCAAGAAGGAGATGGACGAGGCCCGCGAGATCCTCGGCATCAAGCAGGAGTGGCTCGGCTTCGTCGACTCGGGGCTGCCCGAGGGCGACCCGCTGCCGCCGCTGCCCGAGGGCTGCTTCGCGCTGGAGGACGTCGACAAGGCGGCCGGCGAGCTGGTGAAGCAGATCCGTTCGTTCCGTCCGCAGGTGATCACCACCTATGACGAGAACGGCGGTTATCCGCACCCCGACCACATCATGACCCACAAGATCTCGATGGTGGCGTTCGAGGGCGCGAGCGACACCGAGAAGTACCCGGAGTCCGAGTACGGCCCGGCGTACCAGCCGCAGAAGCTGTACTACAACCAGGGCTTCAACCGGCAGCGCACCGAGGCCCTGCACCACGCGCTGCTGGCGCGCGGCCTGGAGTCGCCGTACGAGGAGTGGCTCAAGCGCTGGGACGAGTCGGGGCACGTCGAGCGCACGCTCACCACGCACATCCCCTGCGCCGAGTTCTTCGAGATCCGCGACAAGGCGCTGCTCGCGCACGCCACGCAGATCGACCCCGACGGCGGCTGGTTCCGGGTGCCGATGGAGATCCAGAAGGAGGTCTGGCCGACCGAGGAGTACGAGCTCGCGAAGTCCCTCGTCGATACCTCCCTCCCCGAGGACGATCTGTTTGCGGGCATCCGCGACAATGCCTGACATGAGCTCAAGCGCAGCCCTGGCAATGACGCACCTCGTCCCCCTCGCCGAGGTCGACGAGAACAAGGTCACCCCCGGCGTCCTCGGCTTCATCGTGTTCGCGGTGATGGCCCTGGCCGTCTGGGGCCTGATGAAGTCCATGAGCAAGCAGATGAACAAGGTCGACTTCAAGGAGGGCGCGGACCCGAAGGCCGGTCCGGCCGCCGAGTCGAAGGCCGAGTCCGAGTCCGGGGCCGCCCCGGCCGAACCCAAGGCCAAGCAGGGCTGAGGCGACTGGCCGACCGGCCGGCGGCCTGGACGAACGGTGCTCAGGGGGTGCCGGACACCGCCACCCCCATCACCTCCCGCGCATGCCGGCTCGGCACCATGCCGAGCCGCCACGCCTGCCAGCCCGCCTCCAGGTTCACGCCTCGCTCCAGCAGCAGCTGGTACGCCTCCGCGTAGTCGTCGAGTTTCTCGTCGCGGTGCGGATGCCGGGTGCGCGACAGCTGGGCCAGTTCCTCCTGGGCGACCGCCGTGCCGACCTCGACCCCGCCGGGGGCCGCGTACGGCAGCAGGGTGGCGCGCAGGAAGTGCGCCCAGTCCTCGCCGCGGTGGTCGCCGTACGAGGTGAACAGGCCTACGGCCTCGTCGCACAGTGTCAGCGCCTGTTGCGTACGGGCGTTGCCCGCGTCGACGACCGCGAGCTCCAGGCAGGTCCACGCCTCGCCGTGGGCGACGCCGATGCGCTGGAAGTCGGCGCGGGCGTCGACGAGGAGCTGGCGGGCGAACCCGGAGTTGCGCAGCGAACCGGTCTGCGCCGCGCGCTGGTCGCGGGTCACGCGCGCCGAGTGGTGCCGGGCGCAGGCGAGGCCGTAGACGTCGCGCATGCGGGAGAACATCGTGCGGGAGCGTTCCAGCTCGCGGACCGCGAGGTCCAGGTTGCCGGTCTCCTCCAGGGCCTGGCCGAGGTAGTAGACGGTCCAGGCCTCGCCGCGCGCGTCCTCGTTGTCGCGGTGCCGGGCGGCCGCCTGGCGCAGGCCGTCGACAGCCGGGGACGGGTCGCCGGCGACGAGGCGGGCGCGGGCCAGCTGGGTCAGGGCCCAGGCCTCGCCGCGGGCGTCGCGGGTGCGGCCGTAGAGGCCGAGGGCGGTGGTCAG
The DNA here is from genome assembly GCF_033335955.1 of Streptomyces sp. N50. GTDB lineage: Bacteria > Actinomycetota > Actinomycetes > Streptomycetales > Streptomycetaceae > Streptomyces. The sequence continues at coordinate 5,878,909 of NZ_CP137549.1, forward strand.
TTCGGACTCGGCGCGGGGGATGTCGCCCATGCGCAGGCCGAGTTGGCCGAGCTGGAAGTGGGCCCAGGCCTCGCCGTGGACGGATTCGCCGGCGCGGTGCAGGACCAGGGAGTCGGTCAACAGCCGCATGGCTTCCGGGAGTCGGCCGCGATCCCGCTCCACGGCGGCCAGGGCGTGCATCGTCCAGGCGCGGTCCGTGGCCAGTTGGGGCGGGGCCTGCAGGTCGAGGGCCTCGCGGAGTTTCGCCGCCGCCTCGGTGAGGTTGCCCTGGTGGTGGAGGGTGATACCGAGCGAGCAGAGGGCGCGGGCGGCGCCCGCGTCGTGATGGGCCTCCATGTAGAGGTCGACGACGGAGGTGAGGGTGGTGCGCGCCTTGTCGAGTTCGCCGAGTTGCCGGGCCGCGATGCCCGTGCGCCACTGCACCGAGCGGACGAGCAGCCCCTGGTCGACGGCCTGCGCCAACTCGCTGATCTCACCGAGCCGGTAGAGGTCGCCGCGCAGCAGGCAGTAGTCGCACAGCGCGCCCAGCAGATTCAGTACGGCGCCCTGGTCGACGCCCTCCGCGTGCCGCAGCGTCGAGGTGATGAAGCTCGACTCGTCGTCCAGCCAGCGCAGCGCCTCATCCAGCGAGGTGAAGCCGTGCGGGCCGAAGCGGTCCGAGCGCGTCGACATGTTGCCGTCGACCAACCGCAGGACGGAGTCGGCGAGTTCGCCGTAGTTCACGATCAACCGCTCCTGCGCGGCGGTACGTTCGGCCGACTCCTCCTCGTCGAGGAGGCGGGCCTGGGCGAAGGCGCGGACCAGGTCGTGCAGGCGGTAGCGGGTGCCGCGGACGTGGTCGATGAGGCCCGCCCGGGACAGGGCCTCCAACTGGCGGGTGGCCTCGGTCTCGTCGGCGCCCAGCAGGGCCGCCGCCGCTGCCGCGCCCAGCGAGGCCCGGCCGGCCAGCGCCAGCCTGCGCAGCAGTGCGCGGGCCGGGTCGGACTGATCGGTGTAACGCAGCCACAGCGCCCGCTCGACCGGCTCCACCGGGCCGTACGCGCCGAGATCCGTGGCCAGTTGACCAGGGGAGCGCGCGCCGAGGGACGAGCCCGCGATCCGCAGCGCCAGCGGCAGCCCGCCGCACAACTCCCTGATCCGGTCGGCCGATTCGGCGTCGTACGGCTCCGAACCGTCCTGCGCCGCCGCCCCCAGCAGCTCCTCCGCGCCCGCCGCGTCCAGTGACTCCACCGGCAACTGGTGCACCCAGGCGGCGAGTTCGGCGGGCAGATCGAGGGGTTTGCGGGCGGTGACCACGACCAGGCTGTCCGAGCGCTCGGGCACCAGCGTGGCCACCTGCGCGACGTCGGAGGCGTCGTCCAGCACGATCGTCACCGGCAGTCCGGTCAGGTGCTGGTGGTACAACTCGCCCAGCCGCTTGACCTGTTGGTCGGGTGAGGAGCGCTCGCGGAACAGCAACTGCTCGCGCGGTGCGCCGAGCCGGTTCAGCAGATGCAGCAGGGCGTCACGCGTGGGCAGCGGCGGCTCGCCCGGGCTGTCGCCGCGCAGATCCACCACGCAAGCCCCGCGGAACTGGTCCCGCAGATCGTGCGCGGCCCGCACCGCGAGGGTGGTACGCCCCGAACCGGGCGCACCGTGCAGCACGACCACGGTAGGCCGGGTCTCCGTATTCGCCCGCCCCGCCTGCACAAGCTGCCTGATCCGCGCCAGCTCGGCCCGCCGCCCGGCGAACACACCGTCCGCGTCGGGGAGTTGACCGAACGACTGCTCCAGCACACTCCTCCTCCGTGCCGCCGCGCTCTTGTCCGCACCGCGCAACTGCGGCCCCGGCTTCCGCGTCGGCCCGGTCGAGGCGGCGAGCACCCGCTGCTGGTCCAGGAACGGCCGGATGCCCCGCACCTCCAGCGCCGTCAGCCACTGCAACCGCAACTGCTCCGGACCACCGGGCTGGCTCACGGCACCGGCGCGGTGATGCGCGGCGGGCAGGTGGGACGCGGTCACCTTCACGACGGTCGCCGCGGCGCCCACGACCCCGACGGTCACCCCGGCACCGAAGGCCGTACCGGTCCCGGTGCCGAGGGCGAGGTCGGCCACGACAGCGGCAACCGCACCGACACCGGCCACCAGCAAGGGAGTTGTCCCACCCTCCCGCGCATACCGCTGCCCGAAGGTGAGCTGCCCCGCCGACGCCTCGTCGAGAGCCCCCGTGTAGGCCGCGTACTCCTCGGCCGCCGTCTGGGCCATGGCGTCCAGAGCGGCCCGGGACCGCGCCAGCAGCACCTGCCCGTCCGTGCGCCCGCCGGAGCGCCGCACCTCCTCCTCCACGGCCCGAGCCAACAGCCGCTCGGCATCGGTCCGATGGCCGTCCCGCATGTGTCGTCCCCCTCCGGCGGCAACTTCCTGGCCTATGAGTGTCCTTCGGGGGAGGCGTTAGCGCGAGGGGGCGACGATCATCCGCTGGCCGTGACGATCAACCATTCATCGTGACGATCGATCGTTCGCGGTGCGGAAGTGGAAGCGGAGGGAACGCCGGACGTCAGACTGATCCGAGGTCGACGGTCACGGAGAACGGCGCGGCAGCCTTGATCACGCCGGTGAACATCTCGCCGTCCCGATACGCCTTGGTGGCGGGGTCGAGAACGTACGTGTAGACGATCGGGACACCGGTGACGGCCTGTTCGACCCGCCAGTAGAACGGGATGCCGGCCTTGGCGTACTGGTCCACCTTCACGATCCGGTCCGTGGTCTCCGAGCCGGGCGACACGACCTCGACTACCAGGAGTACGTGTTCGGGGCGGGTGGGCGTGAGATCGATGGTCTCCGCCCGGTACACGGCGACATCCGGACGCCGGTTGGTGAGCGGAACGTCCTGCAGACGCACGTCGAAGTCCGTGTCGGCGTTCCAGTCCGGGCCTGCGGCGGCATCCAGGGCATTGGCCAGGATTCGGGCCAGTCGATTGTGCCGCTTGGAAGCACTCGGGCTCACCACGACCATCCCGTCCACGATCTCGATGCCGGCGCACTGCTCCTCGGACCAGGAGTCGTACTGCTCCGCGCTGATCTGCGTGTGCATCCAGGCGGGCGCGACCATCTCGGCGGTCATGGCGTACCTCCTTGCGAGGATGCTCGACAGTTCCGGTGCTGCTCGGCTCAGCGTACTGTCCGGTGCACCCAGGCGCCCGACTGCAGATGAGAGCCGTGGGAGTCGGAACCGCCGCGGAATCGGGTCGCTCTTCGGGCGCCGACCGCCGGGCCGCCGCGGACCGACGTGAGAGGCTGATTGCCGTGAACCGACTGGCCCATGAGACATCCCCGTATCTGCTCCAGCACGCCGACAACCCCGTCGACTGGTGGCCCTGGTCGGCCGAGGCCTTCGACGAGGCCAGGAGGTCCAACCGGCCGGTGCTGCTCAGCGTCGGCTACAGCAGCTGCCACTGGTGCCACGTCATGGCCCACGAGTCCTTCGAGGACCACCCCACCGCCGACTACCTCAACGAGCACTTCGTCAGCATCAAGGTCGACCGCGAGGAACGTCCCGACGTCGACGCCGTCTACATGGAGGCCGTGCAGGCGGCCACCGGCCAGGGCGGCTGGCCCATGACCGTGTTCCTCACGCCGGACGCCGAGCCCTTCTACTTCGGTACCTACTTCCCGCCCGCGCCCCGCCACGGCATGCCCTCGTTCCGCCAGGTGCTGGAGGGGGTGCGCAGCGCGTGGACCGACCGGCGGGACGAGGTCGCCGAGGTCGCCGGGAAGATCACCCGGGACCTGTCCCAGCGCGAGATCGACTACGGCAGCACCGAGGCCCCCGGCGAGGAGGAGCTGTCCCGCGCACTCCTCGGGCTCACCCGCGAGTACGACCCCCAGCGCGGCGGATTCGGCGGCGCACCCAAGTTCCCGCCGTCCATGGCGCTGGAGTTCCTGCTGCGGCATCACGCCCGCACCGGCGCCGAGGGCGCCCTGGAGATGGCCCGGGACACCTGCGAGCGCATGGCCCGCGGCGGCATCTACGACCAGCTCGCCGGAGGCTTCGCGCGGTACTCCGTCGACCGTGAGTGGGTCGTACCCCACTTCGAGAAGATGCTCTACGACAACGCCCTGTTGTGTCGTGTGTACGCCCACCTGTGGCGCAGCACCGGTTCCGAGCTCGCGCGCCGCGTCGCCGTCGAGACCGCCGACTTCATCGTGCGTGAACTCCGCACCGCCGAGGGCGGGTTCGCCTCCGCCCTCGACGCGGACAGCGACGACGGGACGGGGACCGGCAAGCACGTCGAGGGCGCCTACTACGTCTGGACGCCCGCTCAGCTCACCGAAGTTCTCGGGGACGAGGATGCCGCCCTCGCCGCCCAGTACTTCGGCGTCACCGAGGACGGCACCTTCGAGGAAGGGCAGTCCGTCCTCCAACTCCCGCAGCACGAAGGGGTCTTCGACGCCGCGAAGATCGAGTCCGTCAAGAGCCGTCTCCTGGAGGCCCGTTCACGGCGCCCCGCCCCCGGCCGCGACGACAAGGTGGTGGCCGCCTGGAACGGCCTCGCGATCGCCGCGCTCGCCGAGACCGGCGCCTACTTCGACCGACCCGACCTGGTCGAGGCCGCCGTGTCCGCCGCCGATCTCCTCGTACGGCTGCATCTCGACGAGCACGCCAAGCTCGCCCGCACCAGCAAGGACGGCCAAGTCAGCGCCAACGCAGGGGTGTTGGAGGACTACGCAGATGTCGCCGAGGGCTTCCTCGCGCTGGCGTCCGTGACGGGGGAGGGGGTCTGGCTGGAGTTCGCCGGGTTCCTGCTCGACCACGTGCTCGCCGGGTTCGTCGACGAGTCCGGGGCGCTCTACGACACCGCCTCCGACGCCGAGCGGCTCATCCGGCGGCCGCAGGATCCGACCGACAACGCCACCCCGTCCGGCTGGACCGCCGCCGCGGGTGCGCTGCTGAGCTATGCCGCGCAGACCGGCGCCGAGCCCCATCGCACCGCCGCGGAAAGGGCGTTGGGGGTCGTGAAGGCGCTCGGGCCGCGCGTGCCGCGGTTCATCGGGTGGGGGCTCGCCGTCGCCGAGGCGTATCTCGACGGGCCGCGCGAGGTGGCCGTCGTAGGGCCGTCGTTCACTGACGAAGGCACAAAAGCCTTGCACCGTACGGCACTTCTGGGGACCGCGCCCGGGGCGGTGGTGGCCTTCGGGGTGGCGGGGAGTGACGAACTGCCGTTGCTCGCCGACCGGCCCCTGGTCGACGGTGGACCGGCCGCGTACGTTTGCCGTAACTTTACCTGCGACGCGCCGACGACCGACCCGGAGCACCTGCGCACCGCGCTGACCAGGTGAAACGTCGGAGTCGTAACCACCGCAAACGAGACCAGTACGAGAAATGCTCATGTGGGTGCCTCATTGTGACGAAACACGCTCTTCACTGAAATCACCTGCTCGCTTCACAGATCGCCCATAGTCTCTGCCTCGTGACGCGACGGAGGTAACTCACCGTCGCGCCAGGGGGTATTGGGATCTGGGGGGATCTGTTGTGCTGACGTCTGTCTTCATCGCCGTCGTTTCGCTGGCCCTGTTCTGGATGGCCGCCTTCACCCTGTGGTGGCAGATGCACGCGTGGCGTACGCCCGAAGTGCTCGCCTCCACCCGATTCAGCAGCCCGGACGGGGACGAGCACGTCTCGTTCTCGTTGCTGCTGCCGGCCCGGCACGAACAGGCCGTGCTCGACCACACCATCCAGCGGCTGCTGGAGTCCACACACACCGACTTCGAGATCATCGTGATCGTGGGGCACGACGACCCCGAGACCGCGGCGGTGGCCGACAGCGCCGCCGAGCGTGACCCGCGCGTCCGCGTCGTCGTCGACACCCACGAGAAGAAGAACAAACCGAAGGCCATGAACACGGCGCTGCCGCACTGCCGCGGCGATGTCGTCGGGGTCTTCGACGCCGAGGACCAGGTCCATCCGGCGCTGCTCGCCCACGTCGACCACGCGTTCCGGACGACGGGAGCGGACGTCGTCCAGGGGGGCGTCCAGCTCATCAACTTCCACTCCAGCTGGTACAGCCTGCGCAACTGCCTGGAGTACTTCTTCTGGTTCCGGTCCCGGCTGCACCTGCACGCGCAGAAGGGGTTCATCCCGCTGGGCGGCAACACCGTCTTCGTGCGGACCGACGTCCTGCGCGAGGCCGACGGCTGGGACCCCGACTGCCTCGCCGAGGACTGCGACCTGGGCGTGCGGCTGTCCAGCGTCGGCAAGAAGGTCGTCGTCGCCTACGACTCCGACATGGTGACCCGGGAGGAGACCCCCGGCTCGCTGATGTCGTTGCTCAAGCAGCGAACTCGCTGGAACCAGGGCTTCCTTCAGGTCTACCGGAAGCAGGACTGGAAGCAACTCCCGGGATTCGGGCAGCGGTTGCTCGCCCGCTACACGCTGATGACCCCGTTCCTGCAGGCCTTCTCCGGGGTGATCATCCCGCTGAACGCGGCGGTCGCGCTCTTCCTGGACGTGCCGGTGGGCATCGCGTTCCTCACCTTCCTGCCGCTGGTCACCGCCGCCGTCACCTTCGTGTTCGAGGTCGTCGGCCTGCACGACTTCGGCAAGCAGTACGGACTCCGTGTCCGCGCCGTCCACTATCTGAAGCTCGTCGTGGGCGGCCCGTTCTACCAGGTGCTCCTCGCCGGAGCCGCGATCCGCGCAGTGTGGCGTGAGCAACGCGGCCGGAACGACTGGGAGTTGACGTCCCACGTCGGCGCGCACCTCACCGAAACCGCAGTGATCCGAGAGGACGTTCCTGCGTGACCTCCACACTTCCCGCGGTGACCACCACGGTCCCCGCGCAGCGGCAGCCTGCGCCTGAAACCGGTTCGGCCAGTCGAACGGCGCCACCTTCCCGGCTCCGTTCCTCCCGCCCCGACCTCCTCCTCTGCGGCCTGCTCCTCACGGCGATCCTCGTCGTGCAGGGCTGGAACATCGCCGACTACCCGACGCTCAGCGACGACGAGGGCACCTATCTCGCCCAGGCCTGGGCCGTCCAACAGGGCACCGGCCTGGCCCACTACACCTACTGGTACGACCATCCGCCCCTCGGCTGGATCCAGATCGCCCTGCTCACCTGGATCCCCGCGCACTTCAGCCCCGACTCGATGACCGTCGGCACCATGCGCCTCGCGATGCTGGTCATCAGCGCGATCAGCGCGGTCCTCGTCTACGTCCTCGCCCGCCGGCTCTCGCTCCCGCGCTGGGCGGCCGGCCTGGCCATGCTGCTCTTCGGGCTGTCCCCGCTGTCCGTGATCCTCCAGCGGGAGATCTTCCTCGACAACATCGCCGTGATGTGGATGCTGCTCGCGTTCTGCCTGGCCGCGTCCCCAAGTCGCCATCTCTGGCACCACTTCGGAGCGGGACTGGCCGGCGCGGCCTCGGTCCTCACCAAGGAGACGATGCTCGTCATCCTCCCGGCGCTGCTGCTCACCATGTGGCGCCACGGACACCGCGACACGAGGAAGTTCGCCCTCACCGGCGCCATCACCGCCTGCGCCCTCATCGGCCTCGCGTACCCCCTCTTCGCCCTGCTCAAGGGCGAGTTGCTGCCGGGCAGCGGCCACGTCTCGCTCTGGGACGGCCTCAAGTACCAGATGACGAGACCCGGTTCGGGCTTCATCCTCGACCAGGGCACGGGCTCCTACGGCGTCCTCCACTCCTGGCTGTACTACGACCGCGTCCTGCCGCTGGGCGGGCTCGCCGGGGCGCTGCTCCTGCTGCTGACCTGGCGCTGGTCGGTCACCGCCCGCTCCCTCGCCGGACCCGCCATGACCGTGGCGATCCTCGCCCTGGTCTCCCTGCGCCCCAACGGCTACCTGCCCGCGATGTACATCATCGGCGCGCTGCCCTTCCTCGCCCTCGTGCTGGCCGGGGGCACCGCCTCCGTCGCCCACGCGGTGCTGCGCAGATGGCGTGGGGAAGGGGAGAAACGTTACGTCACGGGGGGCAGGTACACCCTCGCCGTGGTCCTCGCGATCGCGGCCGGTGCCTATGTCGTACCGAAGTGGTACGACGGCGACCGCACCGCCATGACCACCGACGCCAACGCCCCCTACCGCGCCGCCTCGAAGTGGCTGTCCACCGAGGTCGCCGACCCGAAGGACACCCGCGTCCTCGTCGACGACGCGCTCTGGCTCGACCTGGTGCACGCCGGGTACCGGCCCGGGCTCGGGGTCATCTGGTTCTACAAGGCCGACCTCGACCCGGCCGTCACCAAGACCCTGCCCGACGGCTGGAAGGACATCGACTACGTCGTGGCCTCCCCGACGGTACGGCGCGACGCGGTCGACCTGGCCAACGTCAAGGCGGCGATCGAGCACTCCACCCCGGTCGCCACCTTCGGCACCGGCGACGACCGCATCGAGATCCGGCAGATCCAGTCCTCGACCGTGGGAGCCCAGCGATGAGCCAAGAGTCCATGGTCCCCGGGGAGTTGGGCGACCCGGCGGTACGCGGAGCGGAGTTGGCCGAGCCCGGTGCCGTCACCATCGTCGTCCCGACCTTCAACGAGTCCGCGAACGTACGGGAGTTGCTGCGCCGGATCACCGAATCCGTGCCGACCAGGCTCCCTTGTGAGGTCGTCTTCGTGGACGACTCCACCGACGACACCCCCGAGGTGATCTCCCAGGCGGCGCAGGACTGTCCGTTCCCGGTCACGGTGCTGCACCGGGAGGAGGCGGTCGGCGGGCTCGGCGGCGCCGTCGTCGAGGGGATCAAGGCGGCGACGTCCGACTGGATCGTCGTCATGGACGGCGACCTCCAGCATCCGCCGTCCCTGGTACCGGAGTTGGTCGGCACCGGCGAGCGCGCGCACGCCGGGCTCGTCGTCGCCTCCCGGTACATCAAGGGCGGCAGCCGCGAGGGACTCGCCGGCGGATACCGCATCGCCGTGTCCCGCGGGGCGACTTGGCTGACCAAGACGCTCTTCCCACGCAGACTCCGCGGTATCAGCGACCCGATGAGCGGCTTCTTCGCGATCCGGCGCAGCGCGGTGACGGCGGAGGCGCTCAAGCCGCTCGGCTACAAGATCCTGCTCGAACTCGCCGTACGCAGCCGTCCGCGCCAGGTCACCGAGGTGCCGTTCGTCTTCCAGGACCGGTTCGCGGGGGAGTCCAAGTCGACGGCGCAGGAAGGCTTCCGCTTCCTCCGCCACCTCCTCGGCCTGCGCACCGCCTCGCCGGTCGCGCGCATGATCGTGTTCGGCCTGATCGGCGCCACCGGCTTCGTCCCGAACCTGGTCGGCCTGTGGGCGCTCACCAAGACGGGCATGCACTACGTCCCGGCCGAGATCCTCGCCAACCAGCTCGGCGTGGCCTGGAACTTCTACCTCATCGAACATCTCCTGTTCCGCGACCGGCGCCGGCACCGCAACTGGTGGGACCGGGCAAGCCGGTTCGCGCTGCTCGCCAACGCCGACCTGGTGCTGCGGATCCCGCTGATCGCCCTGTTCATCCACAAGTTCGGCATGGGCGCCGTACCGGCGACCGCGCTCGCGCTGGTCATGACGTTCGTCCTGCGCTTCGTGGGCACAGAGGCGTTGGTCTATCTCCCGCGCCGCAAAGGGAGTCGTAAGGAAGCTGGGAGAGCCGTGTGAACAAGTACCGCAGAAGAACCGCCTTCGTCGGGGTGGGCGCCCTGACCGCCGGACTGCTGCTCACCTCACCGCAGTCCGCCGAGGCCGCGAACCTCGTCCTCAACCCGGGCTTCGAGACGGCGGGCAGTGACGGGATGCCGTACTGCTGGGAGAAGTCCGGGTGGGGCGACAACGACTTCGACTTCTCCACGACTTCGGACGCCCATTCCGGTTCGAAGGCCATGAAGGTCACCGTGACACGGCGGGTGGACGGTGACCGGAAGGCGCTGATCACCGAGTCGACGACCTGCGCGCCGGTGGTGACGGCGGGCAAGCAGTACGACCTCGGGCTCTGGTACAAGACGACGACGCCGGACGCGAACATCACGCTGTTCCGGCATGACGCGACGGCCGGGTGGCAGTACTGGACCGACCTCAAGACCCTGGACATGCAGGGGAGTTGGACCCATGCCACGGTCCGTACGCCCGAGGTGCCTGCCGGTACCGACCGGATCACCTGGGGTGTCTCGGTCTACGGCACCGGGTCCGCGACCACCGACGACTACACGATGGACCAGGTGCCCGACACGCTCCCGCCGGCGACGTGCCAGGCCACCGCCGAGGAGTGTGCGAACGGCCGTTGGGACGTGCTCCCGACGCAGAACCCGGTGCGCTCGATGCACTCCGTCGTGCTCAACAACGGCAAGGTGCTGCTGATCGCGGGGTCGGGGAACAGCGAGGAACAGTTCGACGCGGGGACGTTCACGAGCGCGGTGTACGACCCGGTGGCCGGGACGTACAAGGTGATCCCGACGCCGAAGGACATGTTCTGCTCGGGGCACATCCAGTTGCAGGACGGCCGGGTGCTGGTGCTGAGCGGCAACAAGGCGTTCCCGGCGGCGGACGGTTCGCACGGGTACGAGGGGTACAAGGACTCGTACATCTTCGACCCGGTGACCGAGACGTACAGCAAGACGAACGACCTCAACGACGGTCACTGGTACCCGTCGGCGACCGAGCTCGGCAACGGTGACGTCATCTCCTTCGGCGGGCTGCGCGAGGACTCGACGGGGTCGGTGACCGCCGAGTACTGGTCGGACGCCCAGCAGAAGTGGCTGCCGTTGTCACAGGTCAACCAGACGTGGTCGTACTGGGGGCTGTATCCGTCGATGGTCCTGATGCAGGACGGGCGGCTCTTCTACACGGGCAGCCATGTCTTCGGGAACAACATCCCGGGGACGGGCAGCGCGATCTACGACTACTCCGCCAACACGATCACGTCGGTGTCCGGGCTGCAGAACAAGGACCAACGCGACCAGTCCGCAAGCGTGTTGCTGCCTCCGGCGCAGGACCAGAAGGTCCTCACCATCGGCGGCGGCAACATCGACTCCAACCCGGACGCGAACCGGCTGACCGACATCATCGACCTCAAGGCCGCGAACCCGACGTACACGGTCGGTCCCCAAATCCCGCAGGGGACGGTCGACTTGGGGAACGGTCCGGTGGCCGAGACGGGCGCTCAGGGCAAGATGTACGTGTCGGCCGTGGTCCTGCCGGACGGCACGGTCCTGGAGACGGGCGGCGCGCTGCACAACCGCGCGAACCCCGTCTACGAGGCGTCGATCTTCGACCCGGCGACCACGACGTTCGACCCGGTGGCCGCCGACCCGGAGGCCCGGGGCTACCACTCCTCCTCGTTCCTGCTGCCGGACGGCCGGGTGATGTCGACCGGTGACAACCCGGGCAACGGCACCTGGAACCACAACGTGTCGATCTACACCCCGCCGTATCTCCTCAAGGGCACGCGGCCGACGATCACTTCGGTCATCGACAACGAGTGGGAGTACGGCGACACCCAGACGATCACCGTCGACCGGCCCATCGCCAAGGCCGAGTTGATCCGCCCGGCCGCGGTCACGCACTCCTCGGACCCGAACCAGCGGTTCGTGGATCTGCCGCTCTCGGTGGACGGCAACACGGTCGACCTGAACGTGACGAGCAACCCCAACCTGGCCCCGCCCGGCTGGTACATGCTCTTCGCGGTGGACGCCAACGGTGTCCCGTCCGTGGCCAAGTGGGTCCATCTGCAAGGCCCTTCGGCCCTGACGACGGACACCGCCTCGGCCCACGTCCACTCCTTCGCGGACTCCCTGCAGGGCAAGGTCACCGAGCCCGGCAAGAAGCGCACCTCGCAGAAGGTCAGCCCGACCATCTCCGGCTGCGACCGCCACTACGGCACGATCAACGTCTGCGTCCCGACGGTCTTCCCGAAGGAGGTCAAGTCGACGACCGCGGCCCGCTGTTCATGGCTCCAGCAGAACGACTACGGCCGCCTGAAGGTCAACGGCAAGGACGACCCGCTCCGGCTCGACCCGAACGGGGACGGGGTGGCTTGCGGGAAGGGTGACGTGAGGACGGTGAAGAAGAAGGGTTAGCGATCGCCTGCGAACTGGGCGCGGGCGCCACCCTGTCGGGGTGTGCGTCCGTGCCGAGCTCACAGGTTTCGATACATGTCGCGGTGATGGCCGGCGGACAGCACCCACACGACCAGTTCGCCGTCCTCGACCGTGTACACGACGCGGAAGTCTCCGACGCGCAGGCGCCAGCGGGCGTTGTGTCCCTGGAGGGCCTTGATGTCGAGGGCCGAGGTGTCGTTCGTGTCGAGTGCCCTCTGCAACTCGGTGAGCCGGTGGAGGATGCGCAGAGCGTCGGGCCGGGGAATCTTCAGCAGGTCCCGCTGGGCGGCGGCGTGAATCGGGATGACTTCCCCCGTCGGAATCAGGCGCCACCACGGACGCCGAGCAGGGCCGCCATCTCCTCAAGCGAGACGGAGCCGTCGAGCCCCTCGGTCTCGGCCTTGTCCGCCAGGCCGTTCAACCAGGCGTCCTCGGCCTGCTCTTCAAGTGCACGCAGGCGCCCGTGTTCGTCGATGTCGACGACCTCCTTCTCGATCACCGGCCCGCTCAGGTCACGAACGTGCCGGACACGCACCGGGGTTCAGTCGGTGAGCCCGTGCTCCAGTACATCCATCGTGCGGTCCACCAGCTCCGCGAAGTCCTCCCGGTGGCCGTTCTCCGCCCAGTACAGGGACGTCTCCATGAGGCCGCCGACGAGGGACATGGCGTAGACGCGGACCTCCAGGCTCTCCGGGTCGCGGCCGGTGCGGGTGGCGATGGCCTCGCAGAGCATGGTGCCGGTGACCGACATGCTCTCCATCATGCGGGAGCGCACCGCCGGGACCTGGACCATGAGGTGGGTGCGGAGGCGGGAGGTCTCCTCGTCCTCCTTCAAGCCGTACTTGATGGCCCGCTGCATCACGTACCGCAGCGTGACCATCCATGGTTCGTCGGCTGGGCGGGCCCGCAGTTCCTCCATGATGATCGGGTCGAACTCGTCCGTGATGACGATGTCTTCCTTGGTGGGGAAGTAGCGGAAGACCGTCGACGGCGACACCTCGGCGCGCTCGGCGATCTGCTCGATCGTGGTTGCGTCGTAGCCCTGCTCCTTCACCAGTGCGTACGTCGCGGTGCGGATCGCCTCGCGGGTCTTGATCTTCTTGCGCTCGCGGAGGCCCAGTTGAGGGCGTTCGGCGGGGCTGAAGGGGGAGGGTGTCGCCGTCATGGTGTTCATTGTCCGGCATCCGCCAGAGCGATGGCCACGGCTGTGGCCGGGTCTTCCTCAGCCTCCTCCTTGGCGGGCGCGGCCGGCGTGTTCGGCAGGAACGCCGCCGAGAGCAGCGCGGTGACCAGGGCCGCGACGCCGCACACGATCAGGACCAGGCCCATGCCGTGGACGTAGGCGCTGTTCGCGGAGGCCACCAGGTCTGCCGAGCCCGCCTTCTGCGCGACCATGTGCGCCGCCACCACCGACTCGCCGGCCGTGTCCGCCGCCTTCGCGGGCAGGCCCGTGACATTGAGGCGGTCGCGGAACGTGCTCGCGAGCAGGCTGCCCAGCAGGGCGATGCCGATCGCGGCGCCGACCTGGCGCATGGTCATCAGGAGCCCGGCGCCGCTGCCGGCCCGGTCGCGGGGGAGCGCGCCCAGCGCGCCGTCCATCGCGGGGACGATCGAGAAGCCGAAGCCGAACCCGGTGATGGACAGCCACAGCGCGGTGAAGCCGTAGCCGGAGTCGACCGTCGTACGGCTGCCGAGCAGCGCGGCGAAGGCCAGGACCACCAGGCCCGCGCAGACCACGGCACGGGAGCCGAACTTGTTGACGAGCGGCTGTGCGGCCCGGGCCGCGACGATCAGGCCGCCCATCATCGGCAGCAGCCGGACGCCGGTGCCGAGCGCGTCGTTGCCGAGCACCGCCTGGAGGTACTGCGGCAGCACGAACAGCAGGCCGGACAGGACGAACATGACGAGGGTCGCGGCGATGGAGCTGAAGAGGAAGCCGCGGTGGGCGAGCAGGGTCATGTCGAGCATGGGGCGTTCCATGCGCCGCTCGCGCAGCACCAGCGCGGCGATGAGGATCGCGGCTCCGATGAGCATGCCCACGATCAGCGGGTCGCCCCAACCGCGGCTGGGCGCCTCGATGATGGCGTAGATGAGGGCGCCGAGGCCGGCCGCCGTGAAGGCCGTGGAGAGGGCGTCGACCCTGGGCGACGCGGGGTCCTTGGTCTCGGGGAGCAGGAAGACGCAGGCCGCGATGCCGATCGCGGCCATCGGGATGTTGACCAGGAAGACCGAGCCCCACCAGAAGTGGTTGAGCAGCCAGCCGCCGATGATCGGGCCGAGCGGCAGCCCGAGCGAGGAGGCCGCGGAGATGATGCCGACGGCCTTGGTGCGCTCGTCGGGGCCGAAGAGGGAAGGCAGTACGGACAGGGCGAGCGGGGTGACCAGGGCCGCGCCGACGCCCATCACCGTGCGGGCCGCGATGACCCAGGTGACGTCACCGGCCAGGGCGCCCGCCACGGAACCGGCGAGGAAGATGCCGAGCCCCGCGATCAGCATCCGGCGCCGTCCGAAGCGGTCGCCGAGCAGGCCCGCCGGGAGCATCAGCGCGGCGAAGACGATGACGTAGGAGTCGGCCATCCACTGCTGCTGGCCGGTGGTGGCGCCGAGTTCGCCCGCCATCGTGGGCAGGGCGACGTTGAGGATCGTCGTGTCGAAGCCGAGCGTGAGCATGCTCGCGACCAGGGCCCCGAGGGCCCACCAGCGGCGCGGGTCGCGTCGCACGTCGGAGGAGTTAGTGACAGTAGCCATGAAATGAGAGTAGCTGTCAAAAGGTGGTGGATGTCAACAGGGATCAACTGTCAGGGAGTGGATCCGGACATGAAAAATGGCCACGGCTCGAAAGCCGTGGCCATGAAGAGAGGTGTCCCGGTGGGTGCCTCAGGTGCTATCCGTGCTGGTACGCCACCAGCGAGATCCCCACGTAGTGGACGAGGAACGCCGCCACCGTGAGCGAGTGGAAGACCTCGTGGAAACCGAACCAGCGCGGTGACGGATTCGGGCGCTTGATGCCGTAGATCACGCCGCCCGCGCTGTAGAGCAGTCCGCCGACGACGACCAGGACCAGGACGGCGATCCCGCCCGTGCGCATGAAGTCGGGCAGGAAGAAGACGGCCGCCCAGCCCATCGCGATGTAGCAGGGGGTGTAGAGCCAGCGCGGTGCGCCGACCCAGAAGACGCGGAAGGCGATGCCGGCCGCGGCCGCGCCCCAGATGCTCCACAGCAGCCACTCGCCCTTGGCGCCCGGCAGCAGCAGCATCGTCAGGGGCGTGTACGTGCCCGCGATGATCAGGAAGATGTTGGCGTGGTCGAGTCTGCGCAGGACGCCGTCCATGCGCGGGCTCCAGTCGCCCCGGTGGTACAGGGCGCTGACCCCGAAGAGCAGGCAGGCCGTCAGGGCGAAGATCCCGCAGGCGATACGGGCCCGGGGCGTGTCGGCGAGAGCGGTGAGCACCAGGCCGGAGACGAGAACGGCCGGGAACATGCCTAGGTGCAGCCAGCCGCGCAACTTCGGTTTGACGTGGTCGGGGAGGGAGGGCGCGGAGGGACCGTGGCCGTCTGTCGGCGTGTCCGTGGGCGCGTCGGGGACGGACGCAGTCATGCGCTCAATCGTACCTACGGAACCGTAAGTTACGTATCAGTGCGGCGAGATGAGGGCCAGAAGTGGCCACTCTCTCATGCGTGACCGGCGTCCGGGTACCCGGGGTGAACCGATGGTGACGCACGGAAAACATGTCGATGAGGGGCTGATGAGTGGCGATCCTCACGTCGCTCGTATGTGAGGCCCTCTGGACATATGGGCGGGCGCGTCGGATGATCAAATGAGTGCGGTCGGCACCGGATGAGCGCCAAGATCGACCATCGTGAAGCATCCGGGTCGCGGCCCCCACGGGGCAACAAGGACAAAATCCCTCATCATAGGAGCAATCGTGGCGCGCGACATCGCGGCTCCCCCCGTCATCCCAACCGAGCACAAGGAACTGATCTCGTGGGTCAACGAGATCGCCGAACTGACCCAGCCGGACAGCGTGGTCTGGTGTGACGGATCCGAAGCGGAGTACGAGCGGCTCAGCGAGGAGCTCGTCCAAAAGGGCACCTTCAAGAAGCTCGACCCGATCAAGCGCCCCAACTCGTACTACGCCGCCTCCGACCCGACCGATGTCGCCCGGGTCGAGGACAGGACGTTCATCTGCTCCGAGCAGGAGCAGGACGCGGGACCGACCAACCACTGGAAGGCGCCCGCCGAGATGCGGGACATCTTCGCGGGAGAACAGGGCATCTTCCGCGGCTCCATGAAGGGCCGGACGATGTACGTCGTCCCGTTCTGCATGGGCCCCCTCGGTTCGGACCTCTCCGCGATCGGCGTCGAGATCACCGACTCCGCCTACGTCGCCGTCTCCATGCGCACCATGACCCGCATGGGACAGCCCGTCCTCGACGAACTCGGTACCGACGGATTCTTCGTGCGTGCTGTGCACACGCTCGGAGCGCCGCTGGCCGACGGCGAGGCGGACGTGCCGTGGCCGTGCAACTCCACCAAGTACATCTCGCACTTCCCCGAGTCCCGCGAGATCTGGTCCTACGGCTCCGGCTACGGAGGCAACGCCCTGCTGGGCAAGAAGTGCTACGCCCTGCGCATCGCCTCCGTGATGGCGCGGGACGAGGGCTGGCTCGCCGAGCACATGCTGATCCTCAAACTGACGCCCCCGCAGGGCGAGTCGAAGTACGTCGCCGCCGCCTTCCCGAGCGCCTGCGGCAAGACGAACCTCGCGATGCTGGAGCCCACCATCTCCGGCTGGACCGTCGAGACCATCGGTGACGACATCGCCTGGATGCGGTTCGGGGAGGACGGCCGGCTCTACGCGATCAACCCCGAGGCCGGTTTCTTCGGCGTCGCGCCCGGCACCGGCGAGCACACCAACGCCAACGCGATGAAGACGCTGTGGGGCAACTCCGTCTTCACCAACGTGGCGTTGACCGACGACAACGACATCTGGTGGGAGGGCATGACGGAGGAGACTCCGGCCCACCTCACGGACTGGAAGGGCAACTCCTGGACGCCGGAGTCCGGTTCGCCCGCCGCGCACCCCAACGCCCGCTTCACGGTGCCCGCTTCGCAGTGCCCGATCATCGCGCCCGAGTGGGAGGACCCCAAGGGCGTGCCGATCTCGGCGATCCTGTTCGGCGGGCGGCGCGCCTCGGCCGTACCGCTGGTGACGGAGTCCTTCGACTGGAACCACGGCGTCTTCCTCGGCGCCAACGTGGCCTCCGAGAAGACCGCCGCCGCCGAGGGCAAGGTCGGCGAGCTGCGCCGCGACCCCTTCGCCATGCTGCCGTTCTGCGGCTACAACATGGGTGACTACATGGGCCACTGGGTCGATGTGGCCAAGGGCCGCGACCAGGCGACGCTGCCGAAGATCTACTACGTGAACTGGTTCCGCAAGAACGACGCGGGCAAGTTCGTGTGGCCCGGCTTCGGCGAGAACAGCCGGGTCCTGAAGTGGATCGTGGACCGCCTCGACGGCCGCGCCGAGGGCGTCGAGACCCCGATCGGCGTGCTGCCGGCCAAGGGTGCCCTCGACACCAAGGGCCTCGAACTCTCCGAGTCCGACCTGGACTTCCTCCTCACCGTCGACAAGGACGTGTGGCGCGAGGAGGCCGCCCTGGTCCCCGACCACCTCAATACCTTCGGCGACCACACCCCGAAGGAACTGTGGGACGAGTACCGCGCACTGGTGGAGCGCCTGGGCTAGACACCCGCCGAAAACTCCGCGGCCGGCCGCCGATTGTGCCCTGACCAGCAATGTCGTCACAGGCCGGCCGCGGTGCCAGCACAACGGGCAGGGTTCCGCACAACGGCGTGCGGGGCCCTGCCCGTTGCCGTTACACCACCAAGGGCCCACGGCGCATCCCTGACCGCCATTTCGCGCATCCCCCCTGCCCAAGACGGGATTTCGGGGGACACTCGGGACAACCTGTAACGAACCCCGAAGTGAGGTGAGCGGGGTGCGCACTCCGGTCAGCGATCCCCTGAGCGTGGGGCCGTACCGGATCGCCGGGCGGCTCGGCTCCGGCGGGATGGGCTGGGTGTATCTCGGCCGCTCGCCGGCCGGGCGCGAGGTGGCGGTGAAGGTCGTACGGCCCGAACTGGCCGCGGAGCGCGAGTTCCGCGAGCGCTTCGCCCGCGAGGTCGCCGCCGCCCGGCTGGTCAGCGGCGCCTACACGGCGGCCGTCGTCGACGCCGACACCGAGGCCGAACTCCCCTGGCTGGCAACGATGTACGTGCCCGGGCCGTCGCTTGCCGAGGCCGTTCGCGCCGACGGTCCGCTGCCCGAGGGCCAGGTCCGCAGGCTCGGCGCGTTCCTCGTCGAGGCGCTCCAGGCGATCCACGCGGCCAGCCTGGTCCACCGCGACCTCAAACCGGCCAACGTGCTGCTCGCCTCCGACGGCCCCCGCGTCATCGACTTCGGCATCTCCCGCGTCGAGGGCGCCCCGAGCCTCACCCAGGCCGGGATCGTGGTCGGCACCCCGCCGTTCATGTCCCCGGAGCAGATGACGGCGGGTCAGATCGGCCCGCCCAGCGATGTGTTCTCCCTCGGCGGTGTCCTGGTCTACGCGCTGACCGGCCGCCCGCCCTTCGGTACGGGCGAGGCGGTGAGCCTGCGGGTCGTGCACCGCCCACCCGAACTGGACGGCGTACCACCGGGTCTACGGCCGCTGCTCGCGCGGTGTCTCGCGAAGCGCCCCGAGGACCGGCCCCAACTGTCCGTCCTGCTCGGCGAGTTGCTGGCGCAGCCGCGCCCCGCGACCTGGCCGCCGCCCGCCGTGGCCCGCACGATCGAGGTCCGCCGGAGTGAACTCGCCGCCCGGCGCGGGGGCGGCACCAGTCTGCCGGTGCCGTCCTGTCTGCTGCTGCACGCGCAGGCCCTGCTGGACGCCGGCCTCACCGACGACATGATCACGCGGGCGGTGGCCCGTGGCGACGCCTGAGGCCTCCCTCCCGCCCGGCCGGGACTACGACATCGGCTCGTCCTGGCGGCAGTTGACCCACACCTGGGGCGCCCGCCGGAATTACCACGTCGAGAGCGAGGTCGATTCCCTCTCCCTGCAATTCGATCTAGAGGCGTCCGGGCGCACGCTCACCGTGCGTTTCATGACCACGAAAAGACTCCTTGTCGCCTTTGTCACCGACGGTCATTCTCTGCGCAAGGATCAATTGGCGATCGCCGCCGCCGCGTCGAACGCGTGGAACACCGAACAACTGAATCCCATGCTCTCGGTGTGGGACGTGCGCGGACCCAGACCCTGCCTCGCCGGAGTCTGCGACCTCCCGCTGACCTGCCAGATCTCCCAGGCCGATTTCGATGTTCTGGCCAGTGATTGGGTGGAACGGGCGCGACAGATGTTCACCCGTTGTCATCAGGTTTTCCAGCTGTAGAAGTGAATTGAGCATTCTCAGTCAACCCCTTTCGGCCACCCGCCTGTTGGCTCCACTATGGGCGCCAACGGGGGGTCGTCATGAGACATACGTTGTTCGCTGCTCTGCTGTTCGGCTTGTTGATCGCGGTGATTCCGGCGGGGCCGGCGGCCGCGGCCGGCGCCGACTGCGGCAAGAACTTTCCGACACGGCTGGGCTGCTGGCAGGACGCGCTGGACGACGGGGCCGTGGTCACGGTCACGCTGAACAAGCCTCTGGGCTTCGACGCCGGCCAGAAGGGCGGTCGGGCCGCGGTCCGCCGGGACCTCAAGAACCTCCGGGTCCAGGTGCCGGCCGGCGTCCACACCGGCCAGGGCGGCACCGCGCTGCTCCTCCTGGCCGGCCACGTACTCGTCGACCGGGACGCCCGGATCGACCGGCTGGACGCCAGAACGCTGGCCGAACTCCCCACCTGTGACCGCGACTTGTGCAAGGCGCTCAAGAATTCCTCGTTCACCGGCGGCCAGCTGATCGACAAGAAGGTGGGCGTCGCCGAACTCGGGGGCGGCCACAAGTCCACGGACCACACACGAGTCCTGCTGCTCGCCCTGACCGCCGTACTCCTCCTCCTGCTCCTGGCCCTCGTCCTCGCCGTCCGCCGCTCCCGCACCCCGGCCGTCGCAGGCGCCACGGAGACGCGCTCCGAGGAGACCGGCGCCGAGACCACCGCCCGACTGCGCCCCGTGCCGCCCGCACCGGCCCCGTCCTCCTACGGCCGCCAGGTCGGCCCCCGCACCGGCCCGTCCCGAACAGCAGTGGTCCGTACGGCACTTCACCCGCAGGGCTACGTCGAACTCGACCACGTCCTCTACCGCGCGGTGTGGGCCGAACCCGACCGCACCCCGCCCGTCCCCGGCGCGTACGTCGAGGTCACCGACGCCCGCGAAGCCGACTCCGACGTCCTGTACGCCTTCCCGCCCGCCGCCCGGCACCACGCGCGCGGCACCTCGTGACCTCCGTACCGCCCGGTCGACCAGGAGACGCCATGCACAGCGAATACCCGCCCACGCTGCCGGCGGAGTACGCCGACATCGAGTTCGAGAACAACGCGCAACGGCTGCCGCTCGTCCTGTGCCTCGACACGTCGAGTTCCATGGCGGGCGCGCCGATCCAGACGCTCAACGACGCGCTCGCCGAGTGGACCCGGGAACTCCACGACGACGTCTCCCTCAGCTACAGCGTCGAGGTCGCCGTGATCACCTTCGGCGGCCAGGGCGTCGGCGCCTGGCGCGGACCCCAACTCCTCGACCCACGCGCCCGGTTGAGCCCCTTCGTGCCCGCGCACGCCTTCCAGGCACCCCGGTTCACCGCGTCCGGCGTCACCCTGATGACGGAGGCGCTGGAACTGGCCATGCATGTCGTCGCCGCCCGCAAGGCGGAGCTGCGCGCCTCCGGACTCCAGTACTACCGCCCGCAGATCTGCCTGGTCACCGACGGCCTCCCCACCGACGCCACCGGCCATATGACCGACTCCTGGCACCGGCTGCTGCCCGTCCTCGCCGACGAGCAACAGGCCCGCCGTTTCCGGCTGTACGCGATCGGCGTCGGCGGCATCACCGACCGCGGCGAGCAGGTGCTCCAGGCCTTCGCGCCGAAGTTCAACGCGCGCATCCAGGGCTTCCCGTTCCGCGAGCTGCTCCAGATGATGTCGGCCAGTGCGAACGCCGAGCAGAAGGGCGCGGGCGACGAGGTCTTCGAGAAGATCTTCAGCCAGTTCAAGACCCAGCGTCCGGCCTGGGAGAGCTGAGCGGTGGCGGCGTCGCCCTGGCGCATCCACGGCCTGAGCGTCGAGGGCTACCGGCACCGCCGCACCGGCACGCCCTGCCAGGACGCCTGCACCTACACGGCCTCCGCGTCCGTGTCCGTCCTCGCCGTCGCCGACGGCGCGGGCAGCCGCCCGCACTCCGACCAAGGGGCCCTGCACGCCGTCGAGTTGGCGGCCGAGCACTTCCGGCGCCGGGCGGCCGCCGCGTCCGGCTGCCCGCCGGGGGAGGAGGTCCACGACCTGCTCGCGGACGCCTTCCACGACGTGTCCAAGATCTTCCTGGACACCTACGGCAGCACGGCCCCCGACTACGCGACCACCCTCACCGTCGTGGTCCTCACCCCCGGCTGGCTCGGCCATCTCAGCGTCGGCGACGGCTTCGTCGTGGTCCGCGCCGGAACGGAGGACGGGCAACGGCAGTTCCACCTCCTCCCGCAGCCGCCCGCCGTCAGCGAGTACAGCAACGAGACCGTCTTCCTCACCTCGCCCGACGCGCCCCGCCGACTGCGCACCGACTGCGTGGCGGACCCGCGCGTCGACGGCGTCCTGCTCTCCACCGACGGCCTCACCCAGGCCGCCCTCTCCCTCTCCGGCGGCGGCCCGCCGCAGCCCAACACCTCTTTCGTGGAAGCGGTGTTGGGCTCCCTCGACACCCCCGGACCGGTGACCGACAAAGCCCACGAGAGCCTCGCCGCCCTCCTCAGGTCGGACCGGCTCACCAGCCTCAACGCCGACGACAAGACCCTCCTGCGGGCCGTCCGCGTGGTGACCCCGTGACCGGCCGCACGGTCCACCTCGACGGAAAGCCCGTCACCCTCGCCGAACTCCCGCTCAAGGGCGGCGGACAGGCGGCCGTCTTCCCCGTCGAGGGCGACGACACGATCGTCGTCAAGCTCTACCGCGACCGCCCGGGCCCGGACCTGGAGCGCCGCCTGGCCCGCATGCTCACGATGTCTCCCCTGGCCGCCCGCCCCACCGACGCCAACCAGCCCCCCGAACTCGCCTGGCCCACCGCCATGGCCCGCAGCCCCGAGGGCGAGTTCCTCGGCTACGCCATGCGCCGGTTCGGCGAACCCCAACACGTCCAGCTGGTGGGCCTGTTCACCCGCGCCCAGCGCCTGCGCCTCTTCGGCGACCGCGCCGACTGGCGCTTCCTCCTCGGCGTCGCCTGGAACCTCGCCTTCATGACGGCCCGCATGCACTACGACCACCTCGTCATCGGCGACTTCTCGTCGAGCAACGTCGTCGTCGACGCCAACGGCTTCGTCACGTTCCTCGACTGCGACTCCATCGCCTTCACCGACCCGGTCACCGGCGAGCCCTTCCCCTGCCTGATGCACACCACCGACTACTCCTCACCGGAACGCCAGTCGGGCGCGGCGGCCACCGAGGAGAGCGACAACTTCGCGCTGGCGGTGCTCATTTACCAGCTCCTCACGGCAGGCAACCACCCCTTCGGCGGCGTCCCGCACGACAGCACCCCCGAGTCCACGGTCAAGGACAACATCGCCGCGAGCGTCTCCTACGTCGTCCGCCCCGAGGCGGTCGTCATCCCCCGCGGCACCGTCGACCCCTCGGTCCTCCCACCGGGCCTCCTCACCCTGGCCCACACGGCGTTCGGCGCGGGCGTCCACGCCCCCTCCGCCCGCCCCACCCCGGAGGTCTGGCTACGCGCCCTGGACCAGGAGCGCTCCCGCGTCCAGGTCTGCCCGCAACGCCCCCTGCACTCCTACGGCTCCCACCTCCCGACCTGCCCGTGGTGCACGCGGGCGGCGGTGACGGGGCATGACGTGTTCAACGTGCCAGTGCGCCCTGCGGTGCCGGTGGTACCTCCCGCGACCGCACCGGAGCCGGAGCACGGCATGGGCCCGCTGAAGGTGGCGGGCATCGTCCTGCTCGCGCTCGTCCTGCTGATCGTCGTGCTGCAACTGCTCTGAGGAGTACGGCCGTTGCATGCCTTCAGCCGTTCTGCGAACGCCCCCGGTCCTCCAGATACCGCGTGTGCGACTCCTGCCGCCGCGCCTCGACCTCCCGCAGGCCGGCCGCCAACCCCTGCGCCTCCTCCTGAAGCACCGTCAACTGCCGTTCCAGATGACGTTCCGGTGGCTCGGTGCCCGGCGCCAACCGCGTCCACCACCGCGTCCGTACGAACGTGTCGACCGCCTCCGGTACGTCCTGCCGGATCGCCCGCGACAGGATGTGCACGCCCTCCGGGTCCTGCGCGAGGTCGTGCGTGACCTGCGGATCGAGGAGCCCGGCGAGGAGCTGGTTCAGCTCGGTGAGCCGACCGGCGGCGGCAGGCGGCAGCTCGACGCCCGCCAGATAGCCGCCGAGCTTCTCGAAGTCGTCGCGGAGTTCCTCCAGTTGGGCGGACGGGTCCGGGAAGTCGGGGAGGGCCGGCCGCTCCGGCGGGGCGATCAACGCACCCGCGCCGTACAGGCCGACGACCACGACCGGCCAGTACGGTCCCGCCACACCCGTGAACGTCAGCACCAGCCCGACGAGCCCGCAGGCGCTGCCGGTGAGGTTCTTGCGGGACTCCAAGTAGCCCAGGAACTTACTGATAGCCACGGATCTCCTCGAAGGCGCCGTCCAGCGAGCCCTGTTGGGCGTCGAAGAGCCGGCCGCCGGTCAGGTCGGCGATGTGCTGGAGCTCCGCCTCGTCCGAGTCGCCGAAGAGGATGGGGAAGACGGGGATGTCCCGCTGGGCGGTGGGGAGTTGACCGTAGAAGCCGTCGAACTCCTTCGCCTTGGCGCCGGTTGTGTTCTCGCCGTCGGTCATCAGCACGATCGAGGTGAACGTGTCGCCGCCGGTACCGAGATGCTCGTAGGCCTTCTCCAGCGAGGTGTAGATCGCGGTGGCCCCGTCCGCGCTGAGCGCCTTCGTGTCCTTGCGGATCGCGTTCAGCCCGGCCTGCGGATCGCTCGGGCTCACCACATGTGTCCTGACGCTCTTCACGGCCGACCCGAACGGCATCAGCGTGACCTCCTCGCGCTGCCGGAAGTCCCCGGTCAGATCGGAGAGCGCCTTCTTCAGCCGGGACAGCCGGTCGCCCTCCATCGAACCAGAGGTGTCGAGCACGTACACGGTCCGCGAGGGCCGGCGCAGCTTGTTCTCGTACGAGTCGAGGAGCCCGTCGGCGACGGACCGGCTGCCGGGGAACGGGAGTTCACGCCGTCGGCTGGTGTCCAGGCCGGACGCGGGCGGTACGGAGGTGACGACCGGGCGGCGGTGCGTGCGGGTGGTGATCAGCTTCTGGAGGGCGTCCGTGCGCAGGTCGGTCGTGACCCGACGGACGTTCTCGCGGGTCGTGGTGTCCGTCGAGGCGAGGGAGGTCAGCGGGTAGTCGGCGGTGACGACTCCGTCGCTCGGGCGGATCACCGTCAGGCCCGGGATGCCCTTGAGGACGGACTCGTAGTTGAGCAACGCATCGACGTTTCCCCGGCGTTCGTAGGCCGTCGCCAGCCAGCCCGACGAACCCGACGTCAGCTTCTGCCCCTTGAAGAACTCCTTCAGCCGGGGAGTCGCCTTGGTGACGTCCGCGTCGGTGAGCGCCGACTGGGCGCCGGAGAGGGCGGAGGCCACGGAGATGAGGGTCGAGAACCCGGAGTTGGAGCGGGCCGGGTCCGTCATGCCGTAGGTCAACCTGCCGTCCTGGACGGCCTGTTCGATCTGGGACCAGGTCACCTTGTCGGGCGTCCAGCCCAGTGTCCTGACGGTGGCGGTCTTGACGCCGATCGCGACCGGGCTGGACATGATCGAGGTCTCGGACACGACCTTCTTCGCCGCGTCGGGCCGTAGCCGCAGATAGTCGTTCGAGGACAGCCACAGGGCGTCGTACTGGCCGTCGACCTTGCCCTTCGCCAGCAGGTCCACCGCGTCCAGGGTGCCCATGTAGGTGGGGCGGATCGTGATGCCGGTGTCCTTGCGGACCCGGTCGAACACCGGGGTCATGTCGCTGAGTTCACTGGAGGCGAGGACGCGGAGGGTGCCGGGCTTGGGGGTGTTGTTGTCGGTCGCGGGCTGCTTGGACTGTGAAGTACACGCGGTGAGCAGCGCGACCGTACCGAGCGCGAGGGCGAGAAGGCGTCTCATCCGAGCCCACCCTCCAGCGCGCTCTGCGAGCGGCTGCGCTCCAAGTACGTGCTGGCGTTCTGGAGTTCGGACGTCAGGGACTCCACGGTCGCGGCCATCACCTCGGTCGCCTGGACCTTGTAGGTGTCGATCGCGTCGAGAGTGCGGTAGATCTGCTGGAACGCCGTACGCAGCGTCTCCGCGCCCACCGCCGGGTCGGCCGCGATGCGCTGGATCTCGCCGCTCTGCGTGGAGAGCATCTCGGCGTTGCCCCGGATGAGGTCCTCGGTCGTGCCGCGCAGGGCGTTGACCTGGTCGACGACCTTGCGCTGGTTGTCGAGCGCGGAGGCGAGCATGACCGAGATCCGGAGGGCGGAGACGGTAGTGGTCGCGGCCCGGTCCACACCCTTGATCAGCTCGTCGTTGTTCCGCCGCACGACGTCCATCGCCAGGTAGCCCTGCGCGCACACCGCGAGCTGGGTGAGCAGGTCCTGGTGCTTCTGCCGGACCGGGAAGAGGACGTCCGCGCGCAGGGTGTCGGCCTGGCTCGGGTCGGCGGCCTCGACGCCGGTGATGTGCTGCTCGACGGCCGTGTCGAGGGCCTGGGTGAGGACGACGTACTCCTGGAGCTTGCCCATGGTCTCCCAGAGGCGGACCCGCTCGGTCTGCAACGCGGCGTTGTCACGCCGGAGTTCGTCCTGGCCGCCGCGCAACGAGCCCACGATCTTGTTGAGAGTCCCCTGCGCGGAGGCGTACTTGGCGACGTGGTCGCGCAGTTTGTTGCCGCCCGGCAGCCGGGACAGGAACTTCCGCCCCTTGGAGGCGGGCAGGTCACGCGGGTCCAAGTCCTCGACCACACGCCGGAGTTCGACGAGCGACCCGGCGACCTGCGACTGAGCGTCCCCGCCCTTGGACGGCAGACTCCGCACGGTCCGCTCCAACATGCGGTTGGACTGAGCGGTGGCGGTGCGCATCTCACCGGCACCGAGCGCGCTGATCTCCCCGACCTTGCCCGCGAATTCGGGCGACCGGGCATCGAGCGAGGCAAGCCCCTCGATGTAGGCGGCGGCCTTCTGGGCCATGTCCGTACGGACGCTCTCGTCCACGGGGACAAGCCCGCCGGCCCTCTCCTTCGGCACCGGCGCGACGGCCTCCGGCGGGGTGAGGGTGAAGACGTCGTCCCCGCTCTGGGTGTGCTGACTGCTGTTCTGGCTGGTGTTGAAACTGCTGCTCATATCGGTCCCCCCGTTCAACCGCGCGCCCGGCGCGCCATGTCGTGCAGCACCTTGGAGGTGGGCACGGGCGCCTGCCGGACGCCGGTCAGCGTCTGGTTGAGATAGCTGGAGTGGGCGGCGGTGGCCGCGACGAACTCGGCGGTGTCACCCTGCGGCCGGAACCCGTGCCGCACGGCGAGCCCCCGCAACGTCGGGTCGCTGCTGAGGAGTTGACCCAGCTCGCGGCCCTCCGGGGTGAGCGGCACGACGGTGTGGTCGCTGTTGGCCGTGGTGTCCGGGTAGAGCACGACGAGGTCGCCGACCGGTTGCTTGTCGAGGAGCAATGAGGCCACCTGGGACTCGTAGACGAGGACCAGCGGATTGCCGGCGCCGCTGATGAAGTCCCTGAACGGCGCGTCGGAGCTGGACTGTTGGGCCCCCTGCACGCTGATCAGCTTGTGCATGAGCGGCGCGGTGCGATCCACATCGGCGCTACTCGCGGCCACCCGCCCGCCGTTGGCGACGTAGGAGGCGGCGGCGAGGTACAGGGCACCGGAGTTGGAGGTCTCGGGGTCGGTGGTGGCGATGTAGAGGGTGCCGGTCAACTCCCCATGCTGAGAAGCCCCCTTGAGCTGCTGCCAGGTCAGATCCCGCTTGGCGGCATCGAGATAGGCAGCCATCTTCAGCGTGCCGCGATCCTTGCCGCTGTCGAGCGTGGCGAGCCCGTTGTCCGCGAGCACCTGGGCGGCGCTGCGGTGGGCCACGACGACGAGCGGCGAGTAGAAGGGCCGGGGCAACGGCTGCTGGACCTTGTACTTGTCCGCGAGCGCGTCGGCCGGAGCCTGACTGGAGGGGAAGGCGAAGTCGTACCCCTTGAGGTCGAGCCCTTCCATGGCCCAGGACCCGGAGGTCTCCGTCTTCACGGTGAAGCCCTTGGCGGCGAGGGCCTTCACCACATCGGGATCGGCGAAGAAGTCCGCCTTCTCCGAACCGATCACACCACGCACGGTCTTCGTTGCCGTGCCCTTGTCCCCGTTGTCCCGGCCCGCTACGACGGCTGCCACCACGCCACCGATCAGCAACACCGCAAGGACGATTCCCGCGATACGTCTCACGAGGGGCAGCGTGCTCGCGGAACCCAACATTCCCCGAGGAATGGGATGAACGGGAGGTGTCGTCCGGGTCCCGGATCAACACGGCTGCTTTTAAGGGGCGCGGGGCTGTATCGATGCGCGGCTCCGCCGCGTGGGCGCGACCGGCTGCAACGCGCCTGCGCTCGTGGCTTTCAGGGGCGCGGGGAACTGCGCGACAAGCCACGACGGGCGCGCACCCGCAAGCGCACAGAACCCCTACGGCGATGAGGCGCGAAAGCTCAGGCCACCGCAGTAACCGCGTGGGCGTCCATCCGCTCAGCAGACAAAATCGCCGCAGCCGTGTCAGCCCGCGACGCCGCAACAACCAACGCCCGCCCGGCAAGCGCGTGCGCGCGCTGGTGCAGAGCGTCCAATCGGGACGTAGCCGCGCCCGCAGCCAACGCCCGACTCGGCGAAGCCCCCCGCAACCGCGTCAACTGCCCGGCAAGCCGCTCCGCAGCCACGTCCAGCTCGTCGGAAGGCTCAAGCGCCCGCAGTTCATCAGTCACCGCAAGCAGCGCAGCAAGATGCCCCGCAAGCTGAATATCAAGCTCCTCCTCGCGCGACCGATGAGGAAAGTCGGAGGAAGGGGTGCGGGCCACCGTGCTGTGGACCGACTTGCTGCGGATCGGCTCGTACATGGCATGGTCTCCTGTGCTCAGACAGGAAACCATCCTAGCTTAGATCTCGTCTAAAGTTGTGCTGGCTGAAAAAATGGCCGGAAGAAGGCCGACCGGGGAGGTTTACGGCTGGCCGTACCCGTCCAGGAAGTTCCCGATCCGGGTCACCGCGTCCCGCAGATCCCCGACCGACGGCAGTGTCACGACCCGGAAGTGATCGGGCTCGGACCAGTTGAACCCGGTGCCGTGGACGACCATGATCTTCTCCTGGCGCAGCAGGTCGAGGACCATCTGCCGGTCGTCCTTGACCTTGAACACCTGCGGATCCAGCCGAGGGAACAGATACAGCGCCCCCTTCGGCTTCACGCAGGTCACACCCGGGATCTGGGTCAGCAGCTCGTACGCCACATCCCGCTGCTCCTTCAGCCGCCCGCCCGGCAGCACCAGGTCATTGATGGTCTGCCGCCCACTGAGCGCGGCGACGACCCCGTGCTGCCCGGGCATGTTCGCGCAGAGCCGCATGTTCGCCAGGATCGTCAGACCCTCGATGTAGGAGTCGGCGTGCGCACGCGGCCCGGAGATCGACATCCACCCCACCCGGTAACCGGCTACTCGGTACGCCTTCGACATCCCGTTGAACGTGAGGGTCAGCAGGTCCGGGGCGACCTTCGCGGTCGGGGTGTGCGTGGCGCCGTCGTAGAGGATCTTGTCGTAGATCTCGTCGGAGCAGACGAGGAGGTTGTGGCGGCGGGCGATGTCGGTGAGGCCCTTGACCATCGCCTCGTCGTACACCGCGCCGGTCGGGTTGTTCGGGTTGATGATGACGATCGCCTTGGTGCGGTCGCTGACCTTGCGCTCCACGTCGGCGAGGTCGGGCATCCAGTCGGACTGCTCGTCGCAGCGGTAGTGGACGGCGGTCCCGCCGGAGAGCGAGACGGCGGCGGTCCACAGCGGGTAGTCCGGCGACGGTACGAGGACCTCGTCGCCGTCGTCGAGCAGGCCCTGCATCGCCATGACGATGAGCTCGGAGACGCCGTTGCCGATGAAGACGTGTTCTACGTCCGTCTCGATGCCCAGGGTCTGGTTGTGCATGACGACCGCGCGGCGGGCGGCCAGCAGGCCCTTCGCGTCGCCGTACCCGTGCGCCGACGACACGTTCCGGAGGATGTCCTCCAGGATCTCGGGCGGGCACTCGAACCCGAACGCGGCCGGGTTGCCCGTGTTGAGCTTCAGGATGCGGTGGCCTGCCGCCTCCAGACGCATCGCCTCTTCGAGAACCGGGCCCCGGATCTCGTAACAGACGTTGGAGAGCTTGGTCGACTGGATCACCTGCATGTCGGTGAGCTTACGGCGCGGTAACGAGACTTGGCTCGTGCTTTCCGCCACATGAGACACCGTCGCGAACGGCCGGAAACCGCTCCTTGCCCCCACCCCTCTCCGCGATCACAATGCTCATGACAAAAAGACGGCGGCCGGAAGATCTCCGGTCGTCTCGTCATAAGAGGGGACCCCCACATGAACAAGCCTCTCCTTGCCGCGCTCTCCACCCTGGCCATCGCCGGGGCGGGCGTGGCACCCGCGGTCGCCGCACCCCAGGTGGCGCCGAAGGCCGCCGCGGTGACCGTCGACTTCGCCGGCATCGTCTCGCTCAGCAACTGCTCCGGCTCGGTCATCCGCTTCCCGAACTCGACCGACACCGCTCCGGCGCTGGTCATGACCAACGGCCACTGCCTGGAGACCGGGTTCCCGGACCCCGGCGAGGTCATCACCGGCCAGTCCTCCAGCCGTACCTTCGGGCTGCTGAACTCGGCCGGCACGAAGGTCGCCACGCTCCGGGCCAACCAGGTCGTCTACTCGACGATGACCGACACGGACGTGACGATCTACCGCACGACCACGACGTACGCGGCGATCAAGAGCGCGTACGGCATCAGCCCGCTCACCGTCAGCGCCACGCACCCGACCGCGGGTACCGCGATCAAGGTCGTCTCCGGGTACTGGAAGACGATCTACAGCTGCAGCATCGACGGGTTCGTGTACCGGCTGAAGGAGGGGGACTGGACCTGGAAGGACTCGGTCCGTTACACCTCCGCGTGCAACACGATCGGTGGTACGTCCGGGTCTCCGGTGATCGACACCAGCACTGGGCAGGTCGTCGCGGTCAACAACACGGGTAACGAGGACGGGGAGACCTGCACGGTCGACAATCCGTGTGAGGTTGATGAGAGCGGCAAGGTGACTGTGCGCGAGGGGATCAACTACGCCGAGGAGACGTACAACATCCCGGGGTGCTTCACCTCGGCCAACGTGCTCGCCCTCAGTGCGTCCACCTGCACGCTTCCTAAGCCGTAGGGCAGGGGCTATCCCCAAGGTGTAGGTCAGGAGCGGGAGTTGGCGTTCCGTCGCACGGGACTGCGACGGACCGACCGCCCCGCCAGTACGTCCGTCCGCCGGCCGTCCTCGATCACGAAACGGCCGTCGATCAGGACGTGGGGGATGCCGGTCGGCAGTCTGCGCGGCTCCTCGAACGTCGAACCCGCCGCCACCGTCGCGGGGTTGAACAGCACCAGGTCCGCGCGGTAGCCCTCCTTGACCAGGCCCCGGTCCGGCAGGCGCAGGCGTGCCGCCGGGCGGGACGTCAGGTGGGCCACGCACTCCTCCAGGGAGAGCACGCCCAACTCCCTTGTGTACCGGCCGAGATACTCCGGGAACGTGCCGTACGCCCGTGGATGCGGCTTCGCGCCCTGGAGGATGCCGTCGGAGCCGCCGGTGTGGACGCGGTGGCGCATGATCTGGCGGACGTTCTCCTCGTGGCCCACGTGCTGGAGGATCGACGGGGCGAGGCGGTCGGCGAGGAGGAGGTGGCGGGCCGTGGGCCAGCTGTCGAGGCGGCGGCCTACGTAGTCCGCCAGTTCGGGGTTCTCGACCCCTGCGATCTCGATCGTGTCCCACTCCATCGGCACCCCGTGGCAGCCGTCCGAGCCGATCACCTCCAGGTGGTGGCGGATACGGTCGGCGGTCTCGTCGTCCGCCAGGCGCTTCAGGATCTCCTCGGGGCCGCCCTCGCTCGCCCAACTCGGCAGCATCGCCACGAGAGTTGTGCAGCCGGGGGTGTAAGGGTAGGTGTCGAGGCTGATGTCCGCGCCGGTCGCCAGGGCCTCGTCTAGGAGGGTCAGCAACTCCGGTGCCCGGCCCTCGTTCACGCCGAAGTTCATGGTGGCGTGGGCGAGGTGGAGGGAGCAGCCGGCCTCCCGGGTCAGCTCCACCATCTCCGCGTACGCCTCCAGCGCGCCCGCTCCGTACGAGCGGTGGTGCGGGCAGTAGTAGCCGTCGTAGGACGCCACCACCCGGCAGAGTTCGGTGAGTTCGGCGTCCTTGGCGTACATGCCGGGGGTGTAGGTGAGCCCGGACGACATGCCGACCGCGCCCTGTTCCATGCCCTCGGCGACCAACTGCCGCATCCGGTCCAGCTCTTGGGGAGTCGCCTCCCGGTCCTCCCAGCCGACGGCGAGCATCCGGACCGTGCCCTGCGGGATCAAGTAGGCCGCGTTGACCGCCACTCCACGCCCACCGAAAGCGGAGTCCAGCCGGTCCAAGTACTCGCCCACCGACCGCCAGTCGAAGTCGATGTCGTCCCCGTACCCGTTCCACCCGGTGATCGCCCGGCGCACCTCCGCGAGCGTGCGGTCGTCGACGGGGGCGTACGACAGCCCGTCCTGGCCGATGACTTCGAGGGTCACCCCCTGCGCGGCCTTGGCGCTGTGGTCCGGGTCGCGGAGCAGGGCCAGGTCGCTGTGGGCGTGCATGTCGATGAAGCCGGGGGAGAGGACCAGGCCCTCGGCGTCCAACTCCCGGCGTGCCTTGGGGCGTTGGCAGCCCGCCGCCGCGGCCTCCTGCACGATCGAGACGATCCGTCCGCCGTCGATCACCACGTCGGCGCGGTAGGACGGTCCACCGCTGCCGTCGACGACGTCCGCGTCCCGGATGACCAGCTCTTCCATGCCCATGCCTCCAGCTGGGTCCAGAACGGCTTCTAGAAGAACGTACGGATGTAGTCGACGACCGTCCCGTCCGCCTCCGCCACCGGGATCAGCTGCCACTTGTCGAAGGACGTGCACGGGTGGGACAGCCCCATCCCGATCCAGTCACCCACCTCAAGGTCCGCCCCCGGAGCCGTCCGCAGCCAGGCGTGCTGGTCGGACAGCCCCGTCACCTCGACGCCGGTGGCCGGGCGTTCGGTGCCGTCGCGGCGGACGACCTGGGCGACGGGGAGGTCGAGGTCGTAGGCCGCGTCCCGCTTGCCCGCGTTGGCGAAGGCCTGCTCGGGGGAGGGGCGGGAGACGACCTGCGCCCAGAGCCGGAACGCGGGCTCCAGGGCGCCCTCTTCGGGGATGCGGGTGAACGGGGTGATCTCGCGGTAGTGCCCGTCGTCGTGCGAGACGTAGGCGCCGGACCGTAGCAACTTCAGTGCGGGGAGCGAGAGTTCGGGCAGCTCGGCGAAGACATCGGCCACCGCGTCGAACCACGCGCTGCCACCCGCGCTGACCACGATCTCGTCGAGCCCGGATCCCGAGAAGCGTCCGTCCTTGTCGAAGTCCACGGCGAGCGCCGTCAGTTGACGCAACCACGCGTGCACCCGCCCGGGATCCGCCTCCGGCACCTCCCCCTCGTACCCGGCGACCCCCACCAACCGCAGTGTCCCTACGGCGGCCACCGCGTCCGCGACCGCCGCGCACTCCGCCTCCGTGCGCACGCCGGTGCGGGCGCCCTCGCCTGCGGCCAGTTCGACGACGACGTCCAGTGGGCGGGCGGCGCCGCGCAGGGCCGCGTCCATCAACTCGACGCCGCGCACGGAGTCGACGTAGCAGATGAAGCGGAAGTCGGCGTCGGCGTCCAGTTCGGAGGAGATCCACTTCAGGGCCGACGGGTCGACCAGTTCGTTCGCGAGGAAGATGCGGTCGATTCCGAACTGCCTTGCCACGCGCACCTGGTGGGGGACCGCGAGAGTGATGCCCCAGGCGCCGTGGGCCAGTTGGCGGTGGAAGAGCTGGGGGGCCATGGAGGTCTTGCCGTGCGGGGCGAAGGCCAGGCCGTGGCGGGTCGCGTAGGTCTCCATGAGGCGGAGGTTGTGGTCCAGGCGCTCGGCGGAGAGGGCGAGGACGGGGGTGGTGAAGCCGTCGGTGAAGAGGTTGCGGCGCTGGGCCGCCAGCTCGGTGACGGTGAGGCCGTCCGCGTCCGGGGGGAGGCCCTTGAAACGGTGGTCGACGCGTTCCCCGGCGAGCCGGGCGAGCGCTTCGGTACCGGTGTCGCGGACCATGGGGCCTCCCTGAGCTGGAGTGTTGCAATCTCTGCAACCTTCATTGCGTATATCGCTTACCGCTGTCTAACATCTCGCCCAACACCGGGTCAACGGAGCCGCCGCCCCCGGCGCACCGGACGAGGAGCCATCACCATCGTGACCGCCGACGGACAGTCCACCGCCGCCCGTGACGTCGTGGACGTCGTAGCGCTGGGCGAGTCCATGGTCACGTTCCTACCCGGCCGGCCTGGCCGCCTCGCCGACGTGCCGTCCTTCGATCGCGCCATCGGCGGCGCCGAGTCGAATGTCGCCTGCGTGCTGGCCGCCGCCGGGCACTCCGTCCGGTGGGTCAGCCGGGTGGGGGCGGACGGCTTCGGTGACCATCTCGTCGAGACCATCGGGGGGTACGGGGTGGATGTGTCGGCCGTACGGCGTGATCCCGCGCGGCCGACCGGTATCTACTTCCGCACCGCCGGGGACCGGGCCACCGACGCGCACGAGGTCGCGTACTACCGGGCCGGGTCCGCCGCCTCCGCGATGGGCGTCGCGAACGTGGACCTGGCCGCCGTACGGGCCGGGCGGGTGCTGCATCTGTCCGGGATCACCCCGATGCTGTCCGCCGACTGTCTCGGCCTGGTCCGTGAGCTGACCGCGATCCGCGCGCACCGCCCGCTGATCTCGTTCGACGTCAACCACCGGCCCGCGCTGGGGCGTTCGGCCGACGGGCCGAGTGTGCTGCTGGAGTTGGCGCGTGGCGCCGACCTCGTGTTCGTCGGCGAGGACGAGGCCGCCGAGGTCTGGGGGCTCGTCGGGGCCGATGCCGTACGGGACGCGTTCCCCGACCCCGAGACGCTCGTCGTCAAGCAGGGCGGGCGCGGGGCGACCGTCTTCCACCGGGGTGACGTCACCTTCGTGCCCGCGCCGCACGTCGACGTCGTCGCCGCGGTCGGTGCCGGGGACGCCTTCGCCGCCGGGTTCCTCTCCGCGACCCTGCGGGGACTTCCCGTACGGGACCGGCTGCGGCACGGGCATCTCACGGCCGCCGCCGCCCTCACCGTGCCCGGCGACCTCGCCGCGCCCCCGGTCCGCGACCACGCCGACCGGCTGGTCGCCCTCGACGACCAGGCGTGGGGGAGACTTCGACTCGGCCCCGGCTGGACCGACGCCGCCGACTGGGCCGACGAGGAGGTATGTACGCCATGAGTCAGACCGTCGACCGCGCGCTCAGCATCCTGCCGCTGCTCGCCGAGGGCCCCGCCGACCTCGGCAAGGTCGCCGAGCGTCTCGACGTCCACAAGTCGACGGCCCTGCGCCTCCTGCGCACCCTGCACGAACACGGCCTGGTCTACCGCCAGTCCGACCAGCGCTACCGCCTCGGCGCCCGCCTCATCGCCCTCGCCCAGGAGGCGATGGAGAACCTCGACATCCGCGAGATCGCCCACCCCCATCTCGTCCGGCTGAACGAGCAGTGCGGTCACACCGTCCACCTCGCGGTGTACGAGGAGAACGAGGTCCTCTACATCGACAAGGTGGAGAGCCGCTACCCGGTGCGCATGTACTCGCGGATCGGCAAGCCCGTCGCCATCACGGTCGCGGGTGTCGCGAAGCTGCTGCTCGCCGACCTCCCGGAGGGCGAGCGCCGGGTGCTCGCCGACAAGCTCGAATACCCCATGTACACCGTCCGCTCCACCCCCAACGCCCCTGCTTTCCTACGGGAGTTGGAGAAGGTGCGGGAACAGGGCTGGGCCACCGACCTCGGCGGCCACGAAGAGTCCATCAACTGCGTCGCCGCGCCGATCAGGGGCGCCGACGGACGGGTGGCCGCCGCGATGTCGGTCTCCGCGCCCAACGTCGTCGTCACCGCCGACGAACTCCTCACCCTGCTCCCCCTGGTCCGTCGCACGGCGGACGCCATCAGTGGTGAGTAC
Organism: Streptomyces sp. N50; assembly: GCF_033335955.1. GTDB lineage: Bacteria > Actinomycetota > Actinomycetes > Streptomycetales > Streptomycetaceae > Streptomyces. Next base: position 5,914,466 of record NZ_CP137549.1, read on the forward strand.
TCCGGCCGAACTACCACCAGGGACACCGAATGACCGACAAGACCGCCCTCACCCCCAAGACCCACACCGCCCCGCCCGCGAAGTTCTCGCACGGCGTCCGCAAGGGCAACATCCTCCAGGTCGCCGGCCAGGTCGGCTTCCTCCCCGCAGAGGAGGGCAAGCCGCCGACCCCGGCCGGCCCGACCCTGCGCGAGCAGACCCTCCAGACCCTGGCCAACGTCGAGGCGATCCTGGAGGAGGGCGGCGCGAGCTGGGAGGACGCGATGATGATCCGCGTCTATCTGACGGACGTGGACCACTTCGCCGAGATGAACGCCATCTACAACGAGTACTTCGAGGGGCGGGTCGAGGTGCCCGCCGCGCGCACGACCGTCTACGTCGGCCTGCCCGCCGGCCTGCTCATCGAGATCGACGCGCTGGCCGTCCTGAGCTAGCACCTAGTCGGTACCGCTCCAACTCCCGCACACCGTACGACGGTTCGGCGCCCCCAGGGGTGCCGCGCCGCGATCCCCCCTGCCCGAAAGCCGCATGTTCTTACGACGACAACGAGGACCCCCACCATGTCCCTACCGCTCGCCGCCACCGCCCCCGCGACACCACCCCACACCGGAGGACTCCTCCTCCTACTCGACGGCACGGCAGGCCTGTTGACGGTCGCCGCCCTCGGGATCGCGCTCCTCCTCTTCCTGATCATCAAGGTCAGACTCCAGCCCTTCGTGGCCCTCCTCGCCGTCTCCATAACCGTCGGCCTGCTCGCCGGCCTCTCCGTCACCGAGCTCTTCGGCACGGTCCAGCGCTCCGACGCCGTCTCCACCATCGAGTCCGGCATGGGCGGCATCCTCGGCCATGTCGCGATCATCATCGGCCTGGGCACGATGCTCGGCGCGATCCTCGAAGTCAGCGGCGGGGCCGAGGTGTTGGCGTCCCGGCTGCTGAACCTCTTCGGTGAGAAGCGAGCGCCCCTCGCCATGGGCCTCACCGGCCTGATCTTCGGCATCCCGGTCTTCTTCGACGTCGGCATCTTCGTCCTCGCGCCGATCGTGTACGCGGCCGCCAAGCGCGGCGGCAAGTCGATCCTGCTGTACTGCCTGCCGCTGCTCGCGGGCCTGTCGATGACCCACGCGTTCCTGCCGCCGCACCCCGGTCCGGTGGCCGCGGCCGGTCTGCTCCACGTCCAGCTCGGCTGGGTCATCCTCATGGGCATCGTCTGCGGCATCCCCGCCGTGCTCGCCGCGTGGGCCTACGCCGCCTGGGTCGGCAAGCGGATCTTCGTCGCCGTACCGCAGGACATGGTCGAGGCGGCGGCCGAGGCGAAGCAGGCCGTCATCGACGAACAGCGGGAGTCCGGTGTCGTACCGCAGGAGAAGCCGGTGTCGCTGGGCACGGTCCTCGCGATCATCGGTACGCCCCTCGTCCTGATCCTCGCGGCCACCTTCTCGTCGATCGCCTTCGACCCGTCGACGGGTCGCTCGGTGGTCGAGTTCTTCGGCAGCCCCTTCGTAGCCCTGACGATCGCGCTCCTCCTCGCGTACTACCTCCTGGGTCTACGTCGGGGCTGGTCCCGTAAGTCCCTGGAGACCGTCTCCACCGCGTCCCTCAAGCCGGTCGGCAACATCATCCTGGTCGTCGGCGCGGGCGGGGTCTTCGGTGCCGTCCTCAAGGCGAGCGGGGTCGCGCAGGCTCTCTCGGACACGTTCCACGACGTGGGCCTGCCGGTGCTGGTCCTGTCGTACCTGATCTCGCTGGTACTACGGGTCGCACAGGGTTCGGCGACGGTCGCGATCGTCACGACGGCGGGCATCGTGGCCCCGCTCCTTGCCGAGGGCGACCACTCGCAGGCCTTCGTCGCGCTGGTCATCATGGCCATCTCGGCGGGGTCGATCTTCGCCTCGCACGTCAACGACGGCGGCTTCTGGATGGTCGCGAAGTACTTCGGGATCAGTGAGCGGGACACGTTGAAGACGTGGACGGTGTTGGAGTCGGTGTTGTCGGTGGCGGGGTTCGCGGTGGCGGCTGTGCTCAGTGTGTTCGTGTAAGCCGCTTGTAGGCGTCTGATAACAAAGTTGGGGCTGGCTGTGCCCGACACAGGATCGTCGACCATACTTCGCGCTGTGGAGCAGCGCATAGGTTCGAGCAGCCAGCCCCTGGAGGGCGCCGGATTCGACCCGGCCTTCGTCCCCGGGCTCACCGCACCCGCCGTGTCCTCCGACCAGCCGGAGGACACGAAGCCGGGAGACGCGGAGCCGGAGGACGCGAAGGCCGAGAAGCCGGCGGCACCGGAGGAACCGAACGAGTCGGAAGGGTCCGAGAAGTCGCCGGCCGGGAAGGCCGACCTGGAGAAGGCCGTTGCCGAGGACGATGGCGACGCCGACGCCGAGGAAGACGGCGAGGGTTCGTCCGAGAGCGACGGGCCGGTCTTCGAGGCGTCCGACCGCCGTGCGGCGATCGTCGCGGACGGGAAGGGCGTACGACTGCGCCTGGACGACCAGGCCTGCGAGTTCCGCTGGGACGAGATCGGCGCGATAGAGACCGAGTCCCCGCGCTTCGGCAAGCGGTTCACCATCACCGTGCACACGCCCGACCGCCGTTGGTACCCGATCGAGATCGAGGCCGCGGCCAGGAGCAGGTTCGCCGAGTGGGAGACGCAGCTGGACGCGGTTCTCGACGCCTACTTCGACGACGGTGACGAGGACGAGGCCGACGGGTCCGACGAGGTGGACGAGGCGGCGCTCGCCGCGGCGGAGGCCGAGGTCCGCGAGGACTAGCCGGTCGGACCGACCGACCGGCCAGTCCTCGTACGAGGGCCGGCCGGTCTCAGTGCGAGGGGCGGCCGGTCTGACTGCGGGGACCGGCTAGCCGCAGTACTGGGACTCTTTGCCGATGGACCGGTACATGCAGTCGGCGTTCTCCAGCAGTTGGAACACCGCGTCCCGGTTCCGGGAGGTCTCCCGCTCGATCACCTCGTCGGGCGGGTAGAAACCGCCCGCGGAACTGGACGTCGGATACATCTCGAAGGTGTAGTCGAAGATCTTCTGACTGCCCCAGAGGTAGTCGTCGATCGAACCGTCCGTGATGTACAGGTCGCTGGACTGCTCGGCCGTGTACCCGTTGCTCGCGCCCATCTTCTGCCCGACCGCCTTGAACGCGGCGGCGTCGTCCGCGGTCATCCCGGTCGCCGTGTCGGAGTACGTGTACCCGAACGGCCACAGCACGAGTTCGCTGTACGTGTGGAAGTCGATGCCCGCGGTGATCTGCTGCTTCCCGCCGACGACCCGGCCGCGCACGAAGTCCGCGACCACCTTCACCTCGGGCGCTGACTCGGCGGACGCGCCCCGGTAGGTCTCGGACGAGGTCGAGCCCGAAGAGCCGCCGCAGCAGCCCCACTTGTAGTTCCAGTTCCGGTTGAGGTCCGTACCGACGTATGAGGAACCGGAGTTGGGCTGGCGGTTCTTGCGCCAGGACCGGTAGGCGCCGGTGGCGATGTCGTACTCGCCGCCGTCCGGGTTGAGGTCCGGCACGATCCAGATCTCGCGGCTGTTGACGATGTTCGTGACGCGGGAGTCGGTGCCGTAGCCCGCGCCCAGCTCGCGCAGCAGATACAACGCCATCTCCACCGTGAGGTGTTCGCGCGCGTGCTGGTGGAAGGTGAAGAGGACTTCGGGTTCGCTCTCGTCGGTGGCCACGTTGTCGCTGACCTTGATGGCGACGATGTCCCGGCCCTGGTACGACTTGCCGATGACCTTCTTGCTCATGATGCCCGGGTAGGCGGCGAGCCGCTGGTCGATCTCCGCGTTCGCCTCGGCGTAGTTGTGGTACTTCGCGTCGGCCGAGGGGAAGTCGAGGAGCCGTGCGCCGTCCGCGGCCGAGGAACGGTCCGGGGCGGAGCCCAACAGCGAGACGGCGTAGCCCTGTTGGCGCAGCCGCTCGATCTGGGCCGCGCGGCCGGAGACGACCACGGTCTCCTCGTCGGACTCGTCCACGGTGACGCCGGCCGCCGCGATGGCCGTACGCGTGACCGGGGTGTTGTGGTCGACGTGGATCTCGTACTGGCGGATGTCGTCCGCGGCCGGCGTGGCCCGGCGCGTGCTGTCGGCGGTGGCCTTGGACGCGGTGGCCGCCGAGACGGGGGCGGCGAGGGCGAGGGCCATCAGGGCGGCGAGCGCGGCGGTGCGTCTGCCGCTGCGGGTGCCGCTCGGGGTGCCGCCTCGGGTGCCTGAGCCGCGTATCCGGAGTCGCATGAAATCTCCTTGCTGGAGTTGGGGGGTGTTTCAGTGCGACGTGCGTGAAGTACGGCGTGCGGGTGGGGAGTTCCTGTGCGGGTTCCTCCGGGTGTTCCTGTGTGGCGCCTATGTTGATGTGTTGGCATGGTCAGGTCAAGGGCGTCCCAAGTCGGTGGCCGGATTACCGCCACGTCGGGCTGAGGGCGATCGCCCGGAGCTGCTTCATCGTCAGGGCCGGGGTCTTGCGGGTCGAAGGGGTGTCCTGGGCACCGGAGTTGAAGGCGCTGATCACCACGCGTGTGCCGTCGGTGCGGATGGTGTCGACGGTCCACATCACGACACCCGAGCCGCCCTTCTCGCCGGGCCCCTGGTGCTCGGCGACCTTCGTGCCGTCGGACAGGACTTCCGCGTCCGAGCCGAAGAGGTCGCCCTCGTCGTCCGACATGTTCGCCTGGACGTTGACCTGGACCAGACTCTTGCCCTTGCCGTCGTCGACGACGAGATAACCGAACCCGGTGTCGTCACCGCTGCTCTCGGAGACGGTGAGTCCCTTCGGCAGCAGGCTCTTGAGGGTCGGGGCGACGGGAGCGCCGAACGCGGTGTCGCCCGGTGCCGGGGTCGCCGTCGGCGCCGGCTCGGGAATCGTGTCGATGACCTTCCGCCATTCCTTCGAAGCCACGAGCTTCGTCAACCGTGCCTGGGACAGCGGCGGTTGGGGCCTGGTGATCGGTGAGTCCTTCTCGGCGGCGGCGTTCCACTCGCTCACGCTGACGTGCTGCCCCTGCGGGGTGACGAGTTCCGCGCTCCACAACTTGGTGTCCACCCGGCGGTCGGGATACTCGTACCCCTGAAGGACCATGACCACCGAACCGTCCGCCAGCCGGCTGGTGCGGCACGCGTCGTAGTGCGTGAACACCTTCGCCGGGCACGTGGTGGCCTGCCGCGCCTCGTCGCTCCCCGGCTCCACCCGGCCCAGGCTCAGTTCTACGGCCGACTTGCCCTTCCCGTCGTCGTAGACGGCATGGACGTACGGCGCCGGTCCCTCGTCCGTGCCACGGGTCTCGATCCTGGTGTACGAGCCGTCGCCCACCAGGCGTCCGAACGTCATGAACAGGTCCTTGCCGGACACGGGAGCGGGAGCTGAGGAGGCGGAGGCGCGGGTGGACGTGGCCGGGGAACCCTGTACGTCGGGGGAGCCGCTCGGCAGGAGCACGGCCGTGCCGACGCCGACGAGGGCGATACCGGCGGCGCCGCTGATGACGGCGGCGTTCCGGCGTCGTAGCAGCCGCCGTCGTCCCTTGAGGGCACCCGCGGTGACGAGCGCGGCCCGGTCGGTCTCGAAGGCGTCGCCCGCGTCCCGGAGACCGGCGGCGAGCCGTGTCTCGAAGGGGTCGGCGCTGTCGCTGGGGTGTGCGTCGGGCATGGCGAACCACCGTTTCGCATAGGGGGTGTTGGCGGGATGGATGTGCCGGGCGGTCAGGGGCGGGCGTACTCGTCGAGGTTCTCGCCGAGCAGTTCGCGCAGCCGGCCGAGCGCGCGCACGCAGCGGGTGCGTACGGCGGCCGAGCTGACGTGCATCACGTCGGCGGTCTCCTCGACGGACCGGTCCTCCCAGTACCGCAGGACGACCACGGCGCGGTCCTTCGCGGGCAGCCGGGAGAGGGCCTGGAGCAGGGTCAGCCGGAGCGGTGTGTCGGAGCCGGGGGCGCCGGGGTCGGGCAGGTCGGGCAAGTCGTCGGTGGCGCGTTCGGTGCTGCTGCGGCGCCGCTGGTGGGCGAGGTAGGTGCGGGTGAGGACGGTCTGGGCGTACCCGGCGGGGTTGCCGACCCGGGTCAGCCGCCCCCAGCCGACGTACAGCTTGCCGAGGGTCTCCTGGACCAGGTCCTCGGCGAGATGCGTGTCCCCGGCGGTCAGCAGACAGGCGGACCGGTAGAGATGCCCGGCGCGCGCGGAGGCGAACTCCGCGTACTCGTCGGCACGTTCGTGTCGTCTCATGCCTGATCCCCCTGTTTTCGCGGGCTGTTGCGAGCACCGCCCTCACTTGTACTGATGCGGTGGGCCCACAGAAATGTTTCAGGTCCGGGGGATCGCCGGGGCGGCGAGGCTCGACAGGCGGGGCGGGTAGGGTGCCTCACCGGTTGTTTGATCTTCGCCGGAGGCCTTGTTGACCACCCCGCCGCCCGTTCCCCCCACCCAGGCGCCGTACCAGAACCCGTACCAGTCGGCGCCCTACCGGACACCGCATCCGGCATACGGCCCGCCGGGCGCCGTGCCGGTACCCGCGCCGATCGTCCCTCTGTGCCAGGTGTGCGGCGCGGGCCCCGCCGCGCGGGTCAGTGTCCGGGGCCACCAGGGCATGATCGTGATGATGCGATTCCTGCGCCACCAGGGCGTGTTCTGCAAGACCTGCGGTACGGCCATATTCCGCGGGATGCAGACGGACACCCTGATGCTGGGCTGGTGGGGCCCGTTGTCGGCCTTCATCACCCCGGTGACGCTCCTGGTGAACCTCCTCTCCGCCCGCTCCGTCCTCAACGACCTCCCCGCGCCCACGACTTGGGGCTGGCGTCCGCCCCTCGACCCCGGCAAGCCGGTGCTACGACGCCCGGCGGGCCTGATCGCCCTCGTACCGATGGCGTTGGTCGGCCTGATCGTGGCGGCGGTCCTCACGCTGTTCGCGATCGGGGTCGTCGGGGCGCTGATCTGAACCCCTCGCCCCGACCCAGGTGCGCCCCGAACGCGCCCCGCCCCGCGCCTCCGTCCGCCGGGGCATCCGCGTCGGGGCCACCTTGTCCTCCGGGGCCGGGCGTGACGACCATGTCCTTGACCGCGTAAGCCTGTCGCAGCGAGGGGACTGTCGTGTTCGACAACCTGGGAGACCTGGGGAAGCTCAAGGACAAGGCCGAGGAGATCGCCGAGGAGCACGGGGACAAGATCGCCGACGGGCTGGAGAAGGCCGGGGATCTCGTCGACGAGAAGACGGACGGCAAGCACAGCGAGCAGATCGACACCGCGGTCGACAAGGCGCAGGACCTGGTGGAGCGGCTCGCCGCGCAGGCCGCGGAGGGTGGGAAGAAGGACTGACGGGGGCTGACAGGAGGGGGACCGAGGGGAACTCTCAAGCCACGGCGTCGAGTTCGTCGCTTCGGGTCGGGAGCGCGCGCAGCGTACGCAGCGGTGACAGGAAGTTCGGGAGGACGCTCGCCGTCATGCCCGCCGCGCCGATCCACAAGGTCGCCGTAGCGCCGAACACCGAGCCCGACGTCCCGCCCAGCAGTCCGCCCAGCGGGATCCCGCCCCAGGACACGAACCGGGCCGTCGCGCTCACGCGGCCCAGGAGCCGGTCCGGGGTGAGGGCCTGCTGGAAGCTCGACTGGGCCACGACGCGGACGACTCCGCCGAAGGAGAGCGAGGCGAGGCCGGCCGCCGCCACGCACACGCTCCAGCCCAGGTGGGCCAAGGGCATCAGGACGGTCAGCGGGCACGTCACGAGGGACGCGAGCCAGATGACCCGGCCCTGGCCGACCCGCCGTGCGACCCGGGTCGCCGACAGCGCGCCCAGCAGGGCGCCGCAGCCCATCCCGGAGAGGACGAGGCCGATGCCGGCGGAGTCGAGGCCCAACTCCCTGTCCAGGAAGACCAGAAGCATGGTCTGGTACAGCACCAGGAAGAGGTTGAAGATCGCGTCGCTCAGCATGATCGCGCGCAGGGCGGGGTACTTGAGGACGAACCTCAGGCCCTCCTTGATGTCCCGGCCAAGCCGAGACCGCTCGCCGGGCCCCAACTCCCGTTCCGGCTGGGGTTCTTGCTTGCGGATACCGATAGCCAGCAGCCCGGACATCGCCATCCCGACCGCGCTCACCAGCAGCGTCGCGGGCGCACCGACCCACCCGACCAGCGGCCCGGCGATCCCCGGCCCGCTGATGCTCGTCACCGAGCGGATCGCCGAGAGCTTCGCGTTCCCCTCGACGAGGTTGTCCCGCCCCACCAAGTGCGGCAGGTAACTGACGTACGCCACATCGAAGAAGACCGTCAGCACCCCGTGCACCAATGCGACCGCGTACAGCCACCACACGGTCAGCAGCCCCGCCCACCACGCCACCGGCACCGTCACGAGGACCAGCGCCCGCGTGAGATCGGTGCTGATCATCACCGACCGTTTCCGCATCCGGTCCACCCACGCGCCCGCCGGCAGCCCGACCAGCAGCGAACCCGCCGTGGTCATCGCGGTCAGCAGTCCGACCTGGAACTCGTCGGCGTCCAGCGCCACGATGGCGACGAGCGGCAGGGCGAGGAAAATGATCCGGTCGCCCAACTGCCCGAGCGCGGTGGCGGCGAAGAGGCGTCCGAAGTCCGGTTCGCGGAGGAGCCCGAGCCGGGTGGGTAGCCGGGTGGGTAAAGGCATACGAGGCACCTGCCGGAGGTCGACGTCAGGGATGATCACGTCAACCTAATCGAGGGGTGGGGAGCGCGACCCGACAGCGGCCGCGCTCCCCACCCCTCCTCGCTCACCGAGTGCTACGGCAGCGCGTGCACATGCGCCCCCACCGAGTTGGACCACGAACTCCCCGCGGCCGCGTCCCAGTTGGTGGACCACGTCATCGCGCCCCGCAGGTCGGGGTACGTCTTCGACGGCTTGAAGGTGCCGCAGTTGGTGCCGGCGGTGAGGCAGTCGAGGGCGTTGTTCACGATGGTGGGGGAGACGTAGCCGCTGCCGGCCGCGCTCGTGGAGGCCGGGAGGCCCAGGCCGACCTGGGACGGGGCGAGGCCGCCCTGGAGCTGGATGCAGGCCAGCGCCGTCAGGAAGTCCACCGTGCCCTGGCCGTAGACCTTGCCGTCGCAGCCGAGCATCGTGCCGCTGTTGTAGTACTGCATGTTGACGACCGTGAGGATGTCCTTGATGTTCAGGGCCGTCTGGAAGTACGCGTTCGACGTGGACTGCATGTCGATCGTCTGCGGGGCCATCGTGATGACGAGCGACGAGCCCGCCTTCGACGACAGGGACCTCAACGCCTGTGTCATGTAGGTCGCGTTGATGCCGTTCTCCAGGTCGATGTCGACGCCGTCGAAGCCGTACGTCTGCATCAGGGAGTAGACGGAGTTGGCGAAGTTCGTCGCGGACGTCGAGTCGCTCACCGAGATCGTGCCGTTCTGGCCGCCGATCGAGATGACGACCTTCTTGCCGGCCGCGTGCTTGGCCGCGATGTCCGCCTTGAACTGGTCGACCGTGTAGCCGCCGAGGCCGGCCGAGTCGAGCGTGAAGGAGACCGCGCCCGGGGTCGAGGTCGCGTCCGCGAAGGCCACCGCGATGATGTCGTACTGGGAGGAGACCGCCGAGAGCTTCTGGACGGTCGCGCCGTTGTTGAAGTTCTGCCAGTAACCGGTCACCGCGTGCTTCGGCAGCCCCGTACCGCCGTTGCCGCCCGACGCCGTCGTCGTGCCCGTCACAGCCGTCGACTTGCCCGACTCACCGGCCGAGTTGGTCGCCGTTACCTGGAAGGAGTACGCCGTCGAGGCAGCAAGTCCCGTGATGGTGGCCGACGTTCCCGTCACCGCCGTGATCTTCGTGCCGCCGCGGTAGACGTTGTAGCCCGTCGCTCCCGACACCGCGCTCCACGCGAGGGAGACCGACGAGGACGTCGTGGAGGAGACCGTCAGGCCCGTCGGTGTCGCCGGGACCGTCGGGGCCGGGTCGCTGCCACCGCCGCCGTCGGGGCCGTAGACCGAGATGTCGTCCGCGTAGTACGCGGCCTGGCCGTACCAGCCGTGCGTGTACACCGAGACGGACGTGGTCGACGCGCCCGTCGTGAACGTCGTCGAGAGCTGCTTCCACGATGTGGTGTCGGGGGTCCACGTCGACACGTCCGTCGTGCCCGTGCCCGTGACGCCCAGGTAGGAGTAGCCGCCCTGCACCCAAGCGCTCAGCGTGTACGTCGAGTTGGGCTTCACCGCCACCGGCTCGCTGCACTGGGCGTTGTCCTGGCCGGCCGGGGTGCCCTTCAGGGCCGCGGCGCCGCTGTGCACCGGGGACGAGACGGTCGTGCCGCTGCCCGCCGTACAGGTCCAGTTGGTCAGGCCCGACTCGAAGCCGGCGTTCTTGGCGTTGTTGATGTCGGCGGCGGACGCCTGGCCGGTGCCCGCGAAGGAGAGGGCGAGGGCGGCCAGGGCGACCCCGGCCCACAGACGTCTTTTTCCGAGTACGGGCATGCCTGGTGCGCGGTCCACTGATGCCTCCGGTGGGGGAGTTTGGAGGGGATGTGCCTGTGACTGTGCCTGTGCCTGTGCCGACGGTGGCCACCGCTGGAGTCCCAGAGTTGGTCCAGACCAATCTGATGTCAAGAGGTCCAGACCAACTTCGCCGACACTGGTCTCGGCACTCCCGGCGTCGGTCTCGGCGCTCCCGGCATCGATCGCGGCGCTCTCGTTGCGATCAGATGCGCGACCTGCCCCGATTTGGCGTGTTGTGTGCGATGACAGTTGCCGCACAGCTACAGAAACGCTGTTCTCCGGTCACAGGGGCGTGGTTACAGTGCTGAGGTAGTCACGCAGTGAAGTCGACTCGGTGTGCCGGAGTAATGCCGGTGGGCCGACAGGCGTGAGACGGGGAGCTGCGCGTGCCAACTGCCATTGCCGTGACCAGCGCCGACATGGCGCTGCCGCCACAGGACGAACGGACCCTGCCCGCCGTCGTCCTGCGGGACCTCGATCAACGACCGCTGGACCAGGCGCTGTCGGAGATGCAGGCCCTGATCGACCAGCACGGGCATGTCGTCGTCGTGTCCTCGCAGGCCGTGTCCGAGGGCGTCGACCGACGGCTGCACACGATCCGGTCCATCCTGGAGACCGACCGGATCGCCCTGTTCCGCCCGAATCTTCCCCCGCTCGGACTCGCCGTCCTGGCCCGGCAGTTGAGGCAGCTGGCGTCCTGCGACCTCAGTCCCGGCGTGCTCGCCTCGGCCGGCCGGCTGCTCACCCACTACATCCACGCCGGCGCGCTCCTCGGCTCCGTCACCAAGCTCGACCGGGTCCCCGTCGGCCTCAAGCAGCACGCCAAGTCCTGGGTGCCCGGCAGCCAGTTCGCGGTGATCGCGCACCCCGAGCCGCAGTTGGTCCGGGTCGGCCCCGGAGTCACCCTGGAGGGGCCGGAGTTCGGCACCTGGATGCTGGTCGCCAAGGGGCAGCTCCAGTCCGACTGGATCGGTACCACCCTCGCCCCGGCGTGGAACGCGATGGGGCTGCGCGAGGCCACCCTGCCCGCCGAATCGGTGACGTGGTGGGGTACGAACAAGCTGATCGAGTTCTGTACGTATCTGCCCGACCTGTCGGTGCTGTACCAACTGGTCACCTCTGTACGGCAGTCCGTGTGCCACTGGTGCGGCATCGACGTCATCGGCGACCGTTGTGTCTTCTGCTCCGCCACACCGCCCGTTCACGAGAACCAAACGTCGAGCGGATAAGTCCTCAACTCACAGGACACGCTTACAGCACACGAATACGGCACACGATCACGGCACACGAATTCGCCAGACCTGGTTCGATCCGCTCATTTCCGCTCGACCGATATCCCCAATGAGGTTGTACGGTTCATGAACTCCCGTCAGCGCCGCGGCGTGATACTCCTGCTCCTGTCGGTGATCTGCGCCCTCGGCGCGTTCGCCGGCGTCCTCTACGTCATCCGTGACGTGAAGTCCAAGGTCGGTCCCGAGGTCACGGCGTACCAGGTCAAGGACAACGTGGCGCCCTACACGGCCCTGACCGCCGCGCAGTTCAAGAAGATCGAGATGCCCAAGCGGTGGCTGTCGGACACCGCCGTGACCGATCTCCGGCAGATCCAGGGCAAGATCGCGGTGACCACCCTGCGCGGGGGCTCCCTGCTGCAGACCGACATGATCGTGGACCAGCCCGCCCTGCAGCCGGGGCAGCAGGAGGTCGCCATCATGATCGACGCGGCGACCGGCGTCGCCGGCAAGATCACACCGGGCTCGACGGTCAACGTGTACGCCACCTTCGCGGGCGCGAAAGAGGGCGACCCCGACCAGTCCAAGATCATCGTGACCAACGCGAAGGTCATCGACGTCGGCCACATCACCGCCCTCGACCCCGGCAGCAACAGCGACAAGAACCAGCAGCAGTCGACCAACGGCGTGCCGATCACCTTCGCCCTCTCCACGCTCGACGCCCAGCGGATCACCTACGCCGAGTCGTTCGCCGAGCGGGTGCGGCTCGCGCTCGTGGCCCCCGGCACCGATACGACCGTCCCCGACAAGGACCGGACGTACGAACTCGCGAAGGACAAGTGAGAGGCCCGCATGCCCACCAGGATTCTTCCGGCGGTCGGAGACGCGGACGCCATCCGCGCCATCACGACCCTGCTCAGCCAGCTCCCGGACGCCGACCCGGTGGCCCCGGTGGCCGACTCGACGCAGCTCATCGACACCCTGGCCCGGCTCGCCGCCGAGTCCGTCGACGAGCTGCCCGAGGTCGTGGTGGTGCATGAACGCATCGGTCCCGTACCGGCGTTGGAGCTGGTCCGCGAGGTCGCGCTGCGCTTCCCCGCGGTGGGCGTCATCCTCGTCACCACCGACGCCAGCCCCGGCCTCTTCCAGGCCGCCATGGACTCCGGCGCCCGCGGCCTCATCGCCCTTCCGCTCAGCTACGAGGAGTTGGCCAACCGCGTCCAGGCCGTCGCTGCCTGGTCGGTCGGCGTACGGCGTCATCTGGGCCACGGCGGCGATGTGTTCACCGGTGTCGGCGGCACCGTCGTCACGGTCAGCGGCGCCAAGGGCGGGGTCGGCGCCACCCTCGCCGCGATCCAACTCGCCCTCGCCGCCCAGACGTCGGGCCGCAGTGTCGCGCTCGTCGACATGGACCTCCAGACCGGGGACATCGCCTCCTACCTGGACGTGCAGTTCCGCCGTTCCGTCGTCGACCTCGCCGCGATCACCGACATCTCCCCGCGTGTCCTGGCCGACGCCGTGTTCCGGCACGACACGGGGATCGCGCTGCTGCTCGCCCCCGGCGAGGGCGAACGCGGCGAGGAGGTCACCGACCGGGCCGCCCGCCAGATCGTCAGCGCGCTGCGCTCCCGCTACGAGGTCGTCGTCATCGACTGCGGGGCCCAGATGAGCGGCGCGAGCGCGGCCGCCGTCGAAATGGCCGACACGGCCCTGCTGTTCACCACCCCGGACGTCGTCGCCGTACGTGCCGCGAAGCGCACCGTCCGCATGTGGGACCGGCTGCAGATCCGCAAGGCCGAGGAGACGACCATCGTCGTCAACCGCTACACGCGCGGCACCGAGATCCAGCCGGCGCTCATCCAGCGCATCACCGGCACGACGGTCGCCGCCACCGCGATCCCCGCCAACTTCAAGGAACTCCAGGGCGCGGTGGACGCGGGCCGCCTGCACGAACTCGACAACAAGAGCGTGGTGAAACAGGCCCTTTGGGGTCTCGCGGGCGAACTGGGACTGGTCAAGGTCCCCGAAGTCGCCCAGAAGAGCGGGCGGTCGCGGGGCGGCGGCGATCGCGGCTCGGTGAGCTTCCGGCGCCGGAGGGAGTGAGGGGAGTGACGGGGATGCGTATGTCGTTGATCTCCGCGCGCGAGCGGGACAGGGGCCGGGACCGGGGCCAGACCACCATCGAGTTCCTCGGCATGACCCCGCTGATCATTCTGACGCTGGTGCTGATGTGGCAGTTCGTGCTGCTGGGGTACACCTACTCGCTCGCGGGGAATGCTGCGGACGAGGCGGTGCGGGCGGGCACGGCCGCCACGCGCGGCGATCGGCTGGCCGCCTGCCAGCAGGCCGGTCTCGACAAGCTGGACGGCCCGTGGAAGGGGGACGCCACGGTGACCTGCGGAGGCACGGGGTTCGTCACGGCCGATGTCACGCTCGGCGTGCCCGTCCTCTTCCCCGGCTCGGTCGCCTTCCCCTTCAGGGTGCACGCCCACGCGGGCGCCGTAGAGGAGGCGAAGGACTGACATGTGCCACGGCCTCCGAGCGCGCGACCGCGGTCAAGTCGCCATCGAGTACCTCGGGTTCATCCCGGTCCTGATCCTCGTCACGCTGGCGGCGGTGCAGCTCGGGCTGGTCGCGTACACCGCGGAGCAGGCGGGCACGGCGGCCCGGGCGGGGGCGCGCAGTGCCTCGCTACGGCAGGGGGCCCAGCCCGCGTGCAGCGAGGCCGTCAGCGACTGGCTCTCGGTCAGCTGCCCGGAGTCGTTCGGCGGCGACACGGTCTCGGTCACCGCCACCATCCACATCCCGTCGGTCATCCCCGGCTACGACGGCTTCGGGGACGCCAGCAAGACCGCCACCATGCCGCTCGACCACTGAACGAACGACAGAGAACGACAGAGCTCGACTGAACAAGGAGCGAGGAGCACAGCACTCATGGGTCTGCGGGAACGCGTCAACCATCCCGAGGAGAACGGCCATCGGGGCGAGGACGGCCACATGGTCGCCTCGTACCGCGCCAAGCTCCTGGAGGAGATCGACCTCGCGGAGATGAGCGCGCTGGCCGCCGCGGAGCGACGGGCCCGCCTTGAGCGGGTGCTCGGGCACATCATCAGCCGTGAGGGGCCGGTCCTCTCGACCGTCGAGCGCTCGCAGCTGATCCGCCGGGTCGTCGACGAGGCGCTCGGCCTCGGCATACTCGAACCGCTCCTCGAAGACGCGTCGATCACCGAGATCATGGTGAACGGCCCGGACGCGATCTTCGTCGAACGCGGCGGCCGCGTCGAGCAGTTGCCGCTCCGCTTCCCCTCGCACGACCAGCTGATGCAGACGATCGAGCGGATCGTGTCGACGGTCAACCGCCGCGTGGACGAGTCGAATCCGATGGTCGACGCGCGGCTGCCGTCCGGCGAGCGCGTCAACGTGATCATCCCGCCGCTGTCGTTGACCGGCGCCACGCTCACCATCCGCCGCTTCCCGCGCTCCTTCACGCTCCAGGAGATGGTCGGATTCGGCTCGCTGGACGAGCACATGCTGTATCTCCTCGCGGGGTTGGTGCACGCGAAGTTCAACATCATCGTGTCGGGCGCGACGGGCACCGGGAAGACGACCCTCCTCAACGCGCTCTCCGGCCTGATCCCGGAGACCGAGCGCATCATCACCATCGAGGACTCCGCCGAACTCCAGCTCCAGCAGTCGCACGTGATCCGCCTGGAGGCACGCCCGCCGAACGTCGAGGGCAAGGGCCAGGTCACCATCCGCGACCTCGTCCGCAACTCCCTCCGTATGCGCCCCGACCGGATCGTGGTCGGTGAGGTCCGCGGCGGCGAGTCCCTCGACATGCTCCAGGCGATGTCGACGGGCCACGACGGCTCGCTCGCCACGGTCCACGCGAACAGCGCCGAGGACGCGCTGATGCGCCTGAAGACCCTGGCGTCCATGTCCGAGGTGGAGATCCCCTTCGAAGCCCTCCACGACCAGATCAACAGCGCCATCGACGTCATCATCCAGCTCACCCGCTTCGCCGACGGCGCCCGCCGGATCACCGAGATCGCCCTCCTCGACAGCCACGGCAGCGAGCCGTACCGGCTGGCGACGGTGGCCCGCTTCAGCCCGCAGCCCATCTCCGCCGACGGCCGGGTCTACGGCACCTTCGAGTACTTCCCGCTCTCCCGCCGCACCGCCGACCGGCTCTACATGGCGAGCCAGCCCCTGCCGCAGGCCTTCGGCGTCGCCCACACCGCGGAACAGCTCGCCCTCAGAGAAGCCAGTAGGTAGGGACCGACCCCATGGATCTCCAGACGATCGTCACGCTCACCACCGGCGTCACCCTGCTGACCTGTGTCCTGGGTGTCGCCGGCGTGCACGCCTACGCCGCGGGCAAGGCGCAGCGCGCGGCCCTGGTCGACCGCCTCTCCTCGACCGGCCAGATCCAGGTGGGCCGCGTCCGCCGCTTCCGCGACCTGGACCGCAGACTGCGCCGCACCAGGCTCGGCAGGCAGCTCGAACTGCGGCTCGCGGCAACGGGGTTGGACATGACGCCGGGCGAGTTCTTCGTCTACATGCTGGCCACGGTGGTGGCCCTCTGGCTGATCGGGCAGGCGTCCCTGGCCCCCTTCTTCGGGCCGATAGCAGGCCTGTTGGGCATCGGGGTGGCGATCCAGTTCCTCAACTGGCAGCGCCAGAAGCGCATCGAGAAGTTCATCAACCAACTCCCCGAACTGGCCCGCATCATGGCCAACGCCACCCATGCCGGACTCGCGCTGCGCACCGCGATCAGCATGGCGGCGGAGGAGCTGGAGGCACCGGCCGGGGAGGAACTCGCCAAGGTGGCCAACCAGTTGGCGGTGGGCGCCTCGATGGACGACGCGCTGAGCGAGCTGGCGGACAGGCTCCCGTCCCGCGAACTGGTCGTCCTCGTAACGACGTTGGTGCTCTCCAACCGGGCGGGCGGCCAGGTGGTCAGCGCCCTGCGCAACCTCACGGAGACCCTGGAGGAGCGCAAGGAGACCCGGCGCGAGGTCCGCACCCAGCTCTCCCAGGTCAACATGACGTCGTACGCCGTTCCGGTGATGGGCGTGGGCGCCCTCTTCCTGATGAACGGCGTCAAACCCGGTGCCCTGGACCGGATGACGGGCTCCCCGATCGGCCAGGCCTGCGTGATCATCGCCTTCGGGCTGTACGCGGTCGGCTTCATCCTCATCCGCCGCCTGTCCCGCATCGACGTCTGAGGGGAGGAGAGCAGACATGGTGGCACTCGTCCTCGCCCTGGTCATGGGCCTCAGCGTGTGGGGCGTCTTCGCGGGCATCCGCATGTACCGCGCCGACGCGAAACTCCCCACCGACCTCGTCCTCGCCCTGGAGGTCGGCTCGACCCGCACCGGCGCGGTCGACTCCCTGATCGACCGCATGGGCATGCGCTACGCCCCGATGGTCCTGCGCCTGATGGGCCCGAAGCTGGTCGCCAAGTACCGCCGCAAGATAGACCTCGCGGGCAACCCCGGCGGCCTGACCATCGACCGCTACGCGGCCCGCCGGGCGGTCTACGGCTTCCTCGGCGGCTTCGGCGGCCTGCTGATGCTGCTGGAGGGCCACTACATCGTCGCCGTCATCCTCTTCGCCTTCGGCGCGTTCTGGACGGAGGTCGGCATCTGGTCGGCGATCCGCATCCGCAGGGACGTCATCGAACGGACCCTGCCGGACTTCCTGGACGTGCTCGCGGTCGTGGTGAGCGCGGGGTTGGGCTTCCGCCAGGCGCTGGACCGGGTCGCCTCGAAGTACGAGGGCCCCTGGGCGGACGAACTCCGCATCACCCTCCGCCAGATGGACCTCGGCATGAGCCGCCGCGCCGCCTTCACGGAACTCCGGCGCCGCAACGACAGCGAGCAAGTGGCCATGTTCGTCACGGCGTTGCAGCAGGGGGAGGAGTTGGGCGCGCCGATCGTGGACACGCTGGTCTCCCTGGCCAAGGACATGCGCCGCACGGACGCGCAGAACGCCCGCCGCAAGGCGGCCCGCGCGGTCCCCAAGGCCACCATGATGATCACCACGTTCATGGTCCCGGCCACCATGCTGCTCCTCGGCGCGGGCCTTCTCCTCGGCTCCGGCACGGACTTCAGCACGATCACGGGCAAGTAGGGACGGACGGGGGCGACGGGGGCCATGGCGACGACGGACGAACGCGGACGTACGAGGCTGCTGCGGCGGCGTCCCCAGCCGACGGAGATCACGACTCCGCCGGCGGGGACGGTACTGCCGGATCATGTGCGGTCGGGGGCGACGGATATCCCGGTGACGACGGTGACGCCGGCGCTGCCGGCGGGGTGGGTGCCGGCAGGGGGCTGGCTTCCGGGGGTACCGAGGCCGCCGACGCAGCCGAGCGTGGAACGGCTGGCCGCCGGCGGCGGGGGAACCCCACAGGGGCCGCCACCCGCATCCGACATGGAACGGCTGGCCGCCGACGGCGGGGACACCCCACAGGGGCCACTCGCACCTGACGACGATGCCGTCACGGGCGGTGCGGGTGGGAAATCTTTCTCGGCCGAAGGCCGGATCGCTCTCCCCATCCAGGTAAGCGCGCTGCAAGCAATGTGCAGGCAAGTCTTCGGCTTCCGCCTCGCGATGATCGCCCTCGCCGCCCCCTCCGCCCTGGTGAACGCCAACCCCGGCGTAGCCACCCGCCTGGTGGGCGCAGCCGTAGTGGTCACCTTCATGGCGTCCTACGTCCTGTTCCGCGACTGGGAACGCTTCGGCCCCCTCCTACTCCGCCACCCCTCCCTCCTGGCCGTGGACACCCTCTTCGGCTCCCTCCTCCTGATCTCGGCAGGGCCAACCAGCACGCTCGCCTACGTCAGCGTCTGCACCCCCCTCCTCGCCGGCATCGTCTACGGCTGGCGAGGCGCCGGCTGTTTCGCCGGCCTCCAGGCGGTGATCCTGGTGCTGGCGCAGACCGCCGCGGCGGACGCGCACAGGGCCGTGGCGCAGGCCTTCCTGCTCCCCGGCCTGTGCGTGATCGCCGGCGCGGTGGGAGTGACCCTGCGCAACCTGATGCTCCGCTTCGGCGAAGCCACGACCGCACTGACGACGGTCCAGGCCCGCCTCGCCGTGACGGAAGCGGTGGGAGCCGAACGGGCACGCCTGGCAAGGGAGTTGCACGACTCGGTGGCGAAGACCCTGCACGGTGTGGCCCTCGCGGCGGACGGCCTGGTGGGCTCGGCGGGCGCGGACCACATGAACCCGACCCTGATCAGGCAGCAGGCGGAACTGGTCGCCCGCTCGGCCCGCAGGGCGGCGGCGGAATCCCGCGAACTCCTGGCGGACCTGCGCCGCGAGTCCGACCCGGACGAGGGCACGGACGTACTGGTCGAACTGGCCGCCCGCACCAGGGACTTCAGCACCCGGACCGGCCTGCCCACGACCTACCGCCCGACCGGCGACCACGGCGTACCGCCCGTCCCGCCGGCCGTGGCACGCCAGCTCCTCACCATCGCGACGGAGGCGATGGAGAACGCCCACCGCCACGCGACCCCCACCAAGGTCGACGTGGAGGCCGGGGTGCACGACAGCCTCCTGCGCATCAGCGTCTACGACGACGGCCGCGGCCTCCCCGCGGGCACGACCCTCGAACAGCTGCGCAGGGCAGGCCACTTCGGCCTGGTCGGCATGGTCGAGAGGGCCGCGTCCGTGGGCGCCCGCATCCGGATCGGCCGAGGCGGCCACGACACGGGCACGGAGGTCCGCCTGGAACTCCCGCTGGGAGCCCTGACGACGTAAACCCCGCAAACCCCATCCCCCCACTCGTACAAACGACTTGAGAGACCTGAGAGGAGGCAGCCATGCCGGACCAGACGACGCCTCACCCCGGCGCTCCCCAGCCGCCACCGAACCCGTTCGCCAACTTCCCGCAACCGGCACCGACTTCAGCCCTCCGGGTGGTCGTGGCCGACGACAACCCGGTGGTCCGGGCGGGTCTGACGGCCCTGTTGTCGGGCCGCGCGGACATCACGGTCGTGGCGGAGGCGGCGGACGGCCGCGAGGCGTACGAGGCGGCCCACTTCCACCGCCCCGACGTGGTCCTGCTGGACGTCCGCATGCCGGGCGTGGACGGCATCTCGGCGCTGCCGTACCTGGTGCGGATCGCGCCGGTCGTGATGCTCACGTACAGCAGGGAGTCGGAGATCGTCCAGGAGGCGCTGCGGCGCGGGGCGAGCGGTTATCTGGTCCACGGCGAGTTCACGGCGGACGAACTGGTCGCCGCCGTACGGGACATCAGGCAGGGCAGGGCCCATTTCACGCCATCGGCGGCGGGGGCGCTGCTGGCGCAGCTGCGACAGGAGCGGACAGGCCCCTCCCTGCCCGAGGGCCTGGGCTCATACGACTCTCAACTAGGTGCGGCTGCAAACGGAGGAATGCCTTCGGTGGCCCATCCTCAGCCGAATTTGCCTCATACTCTTTCGCAATTGCAATCACCTGTGAGACAGTCATCCTCGGACAGGTCACGGTTCCAACTGAGCACGAGGGAGGCGGAGATCATGGACCACATCGCGTCCGGCATGACCAACCAGCAGATCGCCGCCACCTGCTTCATCTCCGAGAAGACCGTCAAGAACCACATCAACCGCATCTTCGCCAAGCTCCACAGCACCAGCCGTTCCGAGGCCGCGGCCAAGTGGCTTGGTACGACACCGGGTTCGGACCGAGGGCTGGGGTGACCGGTGACGCGGCGACGGGGGACCCGGCTGAACTCCATTTGGGCCCGATTTTGGGCCCAGGGGCCCTCTGGCGTACCTGTGGTTCGGGCATACCGTTCTCATGTCGAAAGCGGCACCGGCGACGAGGAAGCCGGGATCGAGTCTCTCGGAGGGGAACACCATGAGCAACTGGATCAACACCACCGTGACGTACCTTCAGGCCCGCGCCGCCCGCAGCGACAAGGGTCAGACCGCGGTGGAGTACCTGGGCATCATCGCTGTGGTGGTCGCGATCGTGCTGGCGATCACGGGTACGGACATCGGCAAGTCGATCTACGACGCGATCACGACGAAAATCACCGAGGTGACCGGCGGCTGATGCGGCCCCGTAGGGACAGCGACGCAGGGCAGGCCTTCCCCATCTACATCACGGTGGTGGCGGGTCTGCTCTTTCTCGCGTTCGCCTACGTCGCGGTCGGCCAGGCCGCGGTGAACCGGGGCGGTGCCCAGACGGCTGCCGACGCGGCAGCGCTCGCGGCGGCCCAGGACACCAGGGACCAACTCGCGGGCAAGTGGGTGGAGAACGTACTCGACCCGACCAAGTGGCAGGACATCTTCGACGGCAACGTGCCGGGACTCGTCGACGGATGCGGGCGTGCCGATGAGCTCGCGGGGCAGAACGGTGCTCACGTGACCAGTTGTCCGCCGCCGACGGGGATCCCCTTGGAGTACACGGTCGCTGTCGAGACGGATAAACCGGTCGGAGACTCGATCGTCCCCGGCACGGAGACCATGTACTCGAAAGCCCATGCCACCGCCGTGATCGAGCCGCTCTGCACGTTCCAACTCCCTGGCGCGGACGCCGGGGACGACGTGCTGCCGAAACTCACCTGCAAGGACCGGGACTGGGACCTCGACCCGACGGATCTCACCGATCTGCCCGGACCCGAGGACCTCTTCGACGTCCATCTGGCCGACTGACAAGCGAACGACGAGTGATGAGGGAAGCGGAGTCATGAGCATTCGGTTCACAACGAAGGCCCGTAAGGGGATGGTTGCGGCGACCGTCGCGGCCGGTCTGGCCCTCGGGATGGCCGGCTGCGGCGGAGGCGACGGCGACAAGAAGCCTGACGCCACCGCTACCGCTTCCAAGAGCGGTGGATCCAACCCGAGTGCTCAGGAAGGCCAGTCGGACGCGCCGTTGGCCGAACTCAGGGGCCCCAACGGACTGGTACTCGACATCACCTCCGCGGACCGGGACTCCGGAGGTTTCGTCACCGTCAACGCGGATCTGAGGAACGACGGAAGCAAGACGGCCATCATCTCTTCCCAACTCACGGGTAACGAGACCGAGATCATGAAGAACGGCCAGTCCTTCGGCGGGGCCACGCTGGTGGACTCCAAGGGGAAGAAGCGCTACTACGTGCTACGGGACACGGACGGGAGGCCGCTCACCACCACCGGCCTCACGACGATCAAGGCAGGGGACACAAAGGTCGTCTTCATGCAGTTCCCGGCCCCCCCGTCCACCACGACCGAAGTCTCCTTCGAACTACCGACGTTCTCCGTCGGCACGATCAAGATCTCCGGATGAGGCGGCCGTGACCCCCACTCCCCGTCTCGCCCTGGTCGTGACCGCCGCCACGATCATGGTCGCCGCGAACATCGTCGGCGCGGTGGCGGCGCACGCCGACGACACCCCGAGCCCGAGCGTCCCGCCGGGCACCGAGGCCTCGGCCTCCGCCCCGGTGCAGGTCGACCCGAACGACCCGGACCTGAAGCTCCCCGAGGGCGGAACGCTCGCCGCCCCCAAGGTCCTGGACATCAAGTCGGTCGTGGAGGACCAGGGCGGTGAGGAACGCCGTGAGGACACCAACTCGGACGTGACCTTCGCCCTCCAGGCCGAGGTCCTCTTCAGCAAGGACAGTTCCAAGCTGAGCGCCGAGGCGAAGTCCCGTATCGACGCGATCGCCGAGGAGATCAAGAAGCAGAACGCGTCGACGGTCCGCGTCTTCGGCTTCACCGACAACCTCGGCTCGTCCGCGCACGGCGACATCCTGTCCAAGCAGCGCGCCGACGCCGTACAGGCGGTCCTGGACTCGGACTTGAACAACCCGAACATCACCTTCGAGGTCCGCGGCTACGGCGAGCAGTACCCGATCGCCGACAACTCCACGGAGGCCGGCCGCAAGAAGAACCGCAGGGTCGAGGTGACGTTCCCGCGCACGGAGAGCTGATCAACTTCCCGGGCCCACCCGGCACTTGGGCACCGATTTAGGCCCACGGGCCCATCTCGGGCACCCGTCCCGTCCCTAACCTCTGGAACCTCTGCAAGGTCTTGTCGCGCTGGGAGCGACGTCGGGGGACGGGGGAGACACCATGGCCTCGATCGGAGGAGTGCCAAAAGTGCCGGGCGGGCGAGGGGAGTTGAGCGGGCGTCGGGACATGCCGGCGCCGCTCGCCACCGCGCTGGTGCTGGTGCACGTACTCTTCGCGGTCACCCTCGTCGGCGGGCTCGGGCTGCTGATGACCGCCGGGGCGTACGACGCCCTCGACGGACAGGTGGTCGCCCTCGTCGCGTACGCCGCCGCACCCGGTGTCCTCGGTTGGTGGCTCGCCAGGCGGAGTTGGGAGGGCGGCGACCGCGTCCGGCGTGGACTCCTCGCCGTACAGGGCTGGTTGGTCCTCGGCGGGGTCGTCAACCTCGTCTCCGGGTCCGCTCGCGGGGGACTGCAGCTCCTCCTCCCGATCCTGATCCTCTTCTTCCTGTCCCGCCCCGAAAGCCGTCAGTGGTACGGGCTTTCCGGCCTGGAGCGCGTGGAGCGGCGCCCGTTCTCCCTGTCCCGGCTGATCCGTTGGCGTCGGGACGAGGGGCAGACGGCGATCGAGTACGCCGGGTTCATCGCCATCGTCGCCGCGATCATCACCGCGCTGCTGGTCAGCGGCCTCGGCACCCAGATCTTCGGCGGCATCCAGTCGGAGGTCTGCAAGGTCACCGGCCTGGCCTGCCCCGCTTCGACGGCCGGCGACACGGACACAGCCGCCGGCGACAACAACGGCAATGGCAACGGCGGGACTTCAGGCGGCACCGGCACCACAGGCGGCACCGGCACCAGCGGCACCACCGACAAACAGCCCGCCCCCGCCCCCATCGACGACAAGGGCGACAAGGGCGACAAAAAAGAGGACGACGGCTGCTTCTCCGGCATCGGCGCCTTTTTCGGCTGCGCCGGCAACCAGGTCAAACAAGTGGGCCAGGGCCTCTTCGTCGACGGCGTGTGGGGCGACCTCACCGGCATCTACGACCTGGTGCGGCACCCCTGGGACACCCTGAAGGGCATCGGCGACTACGGCAAACAGCTCGGCGACGACTGGTCGAAGAACTCCAAGGACGCCGGCAAGAAGTGGTCCGACGGCGACTACGGCGGCGCCCTGTGGGACTGGGCCGGTGCCTCCGTCAAGACCGGCGGCACGGTCCTCTACGACGTGTTCATCGGCGACGACGTGGCCAAGGACTGGAACAACGGCGACAAGACCCGTGCCGTCAGCCACGTCCTCTGGAACGTCGGATCCCTCTTCATCCCGGGCTACGACGGCGCCAAGGTCGTCGAGAAGCTCGGCGACCTCGGCAAGATCGGCAAGCTGGGGAAGCTCGGCAAGTTCGCGGAGGAAGCCTCCAAGGCGGCCGAGGATGCCAAGAAGGCGGCCAAGGCAGGCGACGTCGAGGGCGCCGAGAAGGCGGCGAAAGAGGCCGACGACGCGGCGGACGCGGCCGAGAAGAAGGCCCGCGAGTCCGGCTGCACCATCGGCGCCCCGGCGCGCCGGATCCCGTACGACGGCGGCGGCGGTGGTGGCAGTGGGGGTGGTGGTTCCATCCTCGGCGGCACCGGAACCGGCACCACGGTCCTGGCCGCCGGCGCGTCCTCCCCGTACGTCCTCCTCGCCGAGGACGGCTGCGACGAGGACGCCAAGAAGGAGGCCGAGGAGGCCCGCAAGGAGGAGCGGGAGGCCTACCTGGCCAAGAAGCGGGCGGAGGAGCCGGGACGCGCGGCGAAGGCCGCGGCGGCCAAGAAGGAGTACCCCGACCCCAAGCACGGCGACACCTCGGACCCGCGCAACTACAACCCGCCGGACTGGGCCGCCGACCTGAAGAACCGCACGCTCGGCGACGCCGACGGCAGCGACGGCTACTGGGCGAGCCGGGACCGCAACCCCGCGCCCAACTGGCAGAACGAGTCCTGGCTCCGCTACCAGGAGCAGGTCACCGGCACGGTCCGCGGTGAGGAGTACGTGGTCCCGTACCCCAAGAAGGGCGTGCCCGACGTCGAGTTCGACGGCTGGGACGCGGGCCGGCAGACGTATCTGGAGGCCAAGAACGGTTACGAGGGCTACCTCTCCAAGTCCAGCAAGGGAGAGCTGACCCCGTCCGCGAAGGCCGAGTTCGCCACCGAGGCGCGGCGGCAGGTGGCGGCCGCGGGCGGCAAGGCCGTCGAATGGCACTTCTCCAACCCGGACGTGGCCAAGGCGGCGAGGCGGGCGTTCCGCGACGAGGGCCTCGACATCAGGGTCGTCTACGAGAAGCAGAAGCCGGTCGGCGGAACCCGCAAGCCGGGCGCGTTCGGCTAGCTCGACTAGGGTGACGGCAGCCCGACCTGCTACGACACCGCACACGCACACGCACACACACGCGACCAGGGACCACGTACGACGGAGACGGAGACGGAGAATGCGACGTCTGGTGAGGGGCTTCTGGGGCCCCAGGGAGGAATCGGTCGAGGCGCTGGCCGGTCGCTGGAAGGCGACACTCGACCAGGTCACCCGGCTCCTTCCGCACGCCGCCCTGCCCGCGGAGTGGACGGTGGTCTCCGCGCCGGCCTCCCCGGTGCCGTCGGACGAGGGCGCCCTGCGCGCGGCCCTCCAGGAGGCCCGGGACGCGGACGACTGGTCGAAGGGCACCGGCACCGCTCTCCGGCTCACCGCCACGGGCGCGCCGGGCTGGACGGTCGAGGTGAGCGGACTGGCCGGCGGCGACTCCGGGTTCCTGCTCCAGTCACTGGTGATCGGCATCCGCTCACCCGAGGGCACCGAGCTGCCCGGTACCGAACTCCTCGCCGCCGTCGCCGAGTTCTGGCACCCCGACTTCGGCGACGTGACCGACGACGACGTACTGGACGCGCTGGAGGACGAGGCGGAGTACGCCGTCGGCGACCCCTGCGTGGGCCGGGCCGGCTATCTCTCCCCGGCCCGCGCCGAGTTGGTGCCCGACGACCTGACCGCACCCCGAACAGCCGTCCCCGGCGCGGGCGTTGTGCTCGACCTCGCGACGGAGGGCGACGTGGACGCGGTGGTACGTGCCTTCGAACGGCTGCGGGAGACCGGAGCGCTACGGCCCCTGCCGCGCCCCATGGACCGGGCCACGCTGTGACCGCACCCGGCCGGGAACTCCCGGACCTCGACGCGCTGCTCACCGGTCCCGTCCCGGCGACCGGGCCGACCGTGAGCGAGGGCGACCCGGCCACGGGGGAGTGGACCCGAACCCGCGGCGAGGGCTTCGTGATCGCCCCGCTGTGGGTGGGCAGAGCGCTCACCGGTGTGTACGCACCTGAGCGCAACGCGGCGGAAGAGGCGGCAGAGGCCCAACTGACCGCCCTCATCCGTCAGTTGGACGACCGCTACGGACCGCACCGCCAAGTCGCCATGCGCGTACCGCTCTTCCGCAAGATCGCGGGCGACCCGATGCCCGCCCTCTTCCAAGCCCTGTGCGACGAGGACCTGTTGGGCGACCTCACGGTCTGGGAACCGGTACCGCCCGGCCGCCCGGAAACCCCCACCCGCCAACTGGCCGTCTCCCTCAGCCAGTCCGACGGCGACGCCCCCATGATCCTCTGCGCCGTTGTCTCCGACCACCCGATCACCGAGCTCCCCGAAGACGGCTGAACGGCCGTGCCGCACAGCGATCCGTGGCACGACCCGACCCCGGACGGGCGCCGGACACGGGAGGAGCCGGCCCACGCCGAAGCGGACGAGCGGGCCGCCCTGGACGCCCTGGCGCGGGCCTCGACCGACCCGGCGCTCGCGGACTCGGTCCCTGACCTGCTGCGCCGGCTCCGGCAGCGGCCGTACGACGAGATCGGTGTCGCGGTGGTCGCCGAACGATGCGCCGTGCTCGGCCTCGCCGCCCACCACGCGGTGAGCCTGCTGCGGGATATCGGTACGCCCCATGGCGAGCAGGCCTTGTTGCGGCTGGTGCGGGACGGCAGGGTGGACGAGGTCGGCCGGGCCTGGGCGAGGGACTCCCTGACGTCGCTGCGCCGCCCCGGGTACAAGGCCCGCGCACGCCGACTCCCGCAGGGGGAAAGCCCGTTGCTGCCGTCCGCCGTATGCGATCTCCCCTACAGCTGGGACTCCGGCTTCCAGTGGCCGGCTCAACTCCCGGAGACCGCCGACAACATCGCCCGTGCCCGCGCGATCCTCCAGGCCTGTGCGCCCGCAGCCCCCGTGTCCGACCCGGTCCCCGCCCCCTCCTGGCACAGCTACGAGGACGAGGACGAGGAACCGCCCGCCTGGCTCGAAGTCCGGCAGGTCATGCGGGAGTTGATGCCCTACGCCCGCCTGGTCACCGAGGAACGGATGGCCGACGCGACCCGCGAGTGCGCGCTGCTCACCATCCCCGGCGTACCCGAGGACCCGGACAGCGAGGAGGCCGCGCGCTTCGCCCGGCGCTGGGTGACCTGGATCAGCGGCTGGATCGCCGGCGAGGTCTTCACCTGGCTCGGCATGTGCGTCGACGACGACACCCTCGTCACCCCGTGGGCGATGGAACTCGCCGAGCGGTACGCCCGGTTCGGGTTCGTCCCCGACCGGGCCGTGGCGATGCTGAACTGGCACGGCACCGTACCCCGCAGCCGCGAGGCCCTCGCCCGGCTGGCCGCCGAGGGAAGGCTGCCGTCGGACGACCGATGAACCCCACCTCGCCGGCTACTCCGTCCCGACCTCCACCTGAGCCCCGGCCCCCAACCCCCACCCGGCCATGACCCCCGCCCCCGCCTCCAGCACATGCCGGGACCGAAGCCGGGGCAGTCCCAGTCGCCCGGGCTTCATCGTGTGGACGGCGATGACCTTCAAGTGCCGGTCCAGGTACGCCACATCGATCGGGAACCGCATCCGGAACGTGTGCACACTGCTCGCCGGTGAGAGCAGCATCGCGCCGTCGATCCCGTCCCGGCCGAGCAGCCCCTTGGTCCGCGCCCGGTACGAGGTCGCCAGCTCCAGCGGGACGGCGACCGTCCCCGCGGCGCCCCGCACGATCAGCTTCCCGCGCCCGTCACTCCAGCGTCGTCCCATGTCAGGTCACCTTCCCGCACTGCTCCCGCTCCGGTGTCAACCGACCGTATCCACAAGGGAGTAGGCCCCACATGGGCCCACGGACCCATGCCCCGACCGCCGCCCACTCGATATCGTCCCCGCGTGCGCCTGCTTCTGATCGTCCTGGGTGCCCTGTGGGGCGCGTGGTCGGGCCTCCTGCTGCCCCGCGCCGCCCACCGCCTCTCCGTGGACCCCGAGGAACCCTGGAACGGGCAGTGCCCCGACGGCCACCCGATCACGGGCACCTTCGACGGCTGGCTGGGCCGGGCCCGCTGCACCACCGGCACCGACAGCGCGCACTGCGGCCCCTACGGCCCCCGCACCCCCGCCGTGTCCGCCGTGACCGCCCTCGTCTGCGCGGCCCTCGCCGCGGCCACCGGTCCCCGCCCCGAACTCGTCGTCTGGCTGCTCACCGCCCCCGTCGCCGTCCTCCTCGCGCTGGTCGACCTCCGGGTCCACCGCCTCCCCGACGTCCTCACCCTCCCGCTCGCCGCGGCCACCCTCGCCCTCCTCGGCATCGCGGCCGCGCTCCCCGCCGACGCCGGCTCCTGGCCCACCGCCCTCTACGGCGGACTCGCCCTCGGGGCCACGTACTTGGTGCTGTACCTCATCAACCCCTCCGGCATGGGCTTCGGCGACGTGAAACTCGCCCTCGGCCTCGGCACCGCCCTCGGCTGGTACGGCTGGCCGGTGCTCGTCACAGGCGCCTTTGCGGGGATTCTCTACGGCGCGGTGTATGGCCTCGGCATGGTCGCCCTGCGCCGGGCGGGCCGCAAGACGGCGATCCCGTTGGGGCCGTTCATGCTCGGGGGAGCGTTCACCGGGTTGATGCTGGGGGCGTTCGCGGTCGCGTGAGACGGTGGTGGACCCGGCGCCGAGCGGGGCCGGCCACGAACGAGGCGGTGCACCCATGCGGAAGATCAGCCTGATGATGTCCGTGTCCCTCGACGGCTACATGGAGGGCCCCGGCCACGACATCGACTGGCACAGGGTCGACGAGGAACTCCACCAGCACATGAACGACACCCTCAAGCACATGGGTGCCTTCGTCGACGGCCGCGTCACCCATGAGCTGATGGCCGACTACTGGCCCACCGCCGACGCGGACCCCGAAGCCCCCGCCGTCATCGCCGAGTTCGCCCGCATCTGGCGGGACATGCCGAAGATCGTGTACTCGCGGACCCTGCCCAGCGGCCCCGCCGAGTGGAACACGACCGTCGTGCCCGAGGTCGTCCGCGAGGAGGTGCTGGCCCTCAAGGAACAGCCCGGCGGCGACCTGGGCCTCGGCGGCGCCGACCTCGCCGCGACCTTCCTCCGCCTGGGCCTCGTCGACGAGATCAAGGTGTACGTCAACCCGATCCTCCTCGGCCGCGGCACCCCGATGTTCCCCCTCTCCGACACCCGCACCCCGCTCCGCCTCACCGAGTCCCGCACCTTCGGCAACGGCGTCGTGCTCCTGCGCTACGAACGCGCCGACCTCAATTCCAGCCACGCGTAAAGCTGTTGTCCACGGCACTCTCCCCGGGTAGGAAGAAACCATGACCGACCTCGGCGCTGTATTCCGTCCCCAACTGCCCCCCGAGCGACTGCGGGCGGTGGTCCGACTGGCCGACGCCTCGGGGCTCCAGGAGCTCTGGCTGTGGGAGGACTGTTTCCGGGAGGGCGGGATCTCGGCGGCCGCCGCCGCGCTCGCGTGGAGCGGGCACGTGCGCGTCGGCGTCGGCCTGTTGCCGGTGCCGCTGCGGAACGTCGCCATCACCGCGATGGAGGTCGCCACGCTGGACCGGCTGTTCCCGGGCCGCGCGATCGTCGGCGTCGGGCACGGGGTGCAGGACTGGATGGGGCAGGTCGGCGCCCGCGCCGAGTCCCCGGTGACCCTGCTGCGCGAGCATCTCGACGCGCTGCGCGCCCTGTTGCGCGGCGAGCGCCTCACGACCGACGGGCGCTACGTCAAGCTCGACGACGTCGCCCTCGACTGGCCGCCGGCCGGTCCCGTCGAGATCCTCGCCGGAGCCACCGGACCACGCACCCTCCGCCTCTCCGGTGCGGCGGCCGACGGCACGATCCTCACCGCGAGCACCCCACCGGACGGCGTCCGCCGGGCCCGTCGACTCATCGACGAGGGGCGGGAGTCGGCCGGCCGCACCGAGCCGCACAAGGTCGTCGTCTATCTCCTCACCGCCACCGGCCCCGACGCCGCCGCCCGCCTGCGCGCCGAACTCGCCGACGAGGGCGTGGAGTCGGTCCCCGACCTCGGTGTCGCCGGTGACGCGGGCACCGTGGCGAAGGCCGTCCAGCGCCTCGCGGAAGCCGGCGCCGACACGGTCGTCCTCCAGCCCACCGGCGACGAACCCGACCCGGAGGCCTTCGTACGCTTCGCGGCGGAGGAGGTCAGGGCGCTGGTCCCCTGAACAAGACCCGGTCCTCGAAGATCGGCCCCTGACCCCTGACCCCTGCCCCCCGGCCCCTGCCCTCCGGCCCCTGCCCCCAGGCCTCCGGCCCCTGCCCCCAGGCCTCCGGCCCCTGCCCCCAGGCCTCCGGCCCCTGCCCCCAGGCCTCCGGCCCCTGCCCCCAGGCCTCCGGCCCCTGCCCCCAGGCCTCCGGCCCCTGCCCCCCGGCCTCCGGACCCCCGGCCTCCGGACCCCCGGCCTCCGGACCCCGGCCTCCGGACCCCCGGCCTCCGGACCCCCGGCCTCCGGACCCCCGGACCTCCGCCCCCCGCCCCGCGCCTGACCCGCTACGTACCCGCCGGCCGGTGATCCCCGGCCGCCCCGTCGATCAGCTCCCGCACGATGTCCATGTGTCCCGCGTGTCTCGCCGTCTCCTCGATCAGGTCGATCAGTACCCAGCGCAGGGACACGGAGTGCTTGCGCCACGGCGGCCGGCCGACCGCGTCCAGCGGCAGTTCCGCGATCGTGCGGTCGGCGGCGGCGCGGGCACGGCCGTAGAAGGCGACGATCTGTTCCGTCGTCTCGTCCGGGCCCGCGGCCATGTCCTCGCCCTTGTACGCGTCGAACCACAGAGGCTCCACCTCGCGGCCGTAGCTCTCCACGAAGTAGCCGTACTCCACCGACGCCAGATGCTTCACCAGCCCGAGCAGACTCGTGCCCGAGGGGGTCATCGGGCGTCTGGCCTGCTCCTCGTCCAGCCCGTCCAGCTTCCACAGCACCGCGTCCCGGACCCGGTCCAGGCTCGCGTGCAGCATCGCCTTCTCGTCGCCGTGGTACGGCAGGCCCGTGTCCCCGTTGTCCATGTCCTCGTCCCCCTCCTTGGCCATACTCCGAAAATTAGCAGCGCCCACTGACAACGCCCTGCGACCATCGCCCCATGGACAACAGCGGGAGCGGTACGGGCGGTACGGGCAGCTTCGAGGACCTCGTCGCGGAAGGTGTCGCCGTCCCCACCGAGGGCTGGGACTTCTCCTGGTTCGAGGGCCGGGCCACCGAGGCGCGCCCCTCGTGGGGGTACGCGCGGTCGGCCGGCGACCGGCTCTCGCGCGCGACCACCGCCCTGGACGTGCAGACCGGGGGAGGGGAGGTCTTCGACTTCGCGCTGAGCCGGGCCGCCGCGCAGCCCCCGATGCTCGTCGCCGCCACCGAGGGCTGGCCGCCGAACGTCGCCAAGGCCACCGAACTGCTCCGCTCGCGCGGGGTCGTGGTGGTCGCCGCGCCCGAGGACGCCCCGCTGCCCTTCGCCGACGGCGCCTTCGACCTCGTCCTGAGCCGCCACCCGGTCCGCGCCCACTGGCCGGAGATCGCCCGCGTCCTGCGCCCCGGCGGCACGTACTTCGCCCAACACGTCGGACCCCGCAGCGCGTTCGAGCTCGTCGAGCACTTCATCGGCCCCCAGCCGGAGGCCGTGAGCGGCGCCCGCGACCCCGAACGCGAAGGGGCCGGCGCCGAGGCCGCGGGCCTGGAGATCGTCGAAGTCCGCGCCGAGCGGCTGCGCATGGAGTTCCACGACATCGCGGCCGTCGTCCACTTCCTCCGCAAGGTGATCTGGATGGTCCCCGACTTCACGGCCGAGGCCTACGAGCCCCAACTGCGCGCCCTGCACGAGCGGATCGAGGCCGAGGGCCCGTTCGTGGCGCACAGCACCCGCCACCTCTTCGACATCCGCAAGCCGCACGCGTGAGTGCCCAACCTCCCGGCGCCGCACGCCATTTGGCGAAATCCCGCGCGCCCGAATGGCCGTAGTCCTGCCGTAGTCCTGCCGTAGTCCTTCGGCGGTCGCCGTACGAGTGTCCTGGCCCGCCCCGCCCCTCCTGGGCGCCCCGCAACCCCTGCCGGTCCCGCTCGGTGTGTCCGCGAAGCGGAGGCCGCCACGCCCGGGCGGGATCACGTCACCTCACGTCCCCCATACGTACACGGGTTTTCCACATCGTTATCGGGATCGACTCGCATCCCGCCCGTCGCCTCACGTAAGTTCAGACCAAGGTAATTCGCGTGAGCAAAGCCGCGCGGTCGGCACCGCGCGGTGGAGGGGGCCGCGCGGTGCCCTGCCCCGTCAAGCGGACGTTCGCTGACGGCGTCACCCCTGGGAGCGACACGCTGCGGGTCGGCGGAAAACCTCCACGTTCTCCTTGGAATCCGCTGTGAATCGGCCATGATCAGGGTCGGAATCGGGGGTTCCGCACCCCCTGACGCGTCGTCGGACGGTTTCGGAGAGTAGTTGTGGCGCGCCGATGCACGCAGCATCACTTACGAAGGGTTATGGTGGAAACCCCCCTCGGGCCGGTCCGTATCCCCCCACGGACCGGCCCGATTTTTTGTGCCCCGCGTCGGCCGTCCGCACATCGGCCGGGTCCGACCTTCGTGCCGAACCGGGATGCGGTCCCGTCCTCATCGGCAAGCACCTCTGTACAGGTGCCCGGCCCGACCCCGATCTGGTGATCCGGACGAGCGGCGAACAGCGTTTGTCCGGATTCACGCTCTGGCAGACGGCCCACTCCGAGTACTACTTCTGTGAGGTCTTCTGGCCGGCCTTCCGCGAGGTCGACTTCCTGCGCGCGCCGCGTGACTACGCGGCGCGACACCGGCGTTACGGCGGATGAAGAGGCCGCTACGGCACGTGACCGGCCGTAGCGGAGCAGGATCGGGCCGCTACGGCGGATGACGGACAGAACGCCTGGAGTCGGCGGGACCACCCCCTTGGGACGTAAGTAACAAGGAGTTCACCAGGGCGCCGTCATATGCCGTGGCATGGCGGCGCATGTTCGAGGGCATAAGCCAAGCAGGTCGACGCCCGAACCACGGGTGTCGTATCTCAGCGGACGGCACGGGGCCGTCCGCCCGGGAGGCCCTTTGCACCAGTTCGACCGTGCGGTCAGTACGGGCGAGACGGAGGGCCGGTTCTCGGCCCGCGCATCGCGGCCTGGACCGGTCCAGCTCCTCTCCGTCGCTCCCCGACCTCTTCCGAGGGGGTACGTCCTTCCGTGGTGACCAGCACAAAGCGCCGTATGCCTGACCGGCGCACCTATGTTCTCGACACCAGCGTTCTGCTGGCCGACCCGAACGCACTGAACCGCTTCGACGAGCACGAAGTCGTGCTGCCGATCGTCGTGGTCACAGAGCTGGAGGCCAAGCGGCACCATCCCGAACTCGGGTACTTCGCCCGGCAGGCCCTGCGCCTGCTGGACGAGTTCCGCGTCCGGCACGGTCGCCTCGACGCCCCCATCCCGATCGGGGAACTCGGCGGCACCGTCAGGGTCGAGCTCAACCACTCGGACCCCAGCGTGCTGCCCAGCGGCTATCGCCTGGGGGACAACGACTCCCGCATCCTCGCGGTCGCCCGCAACCTGCAGGCCGAGGGGTACGACGTCACCGTCGTGTCGAAGGACCTTCCGCTCAGGATCAAGGCGTCCTCCGTCGGACTCCTCGCCGAGGAGTACCGCGCGGAGCTCGCCATCACGGGCTCCTCCGGCTGGACCGGAATGTCCGAACTGACCCTGCCGGGCGAACAGGTGGACATCCTCTTCGAGGAGGGCCACGTCTACGTCCCGGAGGCCGCGGACTTCCCCGTCCACACCGGTCTCACGATCCAGTCCGAGCGCGGCAAGGCGCTCGGCCGGGTCACGGCCGACGGCAACGTCCGCCTGGTGCGCGGCGACCGGGAGGCGTTCGGCATCAAGGGCCGCAGCGCGGAACAGCGCATCGCGCTGGATCTGCTGCTCGACCCGGACATCGGGATCCTGTCCATGGGAGGCCGGGCCGGCACCGGCAAGTCCGCGCTCGCGCTCTGCGCGGGCCTGGAGGCGGTCCTGGAGCGCCGCCAGCACAAGAAGGTCATGGTCTTCCGGCCGCTGTACGCGGTGGGCGGACAGGAGTTGGGCTATCTGCCCGGCTCCGAGGCCGACAAGATGGGCCCCTGGGCCCAGGCGGTCTTCGACACGCTGTCCGCGGTCACCAGCCGCGAGGTCATCGAGGAGGTCACCGCCCGCGGGATGCTCGAGGTCCTGCCGCTCACCCACATCCGCGGACGCTCGCTGCACGACGCGTTCGTGATCGTGGACGAGGCGCAGTCCCTGGAGCGGAACGTCCTGCTGACCGTCCTGTCCCGGATCGGCGCCAACTCGCGGGTGGTCCTCACCCACGACGTGGCCCAGCGGGACAACCTCAGGGTCGGCCGCTACGACGGTGTCGTCGCCGTGGTGGAGAAGCTGAAGGGCCATCCGCTCTTCGCGCATGTGACCCTCACGAGGTCCGAGAGGTCCCAGATCGCGGCGCTTGTGACC
Organism: Streptomyces sp. N50; assembly: GCF_033335955.1. Taxonomy (GTDB): domain Bacteria; phylum Actinomycetota; class Actinomycetes; order Streptomycetales; family Streptomycetaceae; genus Streptomyces. The sequence continues at coordinate 5,948,928 of NZ_CP137549.1, forward strand.
GAAATGCTGGAGGACGGCCAAATCTGAGGCAATACAGGCCAGTTGGCGCCGCTCCGTAAAGCCGATGAGCTTAGCGGGGCGGCGCTTCGGCGTCCTGCTGTTTCTCCAAATCCCGTGGGGCAAACGGGATGTGAGCTTTCACACGCAACTCAGAATTGCCACCCGGCGTCCGGTTACGGCAGAGTCTCATTCCTGTCAGGCCCCGCATACGACACACGTGTACCCCCAGCGGTACGCACCACTTGAGCATCACAGCCAACTCCACAGCGAAGTCGTATGCCGCCCGCTCTCCACGCGGCGCTCCCCGAGCGGGAGTCGCCCACCGGGCCCGTGCCTCCCGTGACCCCGCAGTTGGGAGGCCAGCGTTCAGGGGCACGATTGCGTCCGCCAGGGTCACCGAAGCGGACGATGCTGGAAGGACACCGTGTGAGCCGGATTTCGGTCCGGGGATTCGCAGTGGCTTCGGCCACCGCGGTCACCGCCGTCGGAAGCGTCGTAGGCGTTGCCTCGGGCAGCGTCGCACAGGCGCAGAACAATGACGCCGAGACGACGGCAGCCGACACCACGCTCCTGGCGGACATCCCCACGGGCCAGCAGGCCCAGGTGCAGACCGCCTCCTTGACGCAGCAGGCCGACGCCCAGGCGATCCAGGCCGACGCCAGCGCCAAGAAGGACGCGGAGGAGTCGGCCCGCCTGGCCGCCGCCAAGACCGCCGTCGCCAAGAAGGCGGCCGCGGAGAAGGCGGAGAAGCTGGCCAAGGAGAAGGCCGCGGCGAAGGCCGCGTCCGCCAAGGCGAGCAGCTCCTCGTCGAGCTTCCCCGTGCAGAGCTCCTACACGGTCGCGCAGATCCAGTCGATGGCCGCCTCCATGGTGCCCAGCGGCCAGTTCCAGTGCTTCAGCAACATCGTGGACCACGAGTCCAGCTGGAACTACCGCGCGGTCAACGCCTCTTCCGGCGCCTACGGCCTCTTCCAGGCCCTGCCCGGTTCCAAGATGTCCTCGGTCGGTTCGGACTGGCAGACGAACCCGGCCACCCAGATCAAGTGGGGCCTCAACTACATGGACAGCCGCTACGGCAGCCCGTGCGAGGCCTGGTCGTTCTGGCAGGCGAACAGCTGGTACTAGGTCGTACGCCCGTTCCGGGCCGCTCAACCTCACGAGGCCCCTCCCCGTCATAGGGGGAGGGGCCTTCGCCCTGTACGGTCGGACTCGCAGCGACTCCAGGGGGGAGTAGTGGGGCAGGACGGGGGAAGAGGACGCATCATGTCGCGAGTACCAGGATGGCTCGGCAAGGTCGGTGCCGGACTGAGCGAGATGGGGGAGCGGTTGGACGAGCGCCGCGCCGAGGTGGCGAAGGAGCACACCGAGGCAGCGCCCGAACCGCCCACGGATCACCCCGAGGACACCCAACCCCGGGAACCCGTACCGGTCACCATCGCCCGCGACCGCCCCGACCCCGCGCTCGCCGTGCCCTGGGGCGTACGCGTCGCCGCCGAGGCCGGCTGGCGGCTGCTGATCCTGGCCGGCACGGTCTGGGTCCTGATGCGCGTCATCAGCGCGGTCCAACTGGTCGTCCTGGCCTTCGTCGCGGCCCTCCTCATCACGGCCCTTCTCCAGCCGACGGTCGCCCGCCTGATCCGCTACGGCTTCCCGCGCGGCGTCGCCACGGCGCTCACCGCGATCCTCGGCTTCGTCGTGATGGGGCTGATCGGCTGGTTCGTGACCTGGCAGGTCATGGCGAACATCGACAACCTCTCCGACCAGGTCCAGAACGGCGTCGACGACCTGCGCAACTGGCTGCTCAAGGGCCCGTTCCACGTCACCGAGAAGCAGATCAACCAGATCGCGAAGAACCTCCGCGAGGCCATCGGCGCGAACACCGACCAGATCACGTCGGCGGGCCTGGAGGGCGTCCAGGTCATCGTCGAGGCCCTGACCGGCATCCTGCTGACGGTCTTCTCGACCCTCTTCCTCCTCTACGACGGCCCGCGCATCTGGCAGTGGTCGCTGAAGCTGGTGCCCGCGGCGGCGCGGCCGGCGATGGCGGGCGCGGGTCCCCGCGCGTGGCGCACGCTCACGGCCTACGTCCGGGGCACGGTGATAGTGGCGTTCATCGACGCGGTCTGCATCGGCGTCGGCATCTACTTCCTCGGCGTGCCGATGGCCGTACCGCTGGCCGTCTTCATCTTCCTGTTCTCGTTCATCCCGCTGGTGGGCGCGGTGGCGTCCGGCGCGCTGGCGGTCGTCGTCGCGCTGGTCACCCAGGGAGTGTTCACGGCCCTGATGACCCTGGCGGTGGTCCTCGCGGTCCAGCAGATCGAGGGCCACATCCTCCAGCCCTTCATCCTGGGCCGCGCGGTCCGGGTGCACCCGCTCGCGGTGGTCCTCTCGGTCGCCGCGGGTGGGATGGTCGCGGGGATCGGCGGAGCAGTGGTGGCGGTGCCGTTGGTCGCTGTGCTGAACACGGTGGTGAGTTACCTGAAGTCGTACTCCCAGGAACCGGGGCGGGGGGCTACGGCGGTGTCTTCCCTGCCGGTTGATCCGGAGCCGTCGGACCAGGCACCGTAGAAACGCGATTTCCCACCCACCCGCCCGTTTCTGCCCGTTAAAAGGTGAACCTTTCAACTGACGGTGAACGGGTGGGTGGGTGGGAAACCGGGAGCCTCAGCGAGACGGACCGTCAGCCGAAGTCACTCGGCGGCGAGAACCGCCTCCGCCTCCAGCGTCACCCCCACCGCCTCCACAACCGCCGCGATCTTGAACGCCTCCTGGATCACCTCGCGCTCAACACCCGCCTTGCGCAACACCTGTTCGTGCGAGTCGAGACACATCCCGCACCCGTTGATCGCGGACACGGCGAACGACCACAGCTCGAAGTCGACCTTGTCGACCCCGGGGTTGCCGATGACGTTCATCCGCAGCCCGGCCCGCAGGGTGCCGTACTCGTGGTCGGACAGGAGATGCCGCGTCCGGTAGAAGACGTTGTTCATCGCCATGATCGCGGCGGCGGACTTGGCCGCGCCGTACGCCTCGGGCGACAGGTTGGCCTTGGCCTCCGGCGCCAACTCCCGCAGTACAAGCGGCGACCGGGACGCGATCGCCGTAGCGAGAACCGTGCCCCACAACTGCTGCGCCGGCAGGTCGGAGTTGCCGATGACCGAACCGAGGTTGAGCTTCAGGTCCTTGGCGTAGTCCGGTATGGCGGACTTCAGGGTGTCCAGTGACATCTCAGGTCACTCCCCGGCGAGCAGCGCGCCCGCGTCCAGCGTGTCGTCGCCCTTGGTCCAGTTGCACGGGCAGAGCTCGTCCGTCTGGAGCGCGTCGAGGACCCGGAGGACCTCCTTCGGGTTACGGCCGACCGAGCCCGCGGTCACCATGGAGAACTGGATCTCGTTGTTCTGGTCCACGATGAACACCGCGCGCTTGGCGAAGCCGTCCTCGCCCTCGATGCCGAGGTCGCGCATCAGCTCGTGCTTGGAGTCGGCCAGCATCGGGAACGGCAGGTCGCGCAGGTCGTCGTGGTCCTTGCGCCAGGCGTGGTGGACGAACTCGGAGTCGCCGGAGAAGCCGAGCACCTGGGCGTCACGGTCGGCGAACTCGTCGTTCAGCCTGCCGAAGGCGGCGATCTCGGTGGGGCACACGAAGGTGAAGTCCTTGGGCCACGCGAAGACGATCTTCCACTTGCCCTCGTAGGTCTTGTGGTCGATCTGCCGGAACTCCTGGCCCTTCTCCAGCGAGACACAGGCGGTCAGATCGAACGACGGGAACTTGTCACCGACAGTGAGCACAGGCTCTCCTTGCAGCGGAGCAACACCCAAGCGGAATGGGTGCTTCTCGTGGGTTGGTCGGCCCCGATCCTGGCACAACGTGCATTGATTGTGGAAATAGCTACACTGGGTCGTGTTGATCGGAGGCGGTTATCAGTGACCGTTAGTAATACGAGTAAGAGACGCCAGCCCAGCCTCGCGCAGCTGCGCGCCTTCTCCGCGGTCGCCGAGCACCTCCACTTCCGGGACGCGGCCGCCGCGATCGGCATGAGCCAGCCCGCCCTCTCCGGTGCCGTCGCCGCGCTGGAGGAGACCCTCGGTGTCACGCTGCTGGAGCGCACCACCCGCAAGGTGCTGCTCTCGCCCGCCGGTGAGCGGCTCGCCGTACGGGCGAAGGCGGTGCTGGAGGAGGTCGTGGCGCTGCTGGAGGAGGCGGAGGCGGTGCGGGCGCCGTTCACCGGGGCGCTGCGGCTCGGGGTCATCCCGACCGTCGCGCCGTATCTGCTGCCGACCGTGCTGCGGCTGGTGCACGACCGGTACCCGGACCTCGATCTCCAGGTGCACGAGGAGCAGACCGCGAACCTGCTGGAAGGGCTGACCACCGGACGGCTCGATCTGCTGCTGCTCGCCGTGCCGCTGGGGGTGCCCGGAGTGGTCGAACTCCCTTTGTTCGACGAGGACTTCGTGCTCGTCACCCCGCTCGGCCATTCCCTCGGCGGGCAGACCGGCATCCCGCGCGAGGCGCTGCGCGAGCTGAACCTGCTGCTGCTCGACGAGGGGCACTGTCTGCGCGACCAGGCCCTCGACATCTGCCGCGAGGCAGGGCGCGCGGACGCCCCGGTCACCACCACCGCGGCCGGACTGTCCACGCTGGTGCAGCTGGTCGCCGGGGGGCTCGGGGTCACGCTCCTGCCCCGTACCGCTGTCCGCGTCGAGACGGCCCGCAGCGATCAGCTCCTCACCGGCTACTTCACCGAGCCCGCCCCGACCCGCCGGGTCGCCCTCGCGATGCGCACCGGGGCGGCCCGCCGAGCCGAGTACCAGGAACTGGCCGCCGCCCTGCGCGAGGCGCTACGGCCGCTGCCCGTAAGGGTGTTGGGCACCGGCAACTGACCCGCTCCGGCCGGCAACCGACCCGCCCCCGTTCGGTCAAATGAGCGTCGGACAAAGGAAATCGAACGGCGGGAATTCTCAACTTCCGTCACCCGCAGGCAGGTAGGAAGAACCCGTCCGGAATATGCGCGCGGACTGATACACCTTCACCCCTCAGCGCTACACGTCAGTTGCGTGTACGAAAAGCCTAGGGGAGTGATGTCGGGCATTCGGGATTCCCTCGGCCGGGTCGGTCACGACCTGCTCGCGCGGGCTCTGGCGACCTGTGGGCGCGAGGAGTTCACCGGGGGACTGCGGGTGTCCGGCAGACCCGGCGGCACCTTCCATCTGCGCCGAGGGCTCGTCGTCGCCGTGGAGAGTCCCGGTGCTCCGGGGCCCGAGGCACTGCTGCTCCGCTCCGGCCGGGTCGGCGGCGAGCAATGGGCCGATCTGGTACGGGAGTCGGGCGGCACGCGCTGGCCGCTGGACGGGCTGGTCGCCCACGGGTACGCGGGCGCCGCCGAGTTGCGGATCGTGTGTGTGCTGGCCCTCCACGACGCGGCCTTCGCGGTCGTCGCCGGTGACATCGACGACTGTGAACTCGCCCCGGACGCCCAGCCGTTCGCGCCGGTCACGCTGGGCGAGCTCTCGTCCCGGCTGCTCCAGGACGCGGCCCGGAAAGCCGCCGCGATCGCCGCGCTGCCGTATCCCGTACGCCCCGACCGGGAGCGCCCCCGGCCCCCGGCCCACGTCCTCGACGAGGCCGGACTCGGGCTGCTGCAACGGGAGTTGCTCACCCATGTCGACGGCCGCCGTACCGCACGCGATCTCGCGTTCCGCACCGGGCGCGGGGTCTACCCGGTCACCGCCGAGGGACTGCTGGAGTGCGCGGACAGCCCCGTGCCGATCCCGGTGCGGGTGCCGGCCGAGGCGCCCGAAGAGTTTGTCGTACGCCGTCGTGAGCAACCGGCGCTCCCACCGCCGCAGTTCACCGCGCCCGCCGAGCTGCCCCGCCGTAATCCGGGCGCCAGCGGGATCACCGAGACTCTCGTCCCCGAGAAGAGCGGGGCGGGTTGGAAAGGGTTCTTCCGGCTGCGGAACGGAACCTGGAAATGACCCCGATGGAACAGATGCGATCAGTTTTAGGGGAGTTGAGTAAGTGGATCACAAAGCCCTGACTTTGGAAATGCGCGAACTGCGGGAAAAGGTGACCGGTATCACCGACACCGCGCTCACGGCGGCCGACGGACTGCTCATCGCGGCCGACACCGCCGACACGATCGACCCGGAGGCCCTCGCCGCGCTGGCCGCGGCCGGCCTGGGTCTGGCCCGGCGCACCGCCGAGGCCACCGACCGCGGCACGCTGCGCCAGACGGTGACGTACGGCAGTCACGGCTGCGCCGCGACCTACGCCGTGGGTGACACCGCGCTGATGGTGGTGCTCGGCGACGAGGGGATGGACGTCGACCGGCTGCACCTCGCGGCCCGGCCGACGCTCGACCGGATCGAGTCGATCCTCACGGAGAAGGCGTCAGAAGGAGTGTGAAGGGATGGCGACGAAACGTATGACCCCAGGATTCTCCGACCAGGTGATGGGCCTGGTCAAAACCCTCCGGACCGATGCCCCCGACTGTGTGGCCTCGGGTGTGGTCGACATGTCCACCGGCATGCTGCTCTCGTACGAGACCATCGACAACCACCCGCCAGAGGTCCTCGACCTGCTGGCGGGTGCGACCCTCGACCTGTTCCAGGGCCGGACGGTCGCGATGATCGAGGACGTCTTCAAGGAACGCCGCGGGATCACCAGTGACCACCACTACTTCCAGGAGATCCTCGTCAACAGCGAGAACCTCACCCATCTGTTCGTGCGCATGACCGAGCAACAGGACGTCGTCGCCGTGGTCGTCTGCCGCAAGTCCGTGAACGTGGGCATGCTCTTCGCCCAGGTCCGGCGCGTGGTGCGGGAGTACGGGCTCTGAGACGGGGCGGGCGGACGGCCGCGGGTGGAGTACTACTCCGTGCGCAGGCCGTCCGGCCGCATCATCCGCAGCAGCGGCGGCAGGCTCAGCAGGGTCACCGCCAGGACCACCCCCGCGCCGATGCCGGTCATGGCCAGCACGCTCGACCAGTCGATCCGGATCGACGCGGCGCTCATCTTCAGCAGCACCGCGCCCAGCGTCAGCCCCACCACCGTGGCAAGGACCAGGCCGAGGCCGATCGGGATCGCCGTCTGCCACAGCACCGACAGGCTCAGCGTGCGCCGCCGGGTGCCGAAGGCGACCAGCGCCGACAGCAGCTTCCTGCGCTCGCGCAACTGCTCCAGCTGCGACACCAGCAGACTCGCCCCGATGAGGAGCAGCACACAGGTGGCACCGACGAACAGCCCGGTGCGGATCGAACGGAACTGCGGCGACTCCGTGTTGCGCGCCAGCAGGAACGAGTCCGCCAGCGGGTCCATCGTCGCGACGGTGTTCCGTACGTGGTCGGCCGCGTCCGGCACCGACAGGTCGAGCGCGACGTACACCCGCCGCTCCAGGCCCTTGACCCCGCCCGCGGGCAGCGCGCCCGAGGTGATCAGCAGCCCGTCACGGGCGTAGCCGGTCGGGTCCTTGCGCGGGGCCGCCGTCTTCACGCCGGCCGGTACCTTCCAGGCGGTCGGGGCGGCCGAGCTTCCGTCGTACGACGGGTCGAAGTACACCGTTCGGCCGGCCTTGGTCAGCCGCTTCGTGATGGTGGCGGTCCCGCTGTCGGTGCTGGTGATCCGGAAGACGTCACCGTCGCGGCAGCCCGTCACAGCGGCCACCTCGCGCAGTTGGGCGCAGCTGCCTGCGGCCACTCCCAGCTCGTCGTTCGGGTTCTTCGCCCGGTCGCCGACCGAGCCCTGCGAGATGGCCGACGTACCGCTCACGCCCGTGGTCCCCGCGATCTTCCGGTCGGCCTCGGCCAGCGAGGTGCCGCCGGCGACCGTGACCTCCATCTGGGCCCGGTGCAGGTCGCTGCCGGTCGGCTTGGTGTAGTTGCCCTCGACCCCGGAGAACAGCATCTGCAGGGCGATCGCCCCGGCCACCGCGACCGCGATGCCGTTGACCATCCGGGCGGCCGTACCACTGCTCAACTGGAGCCTGCGGACGGCGAGTTGCCAGGACACCGAGCCGGAGTTCAGCCGCGCCACGGTGGCCTCGACGACCCAGGGCAGCAGGGCGGTGACGCCGACGAGCAGCAGGACCGTGCCGCCGGTCACCAGATACTGGTTGAAGTTCCCGTTGGAGTCGCCCTTGCCCATCATCGGGTAGAGCATCGCGAGGCCGGCCAGCGGCAGCAGCAGCCGCCACCACAGCCGGCGGCGCGGCGGCTTCGCCTTGCGGACCACACCGAGCGGCTCGATGACGACCCCGCGCAGCGCGAGCAGCGTCACCAGCACGGCCGCGGCCGGTACGGCGACGGCGACGAGCAGGGCGAGCGCGGGCGACGGGTTGAGGTCGCTGGGGTACAGGCTGATGTCCCGCACGTCCATCAGGGACGCCAACTGCCGCCCGGCCAGGAAGAATCCGGTGCCGAAGACGAGCCCGAGGAGCGCCCCCGCGAGCGCCTCGCCGCCCGCGATCCGGCGTGCCATCCGCCCGTCGGCGCCGACCAGCCGCAGGGCCGCGAGCCGTCGGTCCCGGCGCTCGCCGCCGAAGCGCACGGCCGCGGCGATGAACACGGCGACCGGCAGCAGCAGCACGATGAACACGATCAGGATCAGCAGGAGCAGCACCGGGTCCAGCTTGTCCGGCTGGGTGCCCGGGGAGGGCCCGAAGTAGTTGATGCGCTCGACGGTGCCGCCGGACTGCCGCCCTTCCAGTCCCTTCCCGCCCGCGTAGTAGGCGAGTTCGGCGGGCCCGATGAGTCCCTGGTCCGCGATGGTGCCGGTGATCCGGTAGGGCAGCCGCTCGCGCAGCAGCTTCCCGGAGTCCGACGTCAGCAGCTTCTCCAGCGCGGGGGAGACGACCATGTCGCCCACCGCGGGGAACTTCGCGACCCCGGGCGGCAGCGGCGCCTTGGCACCCTCGGGCTCCAGCAGCCGGCCCCGCACGTCCTTGGTGCGGAACGTGGTGTCCGTGCCGGCGACGATGAGGGTGTTGTCCGCCTTCGCCAACTGCTTCCCGCTGTACGTGAAGTCCATCCGGGCATTGCCGCGCGCGTCGCGCTCGGACAGCGCGTTCGGCAGTGCGGTGGTGAGCAGCAGCAGCGCCACCCCGAGCCCGACGCCGACGGCCGTCAGGACGGCCCGCACCCAGCCCTCACGCCCGCCGCCGAAGGCGAACCGCACCCCCATGGCCAGATCGGCCGACCACTGACGCACGTTCATACGACGCGCTCCATGTCCCTGGACTTGCCGTCCCGTACGACGATCTCGCGGTCCGAGTACGCGGCCACCCGCGCCTCGTGCGTGACCAGCACGACGGCCGCGTTGGTGGACCGGGCCGCCTCGGTCAGCAGCTCCATCACGCGCTCGCCGTTGAGCGAGTCGAGCGCGCCGGTCGGCTCGTCGGCGAACAGCACCCGCGGGCTGGTGACCAGCGAACGGGCGACGGCGACGCGCTGCCCCTGCCCGCCGGAGACCTCACCGGGCCGCTTCTTGGCGAGGTCGTCGACCTCAAGGCGCTCCATCCAGCCGAGCGCGGCCCGCTCGGCCTCCTTGCGGTGCGTGCCGTTCAGCCGCAGCGGCAGGGCGACGTTCTCGACGCAGGTCAGCTCCGGCACCAACTGCCCGAACTGGAACACGAACCCGAACTCCGAGCGGCGCAGCGCGCTGCGCTGGGCGTCGCTCATCGTCGCCATCTCCTGCCCGTTGTACGTGATCGAGCCCGAGTCGGGCGGCACGATCCCGGCGAGACAGTGCAGCAGCGTCGACTTCCCCGACCCGGAGGGCCCCATCACCGCGACGACCTCGCCGGGGTGGATGGAGAACTCCGCGCCGTCCAGCGCGGTCGTCGGCCCGTAGGCCTTGCGCAGCTCCTGGGCTGCGAGCAGGGAACCAGCGGGATGTGTCGTCACTTGGCCACCACCTCGGCGAGTTTGTCGAGGCGCGCGGCGGTGAGCTCCAGCCACCGCAGGTCGGCCTCCAGATGGAAGAGGGCGTGGTCGCAGATCAGCTGGTCCGCGAGATCGCCCTTGCGCTTGCGGTCGGTCAGGATGCGCATGCCGCGCAGATGCTCGGAGCGCTGCACGTCGAGGATCTCCGCCGCGTTGCGATGGGTCAGCAGCGCGAGGACGACCTTGGTGTAGAGGGCCGACTGCAGATACGGCTCGGGCTTCTCCGGCGTCGCGAGCCACTGCTGTACGTCGGTGATCCCGGCGTCGGTGATCGCGTACCGCTTGCGCTCGGGACCGCCGCCGGCCTCGATGCCGTCGACCTCGACGAGACCGTTCTTCAGCAGGCGGGACATCGTCGAGTAGACCTGGCCGTAGTGCAGCGGCCGGTCGTGACCGAACTTCTCGTCGAACGCCCGCTTCAGGTCGTAACCGTGACGCGGGCCGGACTCCAGGAGCCCCAGAAGGGTGTGACCGATGGACATGCGGAGCACTCTACACACGGGGTATACGCGGTGTGTATACGCACGGTGTGTAGATCATGGCGGGGGGTGGGGAAGCGCAGGTGGGGCGCGGATGGGGGCCGATTGTCACGGTTCTGCAATAGGGGCTGAAGTGTTCTGTCGAGGCCGCCCACCCCCAGCCCGTCCGGTGTTTGAGGACGAGGCCCTTCAGGCCGACGGGGGTCTGGGGGCGGAGCCCCCAGGAGGCCGGCCACGACGAGGCAGCGGTCCAGCTTCACCGGGCAACCGGCCCGCCTCCGCCAGAGCCCGCCGCAGCAGGAACTCGATCTGCGCGTTCGCGGACCGCAGTTCGTCACCGGCCCACCGCGCGATCGCCTCGTACACCGAAGGGTCCAACCGCAGCAACACCTGCTTGCGCTGCTGCGGCTGACGCTGAGGGGCTGAACCCCCGGAGGGAACCGTCACTGGTACAGGGTGCCCGTGTTCAGCACGGGCTGCGGCGCCCGGTCCCCGCAGAGCACCACCAGGAGGTTGGAGACCATGGCCGCCTTCCGTTCGTTGTCCAGCTCCACGATGTCCTGCTCGGTGATCCGGGCCAGTGCGGCCTCGACCATGCCGACCGCGCCGTCGACGATCTGCCGCCGGGCCGCGACGACCGCGCCGGCCTGCTGCCGCTGGAGCATCGCCGAGGCGATCTCGGGCGCGTACGCGAGATGCGTGAAGCGGGACTCGATGATCTGGACGCCGGCCGCCTCGACGCGGGCGCTCAGTTCGAGGACGAGCTTCTCGGTGATCTCCTCGGCGTTGCCGCGCAGCGAGAGTCCGCCCTCGTCGTGGGAGTCGTAGGGGTACTCGATGGCGATGTGCCGTACCGCCGCCTCGGTCTGGATGGCGACGAAGTCGCTGTAGTCGTCCACCTCGAAGGTGGCCTGCGCGGTGTCGCGGACCTTCCACACCATGACCGCGGCCAGCTCGATCGGGTTGCCGTAGGCGTCGTTGACCTTGAGGACCGCGGTCTCGTGGTTGCGCACGCGGGTCGAGATCCTGGTGCGCGAGGTGAAGGGGTTCACCCAGCGCAGCCCGTCCTGCCGGATCGTCCCCCGGTACCGCCCGAAGAGCTGCACGACCCGCGCCTCGCCCGGCGCGACCGTGTTCAGCCCGCGCATCGCGATGAACGCGGCGAGCAGGACGAGGACGCCGCCGATGATCAGCGCGGCCTTGGCCCCGCCCGAGCCGACCGCGCCGGCTCCGGCCAGCAGTCCGGCGGAGACGAGCAGTCCGGCCAGACCGAGAACGAGCGCGAGCCCGCCGCCGATGCTGTGCGCGGCGAACTCCCGCACACGCGGGGCAGGCATGTCGGGTACGTCTGCGGGTACTTCGGTGGTCATGGTGTTCCCCCGTAGCTTGGTTGAATCAAAGTGATATCACTTTACCCTGCTACGGCAACCCTCAACCCCTCTCGTACGTCGGTTCCATAAGGACGGGTGCTGATTGTCACGTCCGTAATGGACCGGATCGACAGCCCTTTGTCACAACTCCTGGTGTTAGCTTTCTGAGCTGACTTGACGGGCGAACCTGTGTGACACCAGAGCACAAGAGAGCGAAGCGGAGCGAAACGGACTCATGGGACGAGCGGAAGAGAGACGAGCGCGCCAACGCGGTGGCCACCGCGCGGCGCCCAAGACCCGCCGCTCGTCGGGGGCGGACGGCTCGGGCGCCAAGGAAGGCACGGGCTCCAAGGGCTCCAAGGACGGCAGGAGCTTCATACGCAGGCTCTTCACCTGGAAGAAGATCCTCGGTACGTTCCTCGGCTTCTGCCTGCTCGGCATCGGCGCGTTCATCGTGCTCTACATGATGATCAGCATCCCCGCGGGCAACGCCGACGCGAAGCTGCAGAGCAACGTGTACAAGTACAGCGACGGCTCGATCCTGACCCGCAAGGGCGATGTGAACCGCGAGAACGTCGACCTCTCGCAGGTCCCCAAGGCCGTCCAGGAGACGTTCGTCGCCGCCGAGAACAAGACGTTCTACAACGACGCCGGCGTCGACCTCAAGGGCACCGCCCGCGGTCTGCTCAACACGCTGTCCGGCAAGGGCGCGCAGGGCGGTTCGACGATCACTCAGCAGTACGTGAAGAACTACTACCTGACGCAGGACCAGACCGTCACGCGCAAGCTGAAGGAAATGGTCATCTCGCTGAAGCTGGACCGCGAGAAGTCCAAGGACTACATCCTCGCCGGGTACATCAACACCAGTTACTACGGCCGCGGCGCCTACGGCATCCAGGCCGCCGCCCAGGCCTACTACCGGGTCGACGCCAAGGACCTCAACGTGCGGCAGGGCGCCTATCTCGCCGCGCTGCTCCAGGCGCCGAACCAGTACGACTGGCAGGCCGCGACCGGCACCGGCCGAAAGCTGGTGCGGGCGCGCTGGAACTACGTGCTGGACAACATGGTCGGGCAGGGCTGGCTCAACGCGACCAAACGCGAGGGGATGAAGTTCCCGATCCCTGAGGAGCCCAAGGCCGAGGCCGGCATGGCGGGCCAGAACGGCTACATGGTGTACGCGGCCAACCAGGCCTTGGAGAAGCAGCTGATCTCGCAGGGCGTGGCCGCCAACACCAAGGAGGCCGAGGCGCTGGTCGACGCGGGCGGCTGGACAATCACGCTCAACATCGACAAGAAGAAGCAGGCCCAGCTGGAGAAGGCGGTCAAGTCCCAGCTGACCAGCAAGCTCGACGCCAAGAAGCGCAAGGTCGACGGCAACGTTCAGCCCGGTGCGGTGTCGGTGAATCCGAAGACGGGCGCGGTCGTGGCGATGTACGGCGGAGTGGACTATTTGAAGCACTTCACGAACAACGCGACCCGCAGCGACTACCAGCCCGCCTCTACCTTCAAGCCGGTGATCCTGGCCGCGGCCCTGGCCGACCAGGCCAAGACGCAATCGGGCAAGACGATCACCATGAAGACGCTCTACGACGGCACCAGCAAGCGCCCGGTGGTGGGCAGCGACATCGCGTTCGCGCCGGAGAACGAGGACGACGTCGACTACGGCAAGGTCACCGTCCAGACGGCGATGAACAAGTCGATCAACTCCGTCTTCGCGCAGCTCGGTGTCGACGTCGGCATGGACAAGGTCATGAAGACCGCGGGCGAGCTGGGCATGGACACCGGCGACCTGAAGGCCGTACCCGCGCAGACCCTCGGCACCATGGGCGCGAGCCCGATGGAAATGGCCGGTGTCTACGCCACCTTCGACAACCATGGCAAGAAGGTCACCCCGGCGCTCATCAAGTCGGTGGTGCACAACACGCGCACGGTCACCATGCCGGACCCGATCGGCGCCCAGGTCATCCCGCGTGAGGCCGCCGACACGGTGTCCTCGGTGCTGACCGGTGTGGTCGACGACGGTACGGCGAAGAAGTCGGTGGCCGAGAACAGCAAGCGCGACGGGCAGCAGGTCGCGGGCAAGACGGGTACGTCCGACAACAACAAGTCGGCCTGGTTCACCGGCTACACGCCCGATCTGGTCACCTCGGTGGGCCTGTTCGGCGAGGGGGCGGTCGGGACCAAGCAGGCGAGCCAGCAGGTGACGCTCACCGGCGCCACCGGCCTCATCCCGTACCCCGGCCGTATCAACGGTGGCGGCTATCCGGCGCAGATCTGGGCGACGTACATGTTCGGAGTGACCAAGGCGAACGGCAAGTTCGACCTGGACACGGACCAGGGCGCGGCCGTCGAGCCGGACTACACGCCGACGCCGACCCCGACCCCGTCGGCGACACCGTCGAAGACGCCGACGCCTTCGGAGACACCGTCCGAGACGCCCTCGGAGACGCCTTCGCAGACGCCGAGCCAGACGCCCTCGCAGACACCCAGCCAAACGCCGACGACCACTCCGCCGACGACACCGAGCGACGACAATACGGACCAACCGTTCGACCAGTTCGGCCAGTAGCCAGGCCACATGTGAAGGGCGCCCGGCATGCCGCCGGGCGCCCTTCACATGTGCTCAGAAGCTCAGGAAGCCGAAAGATCCTTTGTGCCGGGTGTGCTCCGGATGAGGCCGCCGCCGGCCAGTTGCCGTGACCGCCGCGACGGCGCCGACGACGGATCGGTGCCGTCGCGGCCTCAGGTGGAGTTGACGTCCTTTGTGGTGATCGTGCTCCAGAGGAGGCCGCCGGTGGCGGTGCCTTCCCAGTCACCTTCCATGGCCCCGATCGAGAACGTCACGTGTTCAGGGAGGTTGAGATTCACATATCGTGTGAATCCCTGGCCCTCTCTGTTCCAGTAGAAGTACTGGGTGCCCAACTGGTATGTGCCGACGGCGGAGTGTCCGTTTGCTACTTCGTCGGTGATGTACATGTCGTCGCCGTATGCCACCCAGTGCACCCTGGCGCCGCCGTTAAAGCTGTAGATCTCTGCATCCTCGGCGACGGCGGTCGTGGTTGTGGTCGCCGCTACCGCGGTCGCGATCGCACCAATGAATGCAATCCGCATCAGTGACTTCATGAAGGATCTCCATCTTGCCTCTGTCGAATAACTGCTCGTTTAATGCTGGATCGACAAACACCGCGAAGTAAATATTTCCGCGCGATTCGCCATTCGCTCTTTTTGTATCATGGCATTGTGTTGATCCTTCCGATTGTCTAGGATGGCAGCGTCAAATGGCTCTCCTCTCGCGAAGGTCGGTATGAAGAGACCGCATTACGCAACCTCTGTCGCTCTCATCATTGCTTTTTCGGCTCTGATTGTCGCCTGTGGACGGAACGGCAACTCCGAGCCGAATGCTGCTGACAGTAGTAGTGCGAGTATTTACCGGGGAATGCGGGCGGAACCTTCAGGGGAAAAGCTGCTGACCGCGATGAAGGATGTTGCTGATTCCGGTGAAGGGTTCACGCTGAAGGATGCTACGAGTCTTGGCCGATATGTCTATCACGGTCAGGTCGGCGAATATATCGCATGCTTCCGGAAGGGGGTTCCCAAACTTCAAGCCGTAGAGATTTATGCGGTACCCAAGGCGGAGAGTTGCCCGGAAAGGCTAGGCATGAGGGTGCAAGCTTCAAAGCTTTCGAGCCTCGTTGGCCAGAAACTGGATGCATCTCTGCTGGCTGTGCTTGTAGCTGGGTACTACCCGGATCACGTGAAGGTGTTCAAGGCTGACGCCCCGGAGTCGCAGGTCGCGAACCCCAAGTCGCTGGCGAGCTGGCAGGTGTGTGTTCAGGAACCCAGAGCTGGAACGGAATACGTGGCATCAGCGAAAGTGCGGCTGTACGTTGCCGAAAAGTGTCCGTGATCTATCGGCGGACTCCGGAGTGATGATGTCCGAGACCCCGACTGATAACCCCGGGGTGCCCTTTCGGAGACGGTGTCGAAATCAGTCGCAGAGCGTCGCTGACCTCACCCTGTCGATGATCGCTGTTCCGCCGGCATCCCACATGATCGCCGTGACCGGGGAGCACATGACGTACAGGCCGTTGCTGTTCTCGTACTTCACGGGACCGGCGTACTGACTGTACGTACCCTCATCGGTCGGGCAGGCCGCACCCGCCTTGTTGGGGCAGAGCTTCAGTTTCATGTGCTTCGCGCTGCTCGTGTTGTTGTCGAACAGCGCGCACACGCCGAAGGCCCCCACGGAGGACTTGACGTAGGTGAAGAGGGTTCCGTAGCGCCTGGAGTCAGGAAGCTGCTCTGCGAACTCCAGTTCGTAACCGGTTCCGCAGAGGGTGGCCGTCGCGCTGACGGTGGCGGGATCCGCCTCGGCGATGGCGCGGGTCCGGGCGTCTCGGGCGCCATTGGGGGACAGTCGGACGTCGGTACCCGCGATGTGTCGCTCAGGCGTGCGGGCCTCCTGGGCGATCGCTTGCGGAGCGGACAGGACGGAGACGGCGAGTGACGCGCCGACAGCAACAGACCGGATGAGTTTGCGCATGGAAAGGGCTTCCTTTCGGTGCGGGTTCTGGACGGTGTCGTATGTCGGGTGAGAAGGAGCCGACTTGGCGGAGTGATCTGCACCTGCCAAGTGAGGCGGTCACCATAGGCATGTGTCGGCGCCGTCGACCAGCGATTATTTGCGGCCTGGCTCGATAACGCCCCTGTGGGATCACGGTCGGAGACGGCGCTGGCCCTGTGTGCGGGCGGCTGGAGGAAACGTGAACCGCTTGCGGAACGGCCTCTTCCATGGGCGCATTCGGGCCACTTCCTCTGCGCCGTGAAGTCGTCCTTGACTTCCGTCCATGATCCGAGGCTATGGTGATCGGCGTCCGGGCGGTTCGACGACTGAACTGCCGGAACGTGCGCTGGCCAACGATTGGGGGATCGTTGTGATGGGGGAATGCGTCGCCGTGTCGCGATGCCGGCTGCCCATGAGCAGTGAGCGAAACTCGTACGCCCTGCTCCGTTCTGTTCGACTTTCCTGACGTAATGCCGTAAGGCGATTCATTTCCGTACGCAGTGGGCTGCCCGAAAAGTTATGCCTGCCGAGGATCACTGTTGCCTCGTGTGTTCACGTTCCCAGAATCCCACCTGCTGAAGGAGAGGCCGCTCCATGGCCGATGAGAAGGTTCTTGCTGCCCAGAAATGGGTGAACGCTACTTATTCTGGCGTGTCCGGGTACGTGAGGTGCCCCGAAGACGGCAACACCGGCTGGGCCACTATGTACAGCTTGATCATGGGTCTTCAACATGAATTGGGTATTAGCCCAGTCGTTGCCAGTTTCGGCGACGGAACCCTCTCTAAGGTCGCCGCTCTCGGGTCCATCGGTATTGGGTGGAATGCGAACGGAAACGTTCTCAAAATCATTCGTCACGGGCTGTTCTGCAAAGGGTACTGGGGTGGCGACACGAGTGTTGCCAGCTTCGACTCCGCCGCGGCAGCGTCCGTGAATCAGATGAAGAGCAACATGGGTATCACCCAGGACGGCGGCGTTGTCCAGGCCAAGGTGTTCAAAGCGATCCTGAATATGGACGCATATGTCGTAGTCGTCGGTGGCACTGAAAAGGTCCGCGCCATTCAGCAGTGGCTCAACGGGCGTTATTGGGGGAGGAGTACCTTCTCCATCGGTCCCGCGGACGGAAACTTTTCCCGCGACGTCCAGCAGGCACTTATGAAGGCCATCCAGATCGAGATCGGTATTCCCGAGAGCCAGGCCACCGGCAACTTCGGCGCGGGCACCCAGGCCGGTCTGAAGGCCAACCCGGTCGGGCCGGGCTCATCGGGGATCTTCATGCAACTGTTCTCCGCCGCCTGCGTTTTCAACGAACCGGTCGCGAGCGCGCCTGAGGACGACCAGCGGACCCATTTCACCGACACCTGGGACTCGGATGTCGAGGGCTGGATACGGGGTTTTCAGAGGTTCTCCGCCCTCACCGACAGCGCCGGCAAGGTGAGCGGGGTGGGTGACTACCCGACCTGGGCGCAGTTGCTGGTCTCCATGGGCGATCCCGATCGGAAGGTCACCGCCTCGGACACCGCCTACGCGATCACTCTGTCGCGCGGCCAGAGGATGTACGCCGACGGCTATCGGTATGTCGGCCGCTACATCAACGAGTCGGCGGGCGGCGGTTCCAAGATGCTGGAGGAAGGCGAACTCGCCGACATCTTCGCCGCGCGTCTGCGCGTGTTCCCGATCTTCCAGGACAACGCCCGGGCCTACGAGGACTTCAACTGGCCGAACGGTTACGACCACGGCCAGCGGGCCCATGACCAGGCGGTGCACTTCGGCTTCAATCGCGGCACCATCATCTACTTCGCCGTCGACTATGACGCCACCGATGCCGATATGCCCAAGGTTGTCGAGTACTTCCAGGGCGTTGCTTCGGGCCTGGCGAGCAGGGGCAAGCGCTACTCGTACGGTGTCTACGGCTCGCGCAACGTGTGTGCTCAGGTCACGAACGAGACCTACGCCGCCTTCTCCTTCGTGTCCGGAATGTCCTGGGGGTTCTCGGGAAATCTCGGCTTCCCCCTGCCGGGGAACTGGTCTTTCAACCAGATCAAAGAGTTCCAGGTCACCAACGGATCCGACACCTTCTGGCTGGACGCCGACGCGCACAGCGCGGGATCCGACGAAGGCCAGGGGAGCATCAATCAAGCGACCTCTCCCGCGGACCAGTTCGTCTCGTACATATCCGGGCTGTACGACCTGGCGAAAGCGTACGGTCAGGGCAATCCGAACCAGCTGGTGATGGAGTACCTCCGCCATCAGCTGTACGGGGACTGGAAGTGGCGGATCCTGATCGGCGGCTTCGACCAGGGGTTCATCAGCTACGCCGAAGACCACGGGGTCAAAGTGATGACCGAGTTCACTGATCCCTTCTCCGGCCTGGCCCTCGGTCCCGAGCATCTGATGGCCACATGCAACGCGCACTTCCTCAACCCTCCACCGTCCGACCCCGGCGCTGTCAACGTGGGTGACGTCGGCGGATGGGGTGGCGACCTGTTCACCTTCTACGGGGAGTGGCGGCGCGACAGCGACAGTTACTCCTCCGGCTACACGTATTGCATGGAGAAGCTCGGAAATATCGGCGTGAATTCGACTTTCTCCTTCGAGGACCTGGTCGAGGACACCGACGGATATCTGCTCGCACAGAGCGTGCGCGGCGGAGCGACCATCGTCGAAGCGGTGCGCGATCGGTATACCGGTTCAGGCGGTGCGAAGCGGTTCCAGAACTACTATGCAGGCCGGTTCGGTGGATCCGTCGCTCAGACGACCGCCCTGGCCCGGGAGATGCTGGTCACCGACCAGGAGCCGATCGCCGACGGGCGCACCGCTCTCTTCAAGAAGTACGCGGGTGTGTTCTCCATCGGCCCGGCCGCTCTGCCGTCGGAGAAACTGCATGAGTTCTGCCAGGGCTTCGCCGAGGTTCTGGCCGGCCATGTCCAGGTCGAGTAACAGCTGTAAGGCGGCCCGGTCCGCTCGATGAAAGGAGACGCCCCATTCTTGTCGTCGCCCTGGTCACCACTGTCCTCGCCATCGGTGTTCTGATCGCGAAAGCCATCAGCATCTCGTGGACCAAGCAGGTATTCGTGAGCGACGAGGCCCACGGAGCCCTGTGGGAGGCCGCGTTGCTCCTCGCGAGCACCGCTTGGCTGGTCAACGTCTTCGGTCTGGTCTCGGTGTTCGCGGACAACGGTGAGGCCGTCTCCTTTCTTCCCGTCCGCCAGGTCCGCCATACGGACCACGGCGTCGTCAACCTTGTTCCCGCCTGGGTCGCGCCCACCGTGGTGACACTCCTCGCTGCGAGCGGCTTCTGTCTCGTCCTCGCCGCAGGGGCGGCCGCACGGCGCGGGAAGATCCCGTTCATCTGTCGGAAAGGATCCGTGCGTTGAGAAACGCGTTGACAGACCACCCCAGCCGCCGTCGAGTCCTGGCTCTCGGATCGGCGCTCGGTATCGGAACCGCCCTCGCGCTGACGTCCGTCACACCCGCTGCGGCTGCACCGAAGGCGAAGGTGTGGCGTGGAACCCGATCGGCGAATGGCTGGGTCATCGGCGACCGGGCCCCGAGGCAGCGTCTGGAGGGCGCGGCCGGCGTCCAGGTCCCCCTGCTGGACGGCGATGCGTCGACCGTGCTCCTGTATGTGGCACGTCGGTTCTCGTACGAGATCGACACGCTGCGCCCCGGCGATGTCCACGGGCACACCGCCGACCGGCACATCGGCGCCCGCTTCGAGTCGAATTATCTGTCCGGCACCGCCATGGCGATCCGTCCGCTCTTCTATCCCCTCGGCGCGGACAAGGCCACCGCCATGACGGAACAGGAGCGCACGGTCGTCCGGGACATCCTCGCCGACTGCCAGGATGTGGTCGCCTGGGGTGGGGACTTCGAGCCGGTGAAGGAGTCCCACTTCCAGATCGACGTCCCTCCGGGCGATCTTCGGCTCTCCCGTCTGGCCCAGCGGATCCAGGGCTGGGACGCCACGCCCGGACAGGGCGCCGGAAGCATCGACGCGTTCGCCCCGGCGCGCGTCCGCCGTGCCAGAAAGGCGACAGCGGCCGGATAGCGGGCCGGAACCCGAGTGGCACGTAGCGGCCCGGCGTTCAAGTCGGTGGTCCTGGCCGCAGCCCTCGCCGATGGGGCCGGGACGCGGGCCGACCGGACGAACACGCTCTACGACGGCACCAGCAGGCACCCGGTTGTGGGCAGGACATCGCACGCGCGCCGCAGAACGAGGCCGAGCCGTTCGGCCGGCAGGAGTCACGGCGCCACACGGAAGGGCGCCCGGCTTCGCCGGGCGCCCTCTCTCGTACCGCTGGGTGAACTTCCGTACCGCTAGGCGAAGTTCGCCGCGATCCGGTCGCCGAGTTCCTTGTCGATGTTGTGCCAGTACTGCAGGGCGCGGTCGAGGACCGAGCGGGAGACGTCGGCCTTCAGATGGCCGCTGACGTTGGCCACGAGACGGTCGCGGGCCGCGTCGTCGAGGACCTCGCGGACCATCGTGCCCGCCTGGCCCCAGTCGTCGTCCTCGGCGTGCAACTTCGTTGCCTCGCGGACCAGTTCACCGGCGGTCTGCCAGCTCGCCGGTTCGCCGAACTGCCCGTAGTCGGCGGCCGGGCCGCCGTAGGAGTTCGGTGCGTACGGCCGCGCCGCGTTGGACGCCTCGTACCGCATCGGGCCGTCCTTGGCGTACGAGTTCACCGGGGAGTGCGGGCGGTTCGGCGGCAGCTGGGTGTAGTTGGGGCCGATCCGGTACCGGTGGGTGTCCGGGTACGAGAACAGCCGGCCCAGCAGCATCTTGTCCGGGGAGGGGCCGATGCCCGGCACCAGGTTCGAGGGCTCGAAGGCGGCCTGCTCGATGTGGACGAAGTAGTCGTCCGGGTTCCGGTTCAGGGTCATGCGGCCGACGTCGATCAGGGGGTAGTCCCCGTGCGGCCAGACCTTCGTCAGGTCGAAGGGGTTGAAGCGGTAGTCCGCCGCGTCCTCGAACGGCATGATCTGGACCTTGAGGGTCCAGCTCGGCGCGTTCCCGGAATCGATCGACTCGTGCAGGTCACGGCGGTGCTTGTCGCCGTCGGAACCGGCCAGTTCGTCGGCCTCGGCCTGCGTGAGGTACTCGACGCCCTGGTCGGTCTTGAAGTGGTACTTCACCCAGAACCGCTCACCGGCGCCGTTGATCCACATGTAGGTGTGGGAGCTGTAGCCGTTCATGTGGCGGTACGTCTTCGGGATGCCCCGGTCGCCCATCAGCCAGGTCACCTGGTGTGCCGACTCGGGGGAGAGGGTCCAGAAGTCCCACTGCATGTCGTTGCTGCGCAGCCCGGTCGCCGGGTGGCGCTTCTGCGAGCGGATGAAGTCCTGGAACTTGATGGTGTCCCGGACGAAGAAGACCGGGGTGTTGTTGCCCACCATGTCGTAATTGCCGTGCTCGGTATAGAACTTGAGCGCGAAGCCGCGGGGGTCGCGCCAGGTGTCGGGCGAGCCCTGCTCCCCGGCGACGGTGGAGAACCGCGCCAGCATCTCGGTGCGTTTGCCCGGCTGGAAGAGGTCGGCCCGGGTGAACTGGCTTACGTCGTTGGTGACTTCGAAGAAGCCGTACGCGCCGGAGCCCTTGGCGTGCACCACCCGCTCGGGGACCCGCTCCCGGTTGAACTGGGCCATCTTCTCGATGAGGTAGTGGTCCTGGAGCAGGATCGGGCCGTCGGGTCCGACGGTGAGCGAGTGTTCGTCGCTCTCCACCGGGATGCCGACGTTGTTCGTGGTGTACGGAGTGTGCTGGGGTGACTGCGTCACGAGCGTCCTCCTGTTCGGAAGAAAGTAGGTCGCTTTCGCTTCGCGTACCCCAGCAGTCAACTCCGACGCCGGTATGTCGGCAACTTTTGGACGAGGTCTAATTCCGGTTCAGTTCGAACCAGACCACCTTCCCGGTGCTGAGCCGGGTGGCTCCCCACCGACGGGCCAGTCTGTTGACCAGATACAGCCCACGTCCGCCCTCGTCCGTGGCCCGCGCCTGCCGCAGCCGCGGCAGCTGGGGCACGTCGTCGCCGACCTCGCAGCGCAGCACGTCGGTCCGCAGCAGCCGTAGCGTGACGGGCCGCGACGCATACCGCACCGCATTGGTCACGACCTCGCTGACCAGCAGCTCCACCGAGTCGCTCATGTCCTCCATGCCCCAGCGGGCCAGCGCCCGCCGGGCCAGCCGGCGGGCCTGGCCGGGGGCCGAGTCCTCCGGGTCGAGGAACCAGTACGCCACGTCGCTCGGCGCAATCCCGTCGAAGCGGGCGGCGAGCAGCGCGATGTCGTCGTCCCGGTCACCCGGGCCGAGCATGTCGAGCACCTCGTCGCACAGGGCTTCCAGGGGCGGCGGATGATCGGGTCCGGTGAGCTGCGCGACCGCGGCGAGCTTCTCGCGCAGCTGCTCTATCCCGGTCCACACGTCCCGCAGCCGCGACTCGACGAGCCCGTCCGTGTAGAGGAGCAGAGTCGCTCCGGCGGGGGCGTCCAGTTCTACGGCCTCGAAGTCGACGCCGCCGACACCGATCGGGGCGCCGGGCGGTACCCGCAGGACCTCGGCCCGGCCGCCCAGGTGCAGTAGCACGGGCGGCGGGTGGCCCGCGTTGGCGATGGTGATGCGGTGCGAGACCGGGTCGTAGACCGCGTAGAGGCAGGTCGCCATGCGGTCGGTGCCGAGGCGCTGGGCCTGTTCGTCCAGGTGGTGCAGGACCTCCTGCGGGGGCAGGTCGAGACCGGCCAACGTCTGTGCGGTGGTGCGGAGTTGGCCCATGATCGCGGCCGAGGTCATGGAGTGGCCCATGACGTCGCCGACCACCAGGGCGACCCGGCTGCCGGGCAGCGGGATCGCGTCGTACCAGTCGCCGCCGACGCGTGCCGTCTCGGCGGCGGGCAGGTACCGGGACGCCAGCCGGACGCCGGTGGGGCGCGGCAGGGTCTCCGGGAGCATGGTGCGCTGGAGCTCGTCGGCGATGTACGCCTCACGGCCGTAGAGGACCGCCTTGTCGATGCCCAGGGCGCTGTGCGTGGCGAGTTGGGCGGCGACCAGGAGGTCGTCGGCCTCGAACGCCATGCGCTCGGGGCGGCGCAGGAAGAGCGCGGCACCGATCACCCGGCGTCGGCCGCGCAGCGGCGCGAGGATCGCGCGCTGGCCGGCCGGGACGATCAACTCGCCGCCCTCACCGAGGAGTTCGGGCAGCGCGGCGCGCGCGGCCGGAGAGTCGGCGAACACGGGACGTACGCCCCGCAGCACCTCGTTGAGCGCGCCGCCGGGGCGTACCTCGCACAACTCGGCGGTGACCGCGGACAGTTCGGAGGGCTGCTCCGGCTGTATCGCGGGCATGAAGCCGTTCTCCGTGTCCCGCTCCTCCGGGATGCGGTCGGTCCGGCGCAGGCGCAGCACGACGGGACCCGTGGGCCGCTCGTCGCCCACCGGGAGCGGGTCGCGGAGATAGACCAGGATCGCGTCCGAGAACGTCGGTACGGTCGCCCGGCACAGCCCCATGACGATCTCGTCGAGGTCGATGCCGCGGGCGATCCGCCGGGTCGCGGCGCCCACGAAGCGCAGCCGGTCCCCGTCCCGCCGCATCGGCATGGGACCGCCGGACGGCAGCCCCTGTCCCGTACGGCGCTCCTTGGCGGCCGCGTCGGAGACCTCGGCGCCGCCCGGCTGGGCCGGGATGCCGTCGGGCGAAGGGCGCGGGCGATGGGTGTCGGGTTCGGCGGCCGAGGGCTGGGAGTGCTCGGAGCCACCTGCGGTGTCGGGCTTCACAGGGGTACCTGCCGGGTCCTTCCCCTTGGCGCGGGACGTGCTCGTACCCGGCGGCTCGCCGGTGCGTGCCTGTGCCGGTAAGCCGGCGCCACCGGACGGCCTGGACGGCGTCGAGGTGTGCAGGAGCGCCCCGCGGGGGTCTGCGGGGTCGGCGCCGCCGGGGCGCTCGAAGGAGGTGGGGTGCTCCGTCACGCGTGTCGAATCCGTCCGTCCGGGACCGCACGCGATACGTGCGGATCGTCCCGCCGAAATGCCGATACCCGGAATACGTGCCCCAGGAACGGAATTCCCGCGTGGTCAGAGGCTGTTCCTGTGCCACCGGCGGACCGGCGGCCCGCTCCGGTGTCGCCCTGATACCCCTCGCTCACGTCCTGCCGCCCCTCGGTGACGTCTGGTCAGTCCCGGTACATGCCCCGGGAGTTGTGCGGTGCCCTTGCGGAGGACGATCCTACGGTTGCGCACCGGGGGCGCATCAAGGGTCTCATGTGGACATGTGCGCGGGGGTGCGGTCCCAGTCCTCCGGAAGTGAAGGTACAGCCCAGGACGGATCCGGGCGCCAGTGCTGCCACCCGTCCGCGAACGGAGACCCCCACGCGCGGATCACTTCCACCGCGGACCGGCCCGCTTCCCTTACCCGCTCGGCCAGTTGGGGATCCATCAGACCGTCCCGCTGGGCCTGCGTGAACTCGTCCTCGTCGAGCCAGCGCCAACTGCGGTCCGGGTGCACGGAGATGTCCAGGAAGTGATCCACCGAGTCGACGCCGCCGTCCCAACGGACCTGTGGTTCCTCAAGGTTCACGTACCAGTTCTTGAACTGCCATCCGGGCTCCCAGAAAAGCCACACCGACCAGGGCTCACCGGGCCGCGCCAGCTTCAGCACACCGGTGCCGAACCAGTGGTCGCGCCGGACCGTACGGGGCTTCGTGTACCGGGTCTCCAGCGGCTCCCCGTGCACCGACGTACCGTCCGCGAGCACCGGCCGCACACACTCGGTGCCGGGCGCCAGCCAGACGGCGAGCAGCTCCTCGTCGTCCCGGACGACGGTGACGGGGCGGGCGATGTGGAAGCGCGGTCCGGCGTTCTCCCGGTAGCGCCACAGGATCTGATCCCCGGGCGCCCAGAAGGCCGTAGACGTACCCGCTTCCACCGCTCGTACCGCTCCACCGTCTGTCATGAAGAGATATTAGGTGCCCGGGGCATACGACGCTGCGGCGCGCGTCACGGTTCACGCCAGGGCGACGATTGGTTACGGACGCGTCATCCGCAGGACATCGAGGGCCTCGTCGAGCTGCGCCTCGGTGAGGTCACCACGCTCCACATAGCCGTTCTCCAGCACGACCTGGCGGATCGTCTTCCGTTCCGCCAGTGCCTTCTTGGCCACCTTGGCGGCCTCCTCGTACCCGATGTACTTGTTGAGCGGGGTGACCACGGACGGTGAGGACTCGGCGTATTCGCGCGCTCGCTCCCGGTGCGCGACGATCCCCTCGACGGTCCGGTCGGCGAGCAGCCGCGAGACGTTGGCGAGCAGCCTGATCGACTCCAGGACGTTCTTGGCGATCACCGGCAGCATCACGTTGAGCTCGAAGTTGCCGGCTGCCCCGGCGGTCGCGACGGTCGCATCATTGCCGATGACCTGCGCGGCGACCATCAGCACGGCCTCCGGGATCACCGGGTTGACCTTGCCGGGCATGATCGAGGACCCCGGCTGCAGATCGGGCAGCGAGATCTCCGAGAGCCCGGTCCGCGGCCCGGACGCCATCCACCGCAGATCGTTCGCGATCTTCGTCAGACCTACGGCGATGGTCCGCAGCTGCCCGCTGGTCTCGACGATCCCGTCCCGCGCGCCCTGCGCCTCGAAGTGGTCCCGCGCCTCGGTCAGCGGCAGCCCGGTGACCAGCGCGACCTCGGCGATCACGGCGGCGGAGAACCCGGGCGGGGTGTTGATCCCGGTCCCGACGGCGGTCCCGCCCAGCGGCAGCTCCGCGAGCCGGGGCAGCGAGGCCTCCAACCGCTCGACGCCGTACCGCACTTGGGCCGCGTACCCGCCGAACTCCTGGCCCAGCGTCACGGGCGTGGCGTCCATCAGGTGGGTCCGCCCGGACTTCACGACATCGGCGAACTCGACGGACTTGCGCGACAGGGCGCCCGCGAGATGCTCCAGCGCGGGGATCAGATCATGGATCACGGCGCCGGTGGCCGCGATGTGGATGGAGGACGGGAAGACGTCGTTGGACGACTGCGAGGCGTTGACGTGGTCGTTCGGGTGGACGTCCTTGCCGAGCCGCTCGGTGGCGAGGGTGGCGATCACCTCGTTGGTGTTCATGTTGGACGAGGTCCCGGACCCGGTCTGGAACACGTCGATCGGGAAGTGCTCGTCCCACTTCCCGCCGGCCACCTCACGGGCGGCCTCCTGGATCGCCTCCGCGATGTCCTTGTCGAGTACGCCGAGTTCGGCGTTCACCTTGGCGGCGGCGCCCTTGATGCGGGCCAGGGCCTGGATGTGGGCGCGCTCGATGGTCTGGCCCGAGATCGGGAAGTTCTCCACCGCCCGCTGGGTCTGCGCCCGCCACTTCGCGTCGACCGGGACCCGCACCTCCCCCATCGAATCGTGCTCGATACGGAACGGACCCACTGTCTGACCGTCGGCCATCGCCGATCACCTCCTGTGGGGGACAGCATCGCGGACACCTCCCGTGTTCCCACCTCAGCGGACGGAAACGGAGTGTCTCGGCCGAGCGCTCAGCGGCCGGGCCCGGTGCACACCGGCTGCCCGCCCACCTCGGCACAGGCCTGCGCCCCGCGCGGGTCGGGGGTGGCCAGCATCGGGCTGCTGTAGCCGTCCGAGCGGTGACCGGGGTACTCGGCGGACAGCTCGTCCTGCCCGGCCCTGATGGAGATCTCCCGGGACCCGCCGACCCGGGTGCGTACTTCCGACCAGACGGTGGCGCAGGACGGCGAGTACCGCAGCAGTACGACCTGACGGGCCCGGTTCACGACGCTCACCGTACGGGCGTCCCGCGCGCAGGTCTCCGAGGACGGCAGCGCCCCCTGACAGCCGCTGCCCCGGCAGGAGGCCACCGTGTGGTCGAGGACGTCGGCGGCACCGGCGGTGACCGCGACGGTGGTGGCCATGGCGGCGAGTGCGACGAGGGCGCGGGCGGGGGCACGCAGCCGACGGGGTCGTACGGATGACACGGGCGGCACAGGCGGCGCGGGCGGTACGGGCGGTACGGGCGGTACGGGCGGCGTGGCCGGGACCGGGGGCTGGGCAGGGGGAGTGGCGGACGGTCTGGACTGCTCCCGGACCGCGGTGTCCCACAGGGAGAGCAGCGCGCCGGGGTCGGTGCGGGCAAGGCGGGCGAGGGCTTCGACGGCTGCCCGGGGCGGGAGTTGGTCGCCGTTGAGATAGCGGTGCCAGGTCGACTTGCTGAACGGGGTGACGGCGGCCAGCGCGGCCAGGCTCAGCCCGGTCCGCCGCTTGAGGAGCCGGAGCCGTTCGGTCAGGAGCGGCCCCGCTTCGTCGTAAGGGCCGGAGAGAGGCTGCTGCTGCTCGACCGTCACGTGGCTTTCCATCCTGCTCCTCGCCGTACCGGGGTGCACGCCGTGATCCGTTCCCGGGGCCGGCCGCGTGCCACACCCCGATCACCGGAATATGAAGGGGTGTTGACCTGGCTCCACCCGGCAGGACGCATGGGGCCGTCCCGCCGGGTGGAGCCGTGGGTCAGACGGGGGTCAGCACCAGCGGACGGCGCTGCGGTTGCTGACGTAGTGCGCGGAGACGTAGCCCTCGTGGTGCGGGAGCTTGTACCAGCGGTGGTTGCCGTGGACGTTCGATCCGTACGTCTTGCAGACGATGGGCAGCGTCCGCCCCACCCGCCGCGAACCGACCACGCGGTAGCCGGTGCCCGGGCCGGAACGGACGTTCAGCCGCTTGAAGTGCCGGGTGGTGACCTGACCGACCGCGTGCCGCGTCACGTGGTGGTGGGCGGTGACGTGGTGCGGGGCCGGGGCGGCGGTGGCGGCGACGGCCGTCACCGGGAAGACGGCGACGGCCGCGACCGCGGCGACGAGTCCGTTGCGCAGAGTGCGTCCGAACATGGGGGGTTCCTCCGAGTCGACCGAGGACCACGGGGTGTGGTCCAGTCGATCCGGAGCTTTTCCGGCAAAGCACCTGAAAATGCCGTCCCGCGTGTCCCTGGGACGAACTGGGACAACAGGCGGGCGTGCGGGACACTCCAGCCCGTCCGGCGTTTGAGGACGAGGCCCTTCCGGGGCCGAACGGGGGTCCAGGGGGCGGACCCCCTGGCGGGGTGGAACGGGGCAGCGCCCCTGAGGACGGGACGGGACGGGTAGGGGTGGCGGGGGCGAGGAAACTGCTAGGCCAGCCCCGGCCCCCGCACCGGAATATGCGTGAACGTGGGCTCCGGCGCCGGGTTCTGGAAGAAGTCGTTGCCCTTGTCGTCGACCACGACGAACGCCGGGAAGTCCTCGACCTCGATCTTCCAGACCGCCTCCATGCCGAGCTCCTCGTACTCGACGACCTCGACCTTCTTGATGCAGTCCTGGGCGAGCCGCGCGGCCGGCCCGCCGATCGACCCGAGGTAGAAGCCACCGTGCGCGTCACACGCGTCCGTGACCTGTTTGCTCCGGTTCCCCTTGGCCAGCATCACCTTGGACCCGCCCGCCGCCTGGAACTGCTCGACGTACGAGTCCATGCGCCCGGCGGTCGTAGGCCCGAAGGACCCGGACGCGTAACCCTCAGGGGTCTTCGCGGGCCCCGCGTAGTACACCGGGTGGTCCTTCAGGTACTGCGGCATCTCCTCACCCGCGTCCAGCCGCTCCTTGATCTTGGCGTGCGCGATGTCACGCGCCACGACGAGCGGCCCCGAGAGCGAAAGCCGGGTCTTCACCGGGTACTTGGTCAGCTCGGCGAGGATGTCGTCCATGGGCTGGTTGAGATCGATCCGGACCACGTCCTCCTCGGCGGAGTCCAGGTGCTCGTCGGTCGTCTCCGGCAGGAACCGCGCCGGGTCCGTCTCCAGCTGCTCCAGGAACACGCCCTCGGCGGTGATCTTCGCGACGGCCTGCCGGTCGGCGGAGCAGGACACGGCGATGGCGACGGGGCACGAGGCACCGTGCCGGGGCAGCCGCACCACCCGCACGTCGTGGCAGAAGTACTTGCCGCCGAACTGCGCCCCGATCCCGATCTTCTGCGTCAGCTCGAAGACCTTCTGCTCCAGCTCCTTGTCCCGGAACCCGTGCCCCAGCTCCGAACCCTCCGCCGGGATCTCGTCCAGGTAGTGCGCGGAGGCGTACTTCGCGGTCTTCAGCGCGTACTCGGCGCTGGTGCCGCCGACCACGATCGCCAGGTGGTACGGCGGGCAGGCAGCCGTGCCCAGCGAACGGATCTTCTCCTCCAGGAACTTCATCATGGAGCCCTCGTTCAGGACCGCCTTCGTCTCCTGGTAGAGGAACGACTTGTTGGCCGAGCCGCCGCCCTTCGCCATGAACAGGAACTTGTAGGCGCCGCCGTCGGTCGCGTACAGCTCGATCTGGGCGGGCAGGTTCGACCCGGTGTTCTTCTCGTCCCACATGGTCAGCGGGGCCATCTGCGAGTACCGCAGATTGAGGTTGAGGTAGGCGTCGTAGATGCCGCGCGACAGGGCGGACTCGTCGCCGCCCTCCGTGAGGACGTTCTGTCCGCGCTTGCCCATGACGATCGCCGTACCGGTGTCCTGGCACATGGGCAGGACACCGGCGGCGGCGATGTTCGCGTTCTTCAGGAGGTCCAGCGCGACGAACTTGTCGTTGTTCGACGCCTCGGGGTCGTCGATGATCCGGCGCAGCTGGGCGAGGTGGGCGGGCCGCAGGTAGTGCTGGATGTCGTGGATGGCCTCGGCGGCGAGCTTGCGCAGCGCCTCGGGCTCGACCTTGAGGAACGTCCGCCCGTCGGCCTCGAAGGTGGAGACACCCTCGGAGGTCACCAGCCGGTACGGGGTGGTGTCCTCTCCCATGGGGAGCAGATCGGTGTACGCGAACTCAGGCATCGCAGCCCATTCCTCACTCGACAGACGGCCGCCCGCCGACACTGGCGGGCGCCCACCAGCGTAGAACCTGCCACTGACACCGAGCTTGTGAGGTAAGGCTCAGTTGCTCCGGGCCTTCGCCACACCAACGTTGTCCACAGCCGTCGTCCACACCCCTAGTCGCGATCTATCGCGTTTCGGTACGCTGCTGCCGTGGACCTTCAGAAGCAGCCCGCGCCCCCGCAGCCCCCCTCCGCGCCCACGGCCCCGTCGCAGCCCGCGCCCGCAGCCCCGTTGCTGCGCGCCTCGGACGCCGACCGTGACCGCATCGCCGACATCCTGCGCGAGGCCCTGGCGGAGGGCCGCCTGGACGCGGACGAGCACGCCGAGCGGGTCGAGGGGGTGCTGAGCGCCAAGACGGTCGGCGAGCTGGAGGTCTTCATCCAGGATCTGCCGGCCGCCCATGGACACCGGGCGACGACCCCGTCGTACAGCCCCGCTCCGAACCGCCCGACGGAGGGCGCGATCCCGGCCGAGGCCGACGAGCACGTGGTGGCGGTGTTCAGCGCCGCGATGCGCAAGGGCCGCTGGCGCGCGGGCCGTCGTATGCACGCGTACGCCGTGTTCGGCAGTGTCGAGATCGACCTCAGCGAGGCGATCTTCGAGTACCAACAGGTCGTCATCAAGGCGGTCTCGGTCTTCGGCAACGTCGAGATCCGCGTCCCGGAGAACGTGTCGCTGCGCGGCACCGGCGGCGGAGTCCTCGGCAACTTCGAGGTGGACACGCTGGATTCCGTCGAGCCGGACGCGCCCGTGGTCTACGTGGACGGATGGGCCGTCCTCGGAAACATCGAGGCAAAACCCAAGCGGGGCAAGCTCGTTGCGGACATTCTCGATCGGGTTCAGCGCAAGGTCGACAAGAATTTGCGCAAACACCTGGACCGTTGACGGTTGTGAATCGGGACACATGTGGAGCTGATCGGTCCACACCCGTACGGCCCTGACATCGCGCAGAAGCGCCCGAAAACCAGCGGTTCGGAACTCAGTGCATAGGCGCGCGCACAGCGGGTAGGCCTTGCTGCATCGTCTCTCGCTCGCGAAGCCGTCGTCAGGAGTAGACCGTGCTGCAACCGCCGCATTCGTCCCTGCAGGTAGCTGCTGTCCCGGCTCAGCGGGTGCCTGCGCGAGACAGGGACCAAGACGCTCCCTGGCACACCGAAGCGGTGTGCCGGCGCGACGAGGCAGGCCTGTTCTTCGCACCCTCCAAGGAACCCACCGCCGCCCGACTCTCCCGCGAGGACGCCGCGAAGCGCGTCTGCGCCCGCTGTCCGGTCATGGTCGAGTGCCGGGAGCACGCACTCCTGCAACCCGAGCCCTACGGCGTCTGGGGCGGCCTCACCGCCGCCGAGCGCCGCGTGGTCCTGGCGAGGCGCCGCCGCCGCGACCTGGAACTCCAGAAGGCGCGAGCGGCAGGCCGTATAGCGGCGGCCGGCTGACCGACCGACGTAGAAAGAGGCGCCCCCACCGCACCGGGGGCGCCTCTTTCACGTACGACCGTGTGGTCGTGGCTTCGTTGTCGCTACGTCGTGGCTATAGGCGTGGCCACAACGCGGCCACGGCGTGGCTACTTGGCCCGGTCGAAGTCGATCGCGCTGTACGCCCGAAGCTTGCTCAGCCGGTGTTCCGAATCGATTCGCCTGACGGTGCCGGACTTGGACCGCATCACGATGGAGTCGGTCGTCGCGGTCTCCGCGCGGTACCGAACGCCCCGCAGCAGCTCGCCGTCCGTGATCCCGGTCGCGACGAAGAAGACGTTCTCGCCCGACACCAGGTCGTCGGTGGTCAGCACGCGGTCCAGGTCGTGCCCCGCGTCCAGCGCCCGCTGCCGCTCGGCGTCGTCCTTGGGCCACAACTTGCCCTGGATCACGCCTCCGAGGCACTTCACGGCACAGGCCGAGATGATGCCCTCGGGGGTGCCGCCGATGCCGAGGAGCAGATCCACGCCGGTGCCTTCGCGCAGCGCTAGGATCGACCCCGCGACATCGCCGTCGGAGATCAGCTTGATCCGCGCACCGGTCTCCCGGATCTCCTTGATGATGCCGTCGTGCCGCGGCCGGTCCAGGACGACGACGGTGACGTCCTCGGGGGTGACGCGCTTGGCCTTGGCGACCCGGCGGACGTTCACCGAGATCGGGGCCTCGATGTCGACGAACTCGGCGGCCTCGGGCCCGGCGACGAGCTTGTCCATGTAGAACACGGCGGACGGGTCGAACATCGAACCCCGGTCCGCGGCGGCGAGCACGGCGATCGCGTTCGGCATGCCCTTGGCGTTGAGGGTGGTCCCGTCGATCGGGTCCACGGCGATGTCGCACTCCGGCCCGGTCCCGTCGCCGACGCGCTCGCCGTTGAAGAGCATCGGCGCCTCGTCCTTCTCGCCCTCACCGATGACGACGACGCCGTTCATCGAGACGGTGGAGACGAGGGTCCGCATGGCGCGCACGGCGGCACCGTCGGCGCCGTTCTTGTCACCGCGCCCGACCCAGCGGCCCGCGGCCATCGCGGCGGCTTCGGTCACCCGGACGAGTTCCAGGGCGAGGTTGCGGTCGGGGGCCTCGGAGGGGACTTCGAGTTCGGACGGCAGATGATGATGCTCGGTCATCGGAGCGCACCTTTCTGATACGACGACGGCCGGATGAGGGTATGGCCCCGACTCTATCGCCAGGCAGACAAAATGAGCAGGGGGGCCCACGGATGAGCGGACCAGGGCACCTGCGACGATAGGGACGTGGCAGGTTCGAACGGCAAGCAGAAGACGGTCCGGGACATGATTCTCTCCCTGGGCCTGATCGGGATCGCGGCGGCGATCGTCTACATCTTCATCCCGCACAGCGACCACGCTCCCGACATCAAGCGGGTCGACTACCGCGTGGAGCTGCTCACGGCACGCCGCGCGGCGCCGTACCCGGTGGCGGCCCCGGAGGGCCTGTCGAAGACCTGGAAGGCGACCTCGGTCAGCTACGACGGCGCCGCGTTCGACGCCTGGCACCTCGGATTCAGTGCCCCCGGCGGACAGTACGTGCAGATAGAGCAGTCGACTCAGAAGCCGGCCGACTTCATCGACACCGCCAGCCAGGGCGGCGCCGCGACGAAGACGACCCAGGACATCGACGGCCATACCTGGACCCGCTACACCGGCGGCCGCTACGACGCGCTCGTGCTCGCGGACAAGGGGTCGACGACGGTGGTGGCGGGCACGGGCTCGTTCGCGCAGCTGACGGAGATGGCGAAGGCGCTGCAGACGAAGTGAAGTGAGCTGACGGCTGAGACGAAGGCCCCCGGCGCCGCGTGGTGCGCCGGGGGCCTTCTGTGTGCCATGGGTGCTCTGTGCCTCAGACGGTCGTGACGACCTCGTCGTAGGCCAGGCGCGGGGAGCGCGGGAACCAGGCGTCCTCGCCCGGCTTGCCGATGTTGATGACGACGAACGGGGTGTGGTCGCCGTCCAGGAACTCCTTCTGGACGCCCGCGAAGTCGAGACCGGTCATCGGGCCGGCGGCGAGACCGGCGGCGCGGATGCCGATGATGAAGTACGCGGCCTGGAGGGCGGCGTTCAGCGCGGCGTTGCCCTCACGGACCGAACGCTCGCCGAAGACGGCGTCCTTGGCCTGCGGGAAGTGCGGGAACAGGGTCGGGAGCTCCTCGTGGAACTCGTTGTCCGCGGAGAGGATCGCGACCAGCGGGGCGGCGGCGGTCTTCTTCTGGTTGCCCTCGGAGAGGTGCTTCACGAGGCGCTCGCGGGCCTCGGGGGAGCGGACCAGGGTGATGCGCAGCGGCGACTGGTTCATCGAGGTCGGGCCGTACTTGACCAGGTCATAGATCGCCTGTACCTGCTCGTCCGTCACCGGCTCGTCGGTGAACGTGTTCGCGGTACGGGCCTCGCGGAACAGCAGGTCCTGGGCGGCGGGGTCAAGAACGAGAGACATACGACTTCCTCGGGGTGGCCGGAAACCGGAACCGGACCGTGGTCCGGATAGGCTGACGAGACCGACCGTACGCGACATGAGGTTCAACGTTCAACCAAAACCGGAGCAGGGTGATCCGTATCACTCGGGATCGCCGTGGGGGTGGATTGCCAGGGGGCGGCTGTTGCTGGTGAGTGCGGCTGGCGGCTGGCGGCTGGCGGCTGGCGGGCGGCAGCGGACAGGGGCTGCCCGCTGTCACTGACGGGTGTCTGCCGGCGGGGCTCGCCGTCCGCCGTCGGCTGCCGCTGTTTACGACCGGCTGCCCGCCAGCCGTTGCCCGCGCGAGCCGCCCGCCGTTCCCTCCCGCTACTCGCCGTCCGATTCCCCGGCCGCGCCCTCTTCCTCTTCCTCCGCCAGCGCCGCGTCCAGTCGCGCCCGGGCCCCGTCCAGCCAGCGGCGGCACACCTTGGCCAGTTCCTCGCCGCGCTCCCAGAGGGCGAGGGACTCCTCCAGGGTCGTGCCGCCCGCCTCCAGTCGCCGTACGACCTCGATCAGCTCGTCGCGTGCCTGCTCGTAACCGAGCGCCTCTTCCGTCACCTTGCTGGTCATTCGCCCACCCTATGTATCCACTCGTACGGAGAACTCACCCTCGGCGACCCGCGCGCGCAGCACCTCGTCCGCGCTCACCTCTTCCGGGTCGCGGACGACATGCCCGTCGGACCGCTGCAGCACCGCGTACCCCCGCTTCAGGGTGGCCGCGGGGGAGAGGGCGACCACGCGCGCGTGCGTGTGGGTCAGCTCCGAGTCGGCGCGGTCCAGGAGGTGGCCGAGGGTGCGCCGGCCGCGGTCGAGGAGGGCGGCGACATGGTCCGCGCGCTCGTCGATCATCCGGTGCGGATCCTGTATCGACGGCCGCGACAACGCCTGCGCCAGCCCGCGCTCCTCCCGGTCCACGAACGCCACGACACACCGCCGGGCCCGGTCCCGCAGCTGCCGTACGCGCTCGTACTCCTCGCCGACGTCCGGTACGACCTTCTTCGCGGCGTCGGTGGGCGTGGAGGCGCGCAGGTCGGCGACGTAGTCCAGGAGGGGGTTGTCGGGCTCGTGCCCGATCGCGGACACGACGGGTGTACGGCAGGCCGACACGGCTCGTACGAGCTGCTCGTCGGAGAACGGCAGCAGGTCCTCCACGCTGCCGCCGCCCCGCGCCACGATGATCACGTCCACGCCGTCGAGCGCGTCCAGCTCCTTCACGGCCTGCACGACCTGCGGCACGGCGTGCACGCCCTGCACGGGCACGTTGCGCACCTCGAAACGGACCGCGGGCCAGCGGTGCCGCGCGTTCTCCAGGACGTCCCGCTCGGCCGCCGAGGCGCGCCCGCAGACCAGCCCGATCAGCTGCGGCAGGAACGGCAGCGGCTTCTTCCGGTCGGCCGCGAACAGCCCCTCCGCGGCCAGCGACTTCTTCAACTGCTCCAGCCGCGCGAGGAGTTCCCCGACCCCGACCGGCCTTATCTCGGTCGCCCGCAACGACAACTGCCCCCGCGGCGCGTACCACTCGGGCTTCGCGAGTACGACCACCCGCGCGCCCTCGCTGACGACGTCGGCGACCTCGTCGAACACCTGCCGGAAGCACGTCACGCTCACCGAGATGTCGTACGACGGGTCACGCAACGTCAGAAACACGACACCGGCACCGGGCCGCCGCGACAACTGGGTGATCTGCCCCTCGACCCACACCGCGCCCAGCCGGTCGATCCACCCGCCGATCAGCCGGGAGACCTCACCGACGGGGAGCGGCGCGTCCGGAGCCGTGTTGAGAGCCATGCGCCCGAGAGTAACGGCCACCTGTGACAACGGGGCCGAGGTGCGGGGTGGGGCGGGGTGACGTGGGGGAGCTACTGCCGGGCCGTCCCGCGCGACTGCACCGCCAGCACCGCCAACCCCACCGCCAGCCAGATCGCCCCCACCACCTGCGCGGTCCCGGACGCCTCCACGATCACGGCGATGGTGATCGCCGCCCCCAGCACCGGCACCAGCACGTGCCGCCACCACACCACCGGGCCGCCCCGGCGCCGTACCGCGAACCAGCCCACCACGCTCGCGTGCAGCAGCGTGAACGCGGTGAGCGCGCCGATGTCGACGACCGAGACCAGGTGGTCGAGGCCGTCGTCGCGGCGGGCCGCCCAGACCGCGGCGATCAGGGTGATGACCGCCGCGGAGAGCAGGGCGATCCGGGGTACTCCGTCGTCGGTCTTCGACAGGGCGCGGGGGAGACGCCGGTCGCGGGCCATCGCGAAGACCAGGCGGGCCGCCGCCGCCTGCCCGGCCAGCGCCGCGAACGCCGCGCCGATCGCCTTGCTGACGGCGACCAGGTTGTGCAGCCAGTCGCCCACCGAGACGTCGACCGCGTCGTAGAACGCCGATCCTTGTCTGCCCGGGTCGGCGGCCAGTTGTGCGGACGTCGTCGGCTCCAGGAGGGCGACCAGGTACGTCTGGGCGATGAACAGGACACCGGCCAGGGCGAGGCAGAACAGCAGCGCCCTGGCGACCTTCTCGGAGCCGCCGGTGACCTCCTCCGCGAAGGTGGCTACCGCGTCGAAGCCCAGGTAGGACAGGACGGCGACCGAGACCGCGCCGATCACCGCCGACAGCGCGAACGCGCCCTGCGTGCCGTCCCCGGAGAGCGGCGACAGCCAGCCCCGTTCGGCGCCGTCGCGCGCGAGGACGACGATCGCCGACACGATGAAGATGACGAGGACGACGATCTCCATCGCGAGGACGAGGAAGCCCACGCGGGCCGCCGCGCGCACACCCCAGAGGTTGAGGCAGGTCGTGATGACGACCGCCAGCGCGGTCCACACCCACCGCGAGACGTCCGGGACCAGCGCGTTCATGGCGATCCCGGAGAAGAGGTAGGCGACGGCGGGGATCAGGATGTAGTCGAGCATCGCCATCCAGCCGGCGATGAACCCGGCCTCCTTGCCGAGCCCCACGCGCGCGTAGGCGAACACCGAGCCCGCCTGAGGGACGACCCGCACCATCTGCGCGTAGCTGAACGCGGTGAACGCCATCGCGACCGTGGCCACGATGTAGACCAGCGCGACGGCCCCGTGCGACTTGGCGTCCAGGGTGCCGAACACGCCGACCGGTGCCATGGGGGCGATGAACAGCAGCCCGTAGACGACGAGATCCCGGAAACCGAGGCTGCGCCGCAGCTGGGGCCCGTCGCCGGCCGAGGCCTGTGTGCCCGTGTCCGTGTCCGCCATCTCGCGTCTCCCGTACGTCGTACCCGGCCCCACCCCTCCCGTTCCCCACGCCAGTCTCCCCAAGGACGCGATCTTTGACCCGTCGAGCGCGGCCTTACGATGGGACGCATGACTGCTTCGTCTGGCCGCCGTGTCCTGCTCGCCGCCCCCCGGGGCTACTGCGCGGGCGTGGACCGCGCCGTGATCGCCGTCGAGAAAGCCCTTGAGCAGTACGGGGCTCCGATCTATGTCCGGCACGAGATCGTGCACAACAAGTACGTCGTCCAGACCCTGGAGAAGAAGGGCGCGATCTTCGTCGAGCGGACCGAGGAGGTCCCCGAGGGGAACATCGTGATGTTCTCCGCGCACGGCGTCGCGCCCGTCGTCCACGACGAGGCCAAGCGGGGCAATCTCGCCACCATCGACGCGACCTGCCCCCTGGTGACCAAGGTCCACAAGGAAGCCGTCCGTTTCGCCAACGACGACTTCGACATCCTGCTGATCGGCCACGAGGGCCACGAGGAGGTCATCGGCACCTCCGGAGAGGCCCCCGACCACATCACCCTGGTCGACGGCCCGTCCGACGTCGCCAAGGTCGAGGTGCGGGACCCGTCCAGGGTGGTCTGGCTCTCCCAGACGACCCTCTCCGTCGACGAGACCATGGAGACGGTCGACGCCCTGAAGGAGAAGTTCCCGCAGCTCATCTCCCCGCCCAGCGACGACATCTGCTACGCCACGCAGAACCGCCAGCTCGCCGTGAAGCAGATGGGCGAGGAGGCCGACCTGGTGATCGTGGTCGGCTCGAAGAACTCCTCCAACTCGATTCGGCTCGTCGAGGTCGCCAAGCTGGCCGGTGCCCGCGCCGCCTACCTGGTGGACTTCGCCGACGAGATCGACGAGGCCTGGATGGAGGGCGTGACCACGGTCGGCGTCACCTCGGGAGCCTCGGTGCCGGAGGTCCTGGTCGAGCAGGTTCTGGAGTGGCTGTCCGGCCGCGGCTTCGAGGACGTCGAACTGGTCAAGGCGGCCGAGGAGTCCATCACGTTCTCGCTGCCCAAGGAACTCCGCCGTGACCTGCGCGAAGAGGCGGCCGCGCTGGTCGCCGAGCGCACCGGTTCGGACCGTACGGCACCCTCCGGGCAGTGACTGTCAGTCGTTCGTCGTAGCGTGGATCCATGCAGATCTTCGGCGTGGACATCGGTGGATCCGGGATCAAGGGCGCCCCTGTGGACCTGGACAAGGGCGAATTGACCCAAGAGCGGTGCAAGGTGCTGACCCCGCACCCGGCGACACCGGACGGAGTGGCCGACGGCGTGAAGGAAGTCGTCGACCACTTCGGCTGGACGGGACCGGTCGGGCTCACGTTTCCGGGTGTGGTCACCGGCGGGGCCACGATCCGTACGGCGGCGAACGTCGACAAGAGCTGGATCGACAAGGACGCGGGCGCGCTGTTCGCCGACCGGCTGGGCGGCCTCCCGGTGACGGTCGTGAACGACGCGGACGCGGCGGGCGTCGCCGAGATGCACTTCGGCGCAGGCCAGGGCCGCAAGGGCACGGTGATCCTGCTGACCTTCGGCACGGGCATCGGCAGCGCCCTCTTCGTCAACGGCATCCTGGTCCCGAACACGGAGCTGGGCCACCTCGAACTGAACGGCCACGACGCCGAGAAGAAGGCGTCCAGCAAGGCCAAGGAGGACGGCGAGCTGACGTGGGAGCACTGGGCCCACCGGGTCCAGAAGTACCTCGCCCACGTCGAGATGCTGTTCTCACCCGAGCTCTTCATCATCGGCGGCGGAGTCAGCCGCAAGGCCGACAAGTTCCTGCACTTCATCGAGGACATCAAGGCCGAGATCGTCCCGGCGCAGCTGCAGAACAACGCGGGGATCGTGGGGGCGGCGATGCATGCGGCGGGGGATGACTAGGGGTGGCTAGCGGTCGGTAGGGGCGGTTTTCGGCGGTGCGCGGGTTGGTGCCGGTCTGTGCCGGCGGAGCTGGTGGCTGGGGCTCGGTGGGCGGTGGCCGAGGCCCGGTGGGCGTCGGCAGCGAGGCGGCGGGGCCTGTGGCGGGTGACTACGGAGGAAGTCCGCCGCGGCCTGCGCGAAGGGGCGGCGGCACTGGTCGCCGAGCGCGCGGGTTCGGGCGGGCTTGCACGGGCCCGGAGGGCGGCTCGGTGGACGCGGAACGCTCCGCGGATGAGTCTCAGGCCCCGGAACCGGCCCTACGACCGCCCCCAAGACCGGCGGCCTCAAATCTGGCCCCGGGACTGGCCCCGGCCCCGACCTCGGTCCCTGTCCGGGAGTTGGCCGCTGGGACGGGCCCGGGAATCGACCCCGGCCCTTGTCCTGGAGCTTGCGCTGGGATCGCCCCTCGGTCCTTGTCCGGGAGTCGGTCCCTGGGACAGGCCCCGGAATCGATTCCGATTCTCTGTCCCGGAGCTGGCCCTGGGACCGCCCCTAGGTTCCCTCTCCCGGAGCTGGCCACCTGGGACGGGCCCCGGACTCGACCCCGATTCCTGTCCGGGAGTTGGCCGCTGGGACGGGCCCGGGAATCGATCCCGGCCCTTGTCCTGGAGCTTGCGCTGGGATCGCCCCTCGGTCCTTGTCCGGGAGTTGGTCCCTGGGACAGGCCCCGGAATTGACCCCGCTTCTCTGTCCCGGAGCTGGCCCTGGGACCGCCTCTGGGTCCCTGCCCCGGAGCTCGCCCTGGGACCGCCCCTGGGTCCCTGCCCCGGAGGTAGCCCCTGGGACGGCCCCGGAATCGACCCCGCGGTCAGTCTTGTGGCCGCCCCTGGGACGGGTCTCAGAAGCGACCCGGGGTCAGTGTTGAGGCTGTCCGGCCCGGGGACTCACGCTCGCCGGCGGCGCTTCAGCAGCCGGACCCTGCGGACCGTCGCGATGAGGCCCGCGACGAGCGTCCCCCCGTACAGCCAGCCGGCCTGCGTGGCGAGGCCGGTGAACAGGCCCATCAGGCGGTTGCCGAGGCCGCCGCTGCCGTCGGCGAGCGGGAAGAGGCCGACGGCGAAGGCGATCGGTACGACGACCGGCGCGGTCAGCAGGTCGCCGCGCCGGATCCAGACCGCGGTGAGCACACACACCGGCACGAACAGCACGCCGTAGACAGTCAGCGACGCCCCGAACAGGAACTGGTCGATACACCCGAGCACGAACATCACGGCCGCGCAGAACAGCCCGCCGCCGAGCC
Source organism: Streptomyces sp. N50 (assembly GCF_033335955.1). Classification (GTDB taxonomy): domain Bacteria; phylum Actinomycetota; class Actinomycetes; order Streptomycetales; family Streptomycetaceae; genus Streptomyces. The sequence continues at coordinate 5,989,478 of NZ_CP137549.1, forward strand.
CGGTGAGCCGGGGGTTCGGCAGCTGACGTACGGTCTCGGCCGCCGTAGGGCTCGGGCGTCGTACGGCCGCCGGGCGGCGCTGCGCGGTGCCGCGTGCCTGCGGTCCGGGCCTGGTCGTGCGGGCCGGGCCACCGTTCGGGCCCCGGCCCGCCTGCGGGGGCAGAGGCGGGGCCCCGCGTCTTGCGCCGGGCTGTGGGGGTCGTGTCCTGTGTTGCTCCACTGGACCAACTTAGGTCGGTTTATGTGCCGAATAGGTCCTCAGACACGCCGATGGGCAGAGCTTGGCCACGTGTTCGACGCGGAGCCGGGAGGGCGCGGCTCACGCCGTAGACTGGTGGATCGGCCCCGGGCCCCGGTCTCCGCAGCCCCGGCCGGGCCCCTCCACTGCTCTCACGCCACTCACGTACGGGAAGTCGCAACGTGTCGCTCACGATCGGAATCGTCGGTCTGCCGAATGTCGGCAAGTCGACCCTGTTCAACGCCCTGACCAAGAACGACGTGCTGGCGGCCAACTACCCGTTCGCCACGATCGAGCCGAACGTCGGCGTGGTCGGCGTCCCCGACCCGCGTCTGACGAAACTGGCCGAGATCTTCTCCTCGCAGAAGATCCTCCCGGCGACGGTCGACTTCGTCGACATCGCGGGCATCGTGAAGGGCGCCTCCGAGGGCGAGGGCCTGGGCAACAAGTTCCTCGCGAACATCCGTGAGTCCGACGCGATCTGCCAGGTCATCCGCGCCTTCAAGGACGAGAACGTCGTCCACGTCGACGGCAAGGTCTCGCCGAAGGACGACATCGAGACGATCAACACCGAGCTGATCCTCGCCGACCTCCAGACCATCGAGAAGGTCCTGCCGCGCCTCCAGCGCGAGTCGCGCATCAAGAAGGACATCGGCCCGAAGGTCGCGGCGGTCGAGGCGGCGCAGGAGATCCTGGAGAAGGGCGACACCCTCTTCTCTCAGGGCATCGTCCAGGGCTCCGGCAAGGAGGAACTCCTCCACGACCTGCACCTGCTGACGACCAAGCCCTTCCTCTACGTCTTCAACGTCGACGAGGACGAGCTGGTGGACGAGGACTTCAAGACCGAGCAGCGCGCCCTCGTCGCCCCCGCCGAGGCGATCTTCCTCAACGCCAAGCTGGAGGCGGACCTCGCCGAGCTCGACGAGGAGGAGGCCATGGAGCTCCTGGAGTCGGTCGGCGTCGAGGAGCCCGGCATGACGACCCTGGCCCGCGTCGGCTTCGACACCCTGGGCCTCCAGACGTACCTGACGGCAGGCCCCAAGGAATCCCGCGCCTGGACCATCAAGAAGGGCGCCACCGCCCCCGAGGCCGCCGGCGTCATCCACACCGACTTCCAGAAGGGCTTCATCAAGGCGGAGGTCATCTCCTTCGCCGACCTGGTGGAGACGGGCTCGGTCGCCGAGGCCCGGGCCAAGGGGAAGGCCCGTATGGAGGGCAAGGACTATGTGATGCAGGACGGGGACGTGGTGGAGTTCCGCTTCAACGTGTAGGCGCGATTCCACCACGTCGCATCTGTTGAATGAGCAGGTCAAGAGGGGTCCGACTCTTCGGAGTCGGACCCCTGGCTCGTTCCCGTGCCGGGATGGTGCCGGGATGTCTGATGCGTCATCACCTGCCGTGTGCGCCCTGGCCGAAGACGACGTCGACGAAGGTCGCCGCACGGGCGGGGTGAATGGGGTTGCTCAGGTAAACCGTCATCGCAAACGGTTATTGTGTTCGAAATATGCAGATTCGCGCGGTTTGGATGTTCTTTCTGGGTGGTGTTCAATCGCGGTATGAGCAACGCGGACCGGCACCGGCTGATCGCCCAGGCCGTCAGGGAGTCGGGCAGTGCGACGGTCCCGGAACTCGCCGAGCTGACCGGCGCCTCGGAGATGACCATCCGGCGTGACCTGGACACACTGGCCGCGCAGGGTGCCCTCCAGCGCGTCCGCGGCGGGGCGCTCACCCTGCTGCTCAGAGGTGAGGAACCGCCCTTCGCGCTGCGCGCCCACGAGGCGGCCGACGAGAAGCGCCGGATTGCGTCCGAGGTGTCCCGGCTCATCGCTGACGGCGAGACCGTCCTGCTCGACAGCGGCACCACCTGCCTGGAGGTGGCCCGCCTGCTGCGTGGACGGCACGTCACCGTGATGCCCTTGTCGCTGCAGGCCATTCACGTGCTCAGCGACGCTCCCGGCCCGACCAAGTTGATGGTGCCCGGCGGACGGCCCCGCGCCGCCGAGGGTGCCCTGACCGGTCCCCTCGCACTCGCCTCGCTGGCGGCGCTGCGCTTCGACACCGCGATCGTCGGCTGCTGCGGCCTGAGCGCTGCCGAGGGCCTGACCGCCTACGACCTCGACGACGCGGCGGTGAAGAAGGCGATCATCGCCTCCACGCGCCGCATCATCGCCGCCGCCGACGGCAGCAAGCTCGGCCGCACCGCTCACGCCTACGTCGGCCCCTCCGCACTCGTGCACACCCTCGTCACCGACACCACCGCGCCCGCCGACGAAGTCGCAGCGCTCGAAGGGGTCGGCACAGTCGTCAGCACTGTCTGACGGCGACGGCGACGGCGATCAGAGTCCCCGAGCCACCGTGTTGCTGTGTTGCCGGGAAGCCGGGCCGCCACCTCGGCAACGGCTCCTCGGCGACCGCCGGCCCCTGCCGCGGCAGTGTCTGCGGTCGGCACCCGTACGCGCCAGGGCCGCGGCAGAAGCCTCGATGCCGATGGTGTGTCTCAGGGTCGCCGACCGCGAGGTGCCCGTCGGTGACGTCAGCCCACGGCGTGCCGGGACCGGCTCATGACGGCGATGCCGGCCGTCGCCACCAGGCCGTACAGGGCCGGTGCGAGGAACACGTGCGGCAGTCCCAGCACGGCCACGCCGAGGCTGCCGGTCAGTCCGCCCAGGGCGCTGGCGATCGCGGTCGAGCTCATGAAGACGGCCGACGCGGTCGCGACGGCCTCGGGCAGCAGGCGCTGGGCGACGATGATGCCCAGGCCGGCGAACACCCCCCACACCCCGCCCATGAGGACCTGGCCGGCGAACATGCCCGCCGCGCTGCCGGTGAGCGCGAAGCACAGGTTCGCGCCGACGCCGAACGCGGCGCCGAGGACCATCAGGCGCATCATCCCGGTCCGGCGGGCGACGACCACCGCCACCGGCATCAGGACCAGCTCGATCAAGGGCTGGATGCCGATGACGGCGCCGCTGACCGCCGTCGGCAGGCGCAGGTCGTCGTGCATGTAGATCGTGAGGTAGCCGTACTTGATCGGCTCTCCCGCGTAGACGAGCACGTACAGCCCGGTGAAGGCGAGCAGGGGCAGCATGCCCCCCACTCCGACGCGCCGCCCGGCCGACGCCCGGGACGCGTCTGCGGCCTGCTCGCCCGGTGGGGCCGAGCGGGCGCCCGCGAGGCCCATCGGGAGGATCTGCGCCAGGGTGCACAGCCCGGTGGCCACGAGCATCGCACGCGGGCCCGCCGCCGTGGCCAGCAGTGAGCCCGCGACCGGGCCCACGATCCATCCGGCCGTCAGCGCCATGCGTACGACCGAGACGACCCCGTCCCCGACCGGGCTGGCAGTGGCCCGCAGGTCGTCGTGGACCGCGGCGAACAGCTGCGACCCGGCACCGCCCGCGAACGCCAGAACCACGGCACTGATCACGAACGGCATCCACACCTGGTCGGCCAAGGCCATGGCGCACCAGCCGAGGAACCCGGCCACGGCGCACAGCCGGAACAGCCCGAGCCGTCTTCCAGTGCGGTCCGAGCGGGCGCCGACGATATATCCCGCGACCGGGGCGGTGATGCTCGTGAGGTAGTAGAGGCCTGCCGTGGTCAGCGAGACGTGCAGGTCATCGACCAGGAACAGGGTGATCTGCGGTGCGGCGGCCGAGGCCCCGAGCCCGGACAGGAACAGCGCTACGGTCGCCCCGCGGTACAGCGGCGAGCCCCATACCGCGCGCATCGCGGACGGGGCGGGTGCGGCGCCCGCGGCCAGTACAGGTGACAAGACGGGCCCCCGGAAGATCAGGCGTAAGACGTCACACACCGTAGCTTCGAACATATGGAACATCAATAGTGTTCGCAATGCCGCCATCGGATCAGCAATAGTGTGCACTTCGGCGGAGAGATCAGGCGTACGCGCTCGCCCTGGCAGAGAGCGGATTGGTGATGGACGCCTTGCTCTGCTGGGCGGCGGCACCGCATCGCTCGAGTGCTGGAGCTGGCAGAAGGCCAGGCGCTCGGTGGGCGGGCTGGAATTTCGTCCCCTGGCTGCGGCCGAGGTGGCTGCGCGTGAGGGTGTGAGTAGTGAGGCGTCTGGCCCGCATGGTGCCGGGAGGGAGCCCCGTGCTGGGATCGCGCTGGGATGACCCCTTCCAGAACCGCGTTTCCGCAGGTGGGAGCTCTGCGGTAGACATTCCGCTTCCCTGGCCGCATTTACGCGGGTGAAGCTCAGGTCCGGCGACCGGCTCGACCTCGGCCTGGAGGTGAGGACGCGGAAGCCGACGGGTGACCTGCTGACCGTCAAGCACCCCACCGTAGGGTTGATCGACATGGGCAACCACATCACCCAACGGCAGACCGGTCTCACCTCGATGTCGCGGAGAGATGCACAGTGGACCTAGTCCCCGGTTACGTGTTCATCCTGCCGGTGGTGATCGTCGTGGGATGGATCCTGTCGTGGTGGGGCGCCCGGTGGGTCCGGTGGGTCCTGCTGTCCGGCGCGGTCGTCGTCTCCGTGCTCTGCGTCGTCGTCGGCGGGCTCGCGATGGGGCCGCGGGCGGACCCGAGGACCGTCAACTGCTCGTCCAGTTGGGCGTGCACGGACCCCGGTTCGCTCTACGTGGTCGCGGCCGGGCTGCTGGGTTTCGCGTGCTGTGCGGTGCTGGTGATCCTCGCGCTCGTGGGCGAGACGATTCTTGTCTGGAGGGAACGCCGGGTCTCCAACTGACGTTCCGGCGGCGGCCGTTGTCGGCTGGATCCCGTCGTGGGGAGCACGTGGATGCGGTGGAGTCCGCTGTCCGCCGGGGCCTCGTTTCCGTGCTCTCCCCCGCAGGGCCCTCGCGTGTCGCCGCCGCGCTCACGCTCGTCGGATACGTCAACACCGCCGCCGGACGCCCGAGCCCACACCGAACGCCGGGGCCCCGGGGCGTTGCTACAGGTGCGGCGGCGCTGGGCCTTGACGCGAGGCCGGCGAAGGTCGAGGGGCTGCGGTCGAGGCCCCGGCGCCTGGCGGAGCGCGGGTGGTTGCGCCTGGAGGCGTCGGGGGCCTTCAGTGCCGGCCGACGGCCAAAGGCCGTACCGGACGCCCGCTCATCCGCGTGACCATCGGCCAGCGGATCATCGCCTCGCTGGTGGCGGGCAGGGTCTCGTAGTCCCGGCACCGGCCGACAAGGCCGCCGGTGCAGCCGCCGTCGGCCCGCACGAGGGTGATGGCGCGGTGCAGACGGCGCAGCCGCATCAGCGGGCCCGCCGTGGTGTCCCGGTCGCCGATGTTCACAGCCGTGACCGCGACGGCCAGGAGCAGGCCGAGGGTGTCGGTCACGATGTGCCGCTTGCGGCCCGGCACCTTCTTCCCGCCGGCGTAGCCGCGTGAGGCGGCCGGCACCGTCGCGGCGGGCCGCACCGACTGCGCGACGGTGATCCCCGTAGTGGGCTCGGCCCTCGCGGCCCTCGCGTTCACGGACCGTCCCGCGCGGCCGGTCGTGGAACTCGGCGATCAGCCTGTGCTCGCGCCACCGGCGGAAGAGGAGGCGTAGACCCGGCCCCAATCGGGGAAGTCCGCGGGCATCGCCCGCCGCGGGATCCCGCCCGCGACCAGGTAGCGGATCGCGTCCAGCGGCTGCCGGTGACAGGAGCCCTCGGGCCGGCTACCCCGCCCCTGGAACCAGGCGGGTACCGGCAACAACGGCCGCACGGCCGCCCACTCCGGGTCCGTCATGTCCGACGGGGACCACCGAACACGTTCCGGGCCATCGGCCGCAGTCCCGAACCGGTGAGTGACACAGCCTTCGAGATCGGTACGGGCAACAACCACTTACGTGTCGGGATGCTGCGGCAGGGCGAGCCAGTCCGACCAGGAGATCTCGCGGCCGAGGAAGCGCGGCTGCTCGAACGGCCAGTCCGCGGCGATCCATTGCGGCACCAGCGCGTCGAGGGCCTGCTCGACCTTGCTGCCCACCAGCTCGTCCACCACCCACCAGGAGATCTCGCCGTCGGCGCCGGCCCTCTCCGGTGGGTCGATGTAGACACAGCCGAGCAGAGCTGTCTCCGCCGTGTCCAACAGCGCGTAGTTGAAGGACTGGTGGGCGGCGATCTCCTTCTCGTGCCGCAGCAGGTCGGCCTGGTCGGCCTCGTAGGTCATGGTGGCCGCGGGCCAGCCCCAGGCCGGGCCGAAGATGGTCCACAGCCGCTCGCGTGAACCCATCACGGCCGGATAGTCGAGCGGGGTGTCCACCTCCCGGATCGGCCGCAGGTGATGACCACCGTCCGGCAGCGGTACTCGGACGGGGTGGACGAAGTCATCGGGAAGCCAGCTCATGGCGCCCGACCGTAGCAGCGCGCGGCCGTCCGCTCCCCTGGATTTTCCCCGTACAACGCCGGGCCCTGCTCTCCTCCCGGGCAGGGCCCGCGATCACCCGAACCGTCCGGTCTCCGGCCAGAAGGCCGGGCGAGGGTTCATGTAGTGGACCTGTTCGTGGGTTTATCGTAAGAGTTATTAATTCTGTATTTGTTTTCCTGTGAGGGTTTCCGTCGCTTCCCCCGTAAACAAGGGTGAAGGGCGGAGGGTACATGGACGCAAAAAACAGATTCGAGACGAGAACCACCTTCCTGCTGTTGCGCATGGAATGGATGGGTGGTCTGGTCGTGTGTGCCGTGATTGCCGTTTGGCATTTTTCGGGGATTCGGTGGGGGGTGTTCATCGCTCTCTTCGTCGTCATTGATGTCATCGGTTATCTTCCCGGCGCCCTGGCCTTCCGGAGGAGTGGGGGCGGGTGTATCTCGCGCTGGTACTTCGTGGCGTACAACACCATGCACAGCCTGGTGACCGCGGGTGTCGTGGCCGGGGTGTGGGCGGTGCTGGTGAAGCCGGAGTGGGCGCTGCTCGCTCTTCCCCTGCATCTGCTGGGGGACCGTGCCCTGTTCGGGAATTCGCTCAAGCCGTTCGGGGTGCTTTTCGAGCCGGATCCGCATCCGGCGTACCTCGAATTCGAGCGGGCGTATTCGAATTCGGCCGGAAGGGATTCCGGTGACTTCCGAAGGGGTGCTGATGCCGTCCGTCTTTGAGACCCTGGTCCGGCACAGTGACAATCCGAGTTCTTTTCTTGCCCTCAATCAGGGCAATGAATACTTCCGGGATCCGCGGTTCGACGGCACCTGCGTCTATCGCCGGTCGGGGCGTCACCTGCTGCAGTTCGCGGGGCCCTTCGCGGCGGAGGAACAGCGCGCGGGGCTGCTGGACGCCTTCGCGGCGCAGGCCCGGCCGCGGCGGCTGGTGGCCGTACAACTGCAGCGGGCGGACGCCGAGTTGTACGGGGCGCACGGGTTCACGGTGAATCAGCTCGGGGCGTCGTACGCGGTCGACCTGGGCCGGTTCACGCTGCGCGGGTCGGCCTTCGTACGGCTGCGGAACAAGATATCCAGGGCCCGTCGAGCCGGTCTCGAGGTGGTCGAGGCCCCCACCGCGGCCGACGACGAGGTGCGGAACGAGCTGGATCTGATCGACCGGGCCTGGTTGCGGGGCAAGGGCGGTGCGAAGGAACTCCGGTTCCTGGTGGGCGAGCGGACCGGGCTGGCTCAGCGGCACCGGCGGTTGTTCGTGGGGCGGATCGGCGGGGTGGCCGTCGGGTACATCAGTTACTCGCCGGTCTTCGGGAGCCGGCCGGGCTGGCTCCATGACCTCAGCCGGCGTTCTCCGGACGCTCCGCCCGGGGTGATGGAGGCGCTGAACGCGACCGCGATGGAGCGGATGTCGGCCGACGGCGCGGGCTGGCTGCACTTCGGTTTCACGCCCTTCACCGGTCTTGCCGACGAGCACGAACTGCCGTGTGCGAGCCGGACGTTCACGCGCTGCGTGCGGTTGCTCGCCCAGCACGGCGAGCGGATCTACCCGGCCGCCGCGCAGCTCGAGTACAAGCGGAAGTGGGCGCCTCATGTGGTGCTGCCCGAGTACATCGCCTTCCAGGGGCGGCCCGGTCTTGCGGCGGTGTGGCAGCTGCTGCGGGCCACGCGGGCGCTGTAGGGACTCGGGGATCGGTTCTGTCAGTACCGCCAGTTCCGCCGGCGCCGCCTGTCCGATCGGCCCCGCCGTCCCGACTGCCCCGCCGCCCGACCAGTCCTGCCGGTCCCGCCTGTTCGACCGCTTCGGCGGGTCGGACAGGTCCCGCCGGTCCTACCTGTCCGGTCCGTCCCCCACTCCGACCGTCCTGCCGTCCGTCCAGTTCCGCAGGTCCAGTCCGTCCGATCGGTCCCGCGCGTTGGATCGGTTCCGCCGGTCCCATCTGTCCGGTCCGTCCCGCCACCCTGACCGCCCTGCCGTCCGACCAGCCCTGCCGATCCCGACTGTTCGACCAGTTCCGGCAGTTCCGCCGGTCCTGCCTGTCCGGTCCGTCCCCCACCCCGACCGTCCTGCCGCCCGACCAGTTCCGCAGGCCCAGTCCGTCCGATCGGTCCCGCGCGTTGGATCGGTCCGGCCGGTCCCGCTACCCCGACCGTCTCGCTACCCCGACCGTTCCGCTACCCCGACCGTTCCGCCAACCCGACCGTTCCGCTACCCCGACCGTTCCGCTACCCCGACCGTTCCGCCAACCCGACCGTTCCGCCAACCCGACCGTCCCGCCGTCCGATCCGTCCAGCCGGTCCAGCCCGTCCGACCAGTCCCGCCACCCGTAATTCCCACCACCCACCACCCACCACCCACCTTTCCGCCACCCGTAATTCCCGCCACCCGTCATCCCCGTCCCCCGGACGGGGTTCAGCGCGACCGGGTCGTCCCGGAGCAGGGGAGCACATGAGGTTTCTGGAGCGCGAACGCGCCGTACTGACGAAAATGCTGCCGGGGCTCGACGAGAGTCTGCGGGCGGTGCCGCTCATGGAGTTGGAGAGTCCGCGCAGCCCGGGTATCGGGCTCTTCCGGGACAGCGGGGGGCCCGGTCTGCTGGTGCCGGTGTCCTGCAAGGGGAAGGGGGCCACCGCGCTGGACGCCCTGCGGGTGCAGCGTGCGCTGGGCAGCAGGTCGCCGTCCCTGGCCGTGGCTACCACCATGCACCACTTCTCCATGGCCACCCTGGTCGGCCTGGTCACCGAGGGCGAGGGACTGGAGTGGATGCTCGTCGAGGGAGTGGCCTCGGGGAATCGTCTGGTGGCCTCCGGGTTCGCCGAGGGGCGGCCGGGCGCCGGCATCCTCTCGCCGTCGATGACCGCCACGGTGGGACCCGACGGGGTGCGGATCAGCGGGGTGAAGCGTCCGTGCAGCCTCGCCCGGTCCATGGATCTGCTCACCGCCAGCGTCCTGGTACCCGGTGAGCACGGGGCGCGCGACGAGCTCGCGGTGGCGTTGGTGCCCGCCGAGAGCGAGGGCGTGAGCGTCAGCGGTTTCTGGACCAGCACTTTCCTGTCGGGGGCGGAGAGCGATCAGGTCACCCTCACCGACGTGCTCGTACCGTCGGAACTGTTGCTGCGCACCTCTGGCTCGGACGGGCGGCTGGACGAACTGCAGACCGCGGGCCTTGTCTGGTTCGAGCTGCTGATGACGGGGAGTTATCTCGGGGTCGCCAGTGCGCTGGTGGAACGGGTGCTGCGCAACGAGCGGGTGCCGGAGTCCGAGCGGGTCCGGCTGCTGGTGGAGGCCGAGGGTGCGATGGCCGCGGCGGAAGGTGTCGCCCGCCGGCTCGACGAGGGCTGCCCGGACGAGTCGACGCTCGCCGACTCGCTGTATGTGCGGTACTCCGTCCAGGACGCCCTGGCCCGCATCGTCCCCCGGGCGGTGGAACTGCTCGGCGGCCTCAACTTCATGAGCTCGGACGAGGTCGGACACCTCGCCGCCTGTGCCAACGGGCTCTCCCTGCACCCGCCCGCCCGGTCCAGGATGACCGGCCCGCTGGCGGCCCACCTGGCCGACGGGCCGCTCACCGTCGCCTGATCCGGTCCCGACTCCGACCTCGGGCACAACGCCGACACCGACCCCGGGCGCGATTCCCCGCGTCCACCCGAACCGCGTCCCACCCGCCCCCACTCCACCCCGACACCCCCCACCCGATGGGAGTTTCCGAACCATGCCGCCAGAACCCACCGGTCCGTCCCGCCCCCGCCCTCGGAACCCACGCCCGACCCTGCTGCTCACCGGCGCCGCGGGCGTACTCGGCCAAGCCCTGATCGACGAGCTCTGCGACGACTACGACCTGATCTGCCTGCGGCACCGGGCACCCCTGGACGACCCCCGGGTACGGGAGGTGACGGCGGACCTGTGCGCCCCCGGCCTGGGGCTCTCCGCCGCCCAACGGCTGGACCTCGCCGCCGAGTTGGACGTGGTCGTACACTCCGCCGCGGCCACCAACTGGCGGCTGGACCCGGCCGACATCTGGCGCACCAACCTGGACGGCACGCGCTCGATGCTGGACCTCGCGGCCCGCGCCGACGCGCCCTTCTTCTACATGAGCACCGCCTTCGTGGCGAACCCGCTCGCGGCCGAGGAACGGGAGCGTTTTCCCGGGGCGGCCGCGTACCTCGCCTCCAAGACGGCGGCCGAGGAGGCCGTACGGTCGGCCGAGGTGCCCGGGGTCATCCTGCGGCCGTCCCTGGTCATGGGCGACTCGTCCACCGGCCGGATCGCCCGCGTGCAGGGTCTGACCCGGGCGCTGGGAGGGATCGTCAAGGGCCAGGTCCCGGTGCTTCCGGGCTCGCCCGGGACGCGGATCGACATGGTGCCGCAGGACGTGGTGGCCCGTGCGGTGGGCGACCTGGTCAGATCCGGGGTCGCGCAGGGCGAGTACTGGCTGACCGCAGGGCGCGAGGCCATCCTGCAGCGGGAGGTCGTCGACATCTGCCTGGAGTTCGCCGGGCAGCACGGTGAACACCCGCACCCGCCGCGGCTGATCCCCGTGGAAGCGGTGCACCGGCTGCTGCTGCCGCTCCTGGAAGGTCCGTCCTTCCCCGCGCTGGTACGACGCCGGCTCCAGGACTACGCCGAACTGCTGCTGGTCTTCCAGCGGGAGCTCCCCTTCGCCTCCGACCTGGGCACACCGCACTGCGGCACGGCCCCCACCCGCGCCGCGATCCGCTCGGCACTGGCCCGCAACGTGGAGTGCTGGGCCACCGGCCGAGGAGGCCTACGGCGGCCCCGGCCGGCCCAGACCCCGCCCGCCCAGACCCCGGCGGAGCTGGCGTCATGACCGCCGTAGAAACCGTAGAAGCCGGAGATGCCGTAGACGTGGCCGCTCCCGCCCCCTTAGAGGCGACAGCCCCACCCCCCGACACCGCCGAGCTCTACCGCCGTCACCTCGGCACCGGCCGCGCGGTCATGGGCACCGTGCTCGGTGGGATGGCCGAGGTGTACTCCGAGGGTGCCTGGGTGCATACCGACGACGGGCGTCGGTACCTGGACTTCGGGGGCTACGGCGTCTTCATCCTGGGGCATCGGCATCCGGCCGTACTCGACGCGGTGCGGCGGCAGTTGGACGCGCATCCGTTGGCGACCCGGGTGTTTCTGGAGCCCGTTGCCGCGCGGGCCGCTGCCGGGCTGGCCGCCCGGACCCCGGCGGGGCTCGATCACGTCCACTTCGTCAACTCCGGTGCCGAGGCGACCGAAGCGGGGCTGAAGCTGGCACGCGCCCATGGCCGCAACGCGCTGGTGACCACCGTGTCCGGCTACCACGGCAAGACCCTCGGGGCGCTGAGCGTCACCGCCAACTCCCTTTACCAGCAGCCCTTCGAGCCACTGCTGCCGGACACCGCGCAGGTCGCCCACGGGGACCTGGCCGAGCTGGAGGCGGCACTCCGTGAGCGTCGCGACCGGGCCTGCGTGATCCTCGAACCGGTGCAGGGGGAGGGCGGGGTGCGTATTCCGCCGCCCGGGTATCTCGCGGAGGCGGCGGGGCTGTGTCGTACGTACGGCGCCTTCCTGATCGTGGACGAGGTGCAGACCGGGCTGGGCCGGCTGGGTAGTTGGTGGGGCGTTGATGCCGAGGGGGTGGTGCCCGATGTCCTCCTCGTGGGGAAGGGGCTGAGCGGCGGGGTCGTGCCGGTGGCCGCGATGGTGGCGACCGAGGACGCCTACGGACCGTTCTCGCGCGACCCCTACCTCCACACCTCCACCTTCGGCGCCTCGCCGATCGCCTGTGCCGCGGCGCTGGCGGCGGTGGAGACGATCGACCGCGAGGACATCGTGGGCCGGGCCGCCGCGCTCGGGCGGCAGTTGCTCGCGGGAGTCGAGGAGATCTGCGCCCCCTACCGGGAACGCCTGGTGCGCGAGGTCCGAGGGAGGGGACTGCTGATCGGGGTCGAGTTCGCCCAGGCACAGGCCGTCGGCGAGACGCTGCTGGAGCTGGTGAGCCGCGGCGTCCTGGTCAACCACTCGCTCAACTCCACCCGCGTGCTCCGGCTGACGCCCCCGGCGATCGCCGACGCCGACGAGGTCCGGCTCTTCCTGGACGCCTTCGCCGATGCCCTGCGGGCCGTGCACGCCCGCCTCGCCTGACCGTCACGACATCAGCACCACAGCCCCCCCCACGCCAGTGAGGACGTAGACCATGCGCCATGTGACAGTCCGGATGACGGCTCAGGGCATCGAGCCCGAGTACGCCTACCGGAGGATCAGCGACTTCAGCCGGTACCCCGAACTCACCACGACGGTACGGGCGGTGGAGGTGCAGCCGCCGCGTCCCGACGGTTCCGTGGTCTCCGCGTGGACCGTCTCCTTCCGGAACGGGCTGATGCGCTGGACGGAACGCGACACCTTCTCGCCGGCCACGCTCTCCATCGCGTTCGAGCAGCTCAGCGGTGACTTCGAGACCTTCGAGGGGAGTTGGGCCTGCGAGGCGCACCGGGACGGCACCACCGTCACCTTCCGGGCCTCGTTCGACCTGGGGATCCCCACGCTGGCCGAGATCCTCGACCCGGTGGCCGAGTCGACGTTACGCACCAACATCGAGAAGATCCTCCAGGGTCTGCTCGGCGCGGTGTCACCGGCCGGTCTCGCGGACGCCGCGCATGGCTGACCTGGCCCTGGCCCGGCCGTTCGACCCGGGCGAACAGCTGCGGGACGAACCCGGCCCCGACACCGAACACTGCCTGCGCCTGTACGCGAAACTCGCCTCCGGTGTCACCGTGATCACCACCCAGGGCGGGGCCGGCCCCACCGGCATGACCGTCTCCTCCCTCACCTCGCTCTCGGCCCGGCCGCCCCTCCTCCTCGCCTGTCTGCGCAACGGCTCCCACACCCTGTCGGCGATCGGCGGCCAGGGCGTCTTCGCGGTCAACTTGCTTCGGGACAGCCAGAGCTCGCGTGCCGCCCGCTTCGCGGATCCGGCCGTCCCGTCGGCGGAGCGGTTCCGCGAGGTCCCGCTCCGCCGGGTCCTGGGCGCACCCGTCTTCGGCGACGCGCTCGGCTGGTCGGTCTGCCTGGTCGAGGACATCCGCCGCTACGGCGACCACAGCGCGGTGGTGGGCCGGGTGGCCGCGGTGCAGGTGGCGTCGGGCCGGCCCCTGCTCTGGCACGACCGGCGGTTCGGGTCGCTGTCCGGGGCCGGGGAAGGGGCGCCCCGGTGACCCTGTTCGCGCCGGGCACGCCCTGCTGGGAGTCCGGGGACCCGGACGGCACGGACCCGCCGTCCACCGTGCGCGGCCGGATCGGTGCCGATGTCGCGGTGGTGGGCGCGGGGCTCGTAGGACTGTCCACGGCGTACCACCTGGCGGAGCGTCAACCCTCCCTGGACATCGTGGTGGTGGACGCGCGGCGGCCGGCGGCCGGGGCCAGTGGGCGGGGCACCGGGCTGCTGGGGCCGCGGGTGGGGCCGCCGGTCGACCGGGCGGTGCGCCGGCACGGGCCCGCCGCCGCCCGCCGGATGCACCGGGCCAGCGTCGAGGCGGTACGACGGGTCGTGGAGCTGTGCGACCGGCTCGGGGTGCCCTGCGCGGACGGGGAACAGATCGTCGCCGCCCGCTCCCGCACCGGGCTCGCGTCCCTGGCCCGGCAGGCCGCCGCCTACCGCGCCCTGGACCTGGAGGTGCCCGTCCTCTGCGCCGCCGACATCCGACGCCGCATCGACGTGCCGTACCACGCGGGCCTGCTCCACCGGCACACCGCCACCCTCGACCCGGCCGCGCTGACGGCGGCCCTGGCGAGAGCCTGCGTGGCCAAGGGAGTACGGCTCTACGGCGGCAGCCCGCTGCGGGAGGTGCGCGGCGGGGACGGACAGGAGCCCGAACTGCTCTTCCCGCACGGCACCGTGCGCGCGCCGAAGTCCGTGCTGGCGGTGAACGCCGGGGTGGCCGGGCTCGGGTTGCCGGTGGGCACGGTGCTCGGGCTTGAGGTACACGCGGTGGCGACCGAACCGCTGGGTCACGAGGCGCGGGCGCTGCTCGGACATGGTGGCCTGGCGGTGATCGACGCGGTGCCGCTGGCCCCGTACTTCCGTCTCACCGGGGACGGACGGTTGGTGGTCGGGGGCGGTACCGCCCTCTGCCCGGACGGGATCGGGCCCCGCCGTCGAGCTGTGCTGCGGGTCTTCGCCTTCCACCGGCTGGAGCAGTGGCTGCGGGCGCTGCACCCGGCGCTGGCCGGGGTGGAGGTCACGCACCGGTGGGCGGGCGGGATCGGGGTGACGGCGGACGGCCTGCCCGTGGTGGGGCCGGTGCGGGGGCGGCCCGGTGTCTGGTACGCGGGCGGCTGCAACGGGCACGGTCTCGCGATGTCGGTGGCCCACGGCTCCTACCTCGCCGCGGCCCTCCTAGGCGACGCGGACACCCCCGAGCCCCTGCCCTGGCACCGCTCCCGGGCACCCCGCCTGCCGGTGTCGGGACCGGCCCGGCCGCTCCTGCGGGGCTACTTGGCCGCACTGGACCGCACCGCCCGCCGCGCGGCGGGGCCGGCGCTCGGGCCGCGGGGGTGAGCAGCCGTAGACCACTCGACCGATTCCCTCGGCACCACACGGACGCCGGGCTCACCGGGAAAGGAACACCAATGATCGGCACACTGCTGGCAAGGCCGCTGGAGCTCATGGAGGAGAACTTCCGCAGGCCGTCCGGGCGCGCCGGGCGGTTCTTCGGGAATCTGATGGCGGTGCAGCACCGGAGTCTCACCGAGTGGACGATCGAGCACATGGACGTGCGCGGCCGGCAACGCGTGCTGGACGTCGGCTGCGGTGGGGGCATGGCGGTGAAGCTGTTGTCGCGGCGGGCCGCTCAGGGGTTCGTCGCCGGGGTGGACTACTCGATGGAGATGGTCGAGCAGGCGGCACGGCGGAATCTGCCGGCCATCGCGCGCGGGAGGGTCGAGGTCCGGCACGGGGACTGCTCCCAACTGCCGTATGCGGACTCGTCGTTCGACCAGGTCTGCGCGATCGAGACCTTCTACTTCTGGCCGGATCCGCTGGGCGGTCTCGCCGAGGCGTACCGGGTGCTCAAGCCGGGCGGTCAGGTGGCCATCACGCTGGAGATGAGCCGGGAGGCCGCCGCCGATCCGTCACTCACCCAGCGGTTCTTCGGGCGGCGCTTCACGGAACGCTCGCAGCGGGCGGGGCTGCACATCCTCTCCGGGGACGACCTGGTGGAACGGCTCACCAAGGCCGGGTTCCAGGACGCCCGGTTCGTCTCGGAGCCACGCCGTTCGCTGGGCTGGGTCTGCGCGCTGGCGCGGAAGTGAGGGCGGGGACATGACTGACGTACGGGATGGTGTGGTGGGCGCTCCCAGGGCAGCCGGGCTGCCCTTGCTGGGCAGCGTGCTGGACTTCCGGCGGGACATCCTTCAGGCCATGCACCGGGGGCGTACCGCCCATGGCGACCTGGTGCGGTACCGGCTCGGGCCGGTCGCGGTGCACGGGGTGTCCAGCCCGGAACTGGCCGCCGAGGTGCTGACCGACAGCGAGCGGTTCGGCAAACTCGGGCCGGACAACCCGTTGCGGCTCGTCCTCGGTGAGGGGCTGCTGACCAGCGACGACCACAAGAGCTGGCTGCGCAACCGGCGGATGATGCAGCCGATCTACACCAAGCAGGCCCTCGCGGGCATGTTCGCGACGATGGGGGTCTCGGCGGCCGAGCAGATCGCGCACATGGCCGGCCGCTACCGCACGGGCGCGGTGGTGGACCTGCACACGGAGATGATGCGGGTCACCCTCGACATCGTCAGCCGCTGCATGTTCAGCACCGATGTGAGCCGCACCCTGGCCGGGCTCGGACCGGACGCGGTGGACGTCGCCATCAACTACGCCTTCGACCGCCTCCAGAACCCGCTGAGCCCGCCGACGTCCTGGCCGACCCCGCGCAACCGGCGCTTCCAGGAGGTCATGCGGGGACTCGACGACCTCATCTACCGGATCATCGCGGAACGCCGGCGGCCCGACGCCCCCACCGGCGGCGGGGATCTCCTCGACATGCTGCTGGCCGCCCGCGACGCCGACACCGGTGAGGGGATGACCGACCGGGAGCTGCGGGACGAGGTGATCACCACCTTCGCCGCCGGGCACGAGACCACCGCGATCACCCTCACCTGGGCCTTCTACCTGCTCTCCCGGCACCGGGACGTGCTGGAGCGGGTCCAGCGGGAGGTGGACGGCGTCCTCGGCGACGAACTGCCCACGCCTGACGACCTGGCGGAGATGCCGTACACCCTGCGGGTCTTCGAGGAGGCGCTGCGGCTCTATCCGTCGGCGCCGATCCTGCCCCGGCTGATGCGGCGGGACACCGAACTGGGCGGCTACCGGGTGCCGGCCGGGTCACGCGTCCTGGTGAACCTGTACGACATCCACCGGCACCCCCGGCACTGGCCGGATCCCGAGCGCTTCGACCCGGACCGGTTCCTGCCGGAGGCCGGCAAGGGGCGGCACCGCTTCGCCTATCTGCCGTTCGGCGCGGGGCCGCACCTGTGCATCGGGAAGCACTTCGCGCTCATGGAGGCGCATCTGCTGCTGTGCGCCCTGGTGCGCCGCTGGGAGTTCCGCCATGTTCCCTCTCACCGGGTGGTGAACCACGCCACCATCACGCTGCGGCCGCGGTACGGAATGCTGATGACGATGCATCAGCGGACGCCCTCGGCCGCACGCACCGCCCATGTCGCCGGAGAACGGACCTCATGAACGCCGACGCCTCACTCCTCGACCCCGAGCACATCAACCGGACCCGCTACCGGCCGGGCCAGCGCGCCGGTCACTACGAGAGCTTCTACCAGCGGGGCAACCACCCCACGGAACCCCGCGCGTTCTGGATCCGGTACACCGTGTTCAGCCCCGCGGACATGCCCGAGGCGGCCATCGGCGAGCTCTGGGCGATCTGGTTCGACGGGGTGACCGGTGAGCATGTGGTGGCCAAGGAGGAACACCCCATCGCCGACTGCCACTTCAGTACCGACTCGTTCGGCGCCCGGGTCGGCGACCGCGTGCTGGAACCGGGCCGCCTCAAGGGCGAGGCGCGGGGACCGGACGCCCGGATCGGCTGGGACCTGACGTACACCGGGGGCCAGCGGCCGCTGTTCCTGCTGCCGCCGAGGATGTACACGGGCGGCTTCCCCAAGGCCAAGAGCCTCGTCGGCACACCGCTCGCCCGGTACAGCGGCAGCCTCGACGTCAACGGCGAGGAGATCGACATCGACGGCTGGACCGGCAGCCAGAACCACAACTGGGGCAGCCGGCACACCGATCACTACGCCTTCGGCCAGGTCGCCGGTTTCGACGGGGAGCCCGACAGCTTCCTGGAGGTCGTCACGGCCCGCGCCAAGCTCGGCCCGGTGCACATCCCGCAGGTCACCTTCCTCGTCCTGCGCCACGACGACCGCGAGTACGCGCTGGTGTCCCTGCGTCAGGCGCTCTCCGCCAAGGCGGACTTCGGGTACTTCTACTGGGACTTCGCCACGTCCGACGGCACCGTCGACATCCGCGGCCGGATGACCGCCCCCAAGGAACGGTTCGTGGGCCTCAACTACTACAACCCGCCCGGCGGGATCAAACACTGCCTCAACACGAAGATCGGCTCCTGCGCGGTCGAGATCGCCAACCGGGTCACCGGAAAGCGCACCGCGCTCAAGACCGACAGCCGCGCCCTGATGGAGATCCTCACGGACGACCGTGAGCACGGCATCACCATCCGCGCGTGAGCGGCCCGGCCCCGCTCGTCGAGCGCGTCACGGTCCGGGTGCCGCCGGACGCGGCGTACGCCGCTGTCAGCGACGTCACGCGCATGGGGCAGTGGAGTCCGGAGGTCCGCGGCGCCCGTGTGCTGGGCGGCCGCGGGCCCGTGCGCGTGGGCACCCGCTTCGTGGGACTCAACCGCGCCGCGTGGCTGCCCTGGGCCACCCTGTGCACCGTGGTCGCCGCCCGGCCGGGCAGCTGCTTCTCCTTCAGGGTCAGCATCCTGGGCATCGCCCTGTCCCAGTGGACGTACCGCTTCAGGGAGGTACCCGGCGGATGCGAGGTCACGGAGGAGTGGCTGGACCTGCGGTCGGCGGTCGCCGGCCGACTGCTCACCGCCGTCAGCCCGATGGTCACCGGCGTGGTCCGGCGCCGCGAGCGCAACCGCACGACGATGCGGGCGACACTGGCCGCGCTTCGGGGGGCTTTGGAGGGCGGTGGGTGAGGCGGGGGCCACGGGGCGACTTAGGTGGGTTCCAGGCGGGGTGGGGCGGTCGAGGCGAGGGCCCGAGGGAAGGCGTCCGAGGCGGGAGCCTGGAGGAGGCCTGGGGCCTGGGGCCCGGGGGGCGTTCGAGGCGCGACCCAGGAGGAAACCTGGGGCGGGAGCCTGGGGGACGTCTGAGACGCGTCGCTGATGGGTGGTCGAGGCGGGGTGTGCGGCGGGATCCGGACGGGTCACCGGGACCAGGGGGCGGTGGTTCAGCGGCGGGGGCCGGGGGCGGTCGGGACGGGTTGGCGGGTGGTCGAGGTCGGGTGTGTCGCGGAGCCGGGTGTGTCAGCGGGACCTGCGGGAGTGGTTCAGCGGCGGGGTCTGGGGTGGCCGGGACGGGGTGCCGGGTGGTCGAGGCGGGGTGCGTCGCGGAGCCGGGCGCGTCAGCGGGTCCTGCGGGAGTGGTTCAGGGGCAGGGGCTGGGGCTGGGGGTGGTCGAGATGGGTGCTGGGTGGTCGAGGAGGGGTGTGTCGCGGAGCCGGGCGCGTCAGCGGGACCTGCGGGAGTGGTTCAGCGGCAGGGGCTGGGGGTGGTCGAGACGGGTGCCGGGTGGTCGAGGCCGGGTGCGCCGTGGAGCGGGACGCGTCAGCGGGTCCTGCGGCGGTGGTCCAGCAGGAGTGCCATGGCGCCCAGGGCGATCAACCCCGCGTAGGAGGAGCCTCGTTCGCCTCCCAGGGCGGCCGGTGTCCTCGGGTGGTGGACCTGGAGCGCGAACCGCCGGTTGGACGCGTCGGCCAGCAGGCCGCGCAGCTGCTCGGGGCTGGTGGTGGCCGTGACCATCAAGTCCATTGCCGTACGGCCCAGTTGCTCCAGCGAGATGAACTCGCCCAGCAGGGACATCACGATGCCGCGGACCTCGCCCTTGAAGATCTCCGCGAGCGACAACTCGGGCGCCAGACAGCGCACCGAGCCTTCGAGGTTGGCGAAGGACTTGCCCAGCAGGGAGATCGAGGGCGCCGAGCCGATGCCCCGCTTGGTGGCCTTCTCCAGCACCGTGGTGAGCGAGACGCCGAAGTTGAGCTCGCCCAGCGAGGCGCTGGAGATCTTGGGGACCAGCGCCGCCATGTCGGCGGCGAACGCCGGCAGGTTCGCCCACGCGGTGAGTTTCCCCATGTCGGCCCAGGCGCGCGCCAGTCCGTGTCCGTCGTTCTGCGCCAACGCCATGAGCAGCGGAAGGAGTTGGAGGCTGGTCCGCTTGTCGAGGCGGCCGACCATGCCCCAGTCGATCAGGGTCGCGGGGCCCCCGGGCAGCGCGAAGACGTTGCCCGCGTGCGGGTCCGCGTGGAACGTCCGCTGCACGAAGTAGCCGCGGTACATGAACCGCAGCAGGTCCTTGCCGATGTCGGTGCGCTCGCTGTCGCTGAACGACCTGGGGTCCAGATGCCGTACGGACATGCCGGGAGCCATCGACTGCACCAGCACCCGGGGTGTGGCCAGGAGGACCTCGGGGACGGCCAGGGTGCTGAAGTCGCGGGCCGCCTCCCGGCCCTCCTCCATGTTGCGGGCCTCGCCGGTGAAGTCGAGTTCGGGTTCCATGGCGTCGAAGATCGAGCCCAGCATCGCCTCGACGTCGATGACCTCGTTGAAGCGGGGTGCCGCGCGGGCGACGATGCGGGAGGCCCGGCGCAGGAGGGCCATGTCCGCCCGTACCGCCTCGCGGATCGCCGGCCGCTGGATCTTCACCACGGCCGGTCTGCCGCCGGGCAGGGTCACCTTGTAGACCTGGGCCAGCGAGGCCGCCCCGAGGGGCTTGGTGGTGTCGATGTCGTCGAACCTGAGCTTCCAGTCCGGGCCGAGATCACTCTCCAGGACCGGCTCGAACAGGGAGAACGGCTGCACGTCGACCTGGTCGTGCAGGTTCTGGAACTCGGCGATCATCGACGGCGGCACCATGTCCGGCCGGGTGGAGAGGATCTGGCCGAGCTTCACGTAGAAGGGGCCGAGGCTCTCCAGAGCTTTTCGTACGGCCCTGGCTCGTCGTCGGGCGTCCCCGGCGGCGGATTCCTCCTCCTCCGCCGGGGACCGGCCGTTCCCCTTGGATCTGCCGCGTTCCCGCGCCGTATGACCGACCTCGTCGGCGATCAGACTGCCCAGCACCTTCACGACCAGCCGGAGCCGGTCGCCGATCAAGGTCCTCACGACGCGGGTTCCCTCCTAAGGGTTCTGCGGCAGCCGGTCCGGCGCACCGGGCCCGGACCGCGGGTCAACGGCCTGGTGACAGGACGGCGTCGGTCATCCCTTCTTGGCCGGCGGACGCACTCCGGCGCTCGCCGCGACATCGCTGATGGTGTCCAGGGCGCCGACCAGCGTGGAGAGCAGGTCGGTCAGTTTGGCGATCTGCTGGGGCAGGGTCGCCAGGGACTCGGCCAGGCCGCCGAGACCGCCCACGGCACCGGGCAGTCCGGCCGCCGCGCCGGCGAGCTGGCCGAAGGCCGCGAGCGGATTGGGGGAGTTGGAGGAGCCGGCCAGCCCGGCGAGGGCCGCCGCCGGATGGGTCGCGCCCGCCAGCGCGGCGAGCGGGTTGGCGTTCGCGAGTGCGGCCAGGGGGTTCACCGAGCCGGAGCCCCGGTCGGCGGAGGCGCCCGCCAGGAGGGCGAGCGGGTTGGCGCCGGCGAGCGCGGCCACGGGGTTCATGCCGCCGAACGCCGCCATCGCCTGGAGCGCTCCGAGGGGCGTCCCGGCGAGGGCCGCCATCGGATTGCCGGAGCCGAACCAGTCCGGGAAGTCGGACTTCTTCGACTTGTTCGGCGGGTCGAGGAAATCATTGAACGCCTTGTTGGAACTGTCGGCGATGTCGCCGAGTAAGTTCTTGATGGTGTCCTGCGTGCTCGGTTTGTCAGCCACTTTTTCGGGTGTCCTTCCCTAGGGGCATCATGGAACAGGCCAGAATGCCCAACCATTTTTCGGTCATCCGCAGGATTCGCCCAGAGACTGGGTGCACATGTGCCGGAGCCTTGCTCTGCCCCGTGTGAAAGCACCCTCGGCGGCCTTTACGGAGATCTGGTTGATGCGGGCGAACTCGACGATGGAGATACCGTCGGCCCGCGCGAGCATCACCTGCCGCTCCCGGCCCCGGAGTTGGCCGGCCTGCCGGAGCAGCCAGCGACCGAATTCCTGGTCGCAGACGGCTTCCTCCAGCATCTCCGGCTCCCCGTCGGTGATGCGCAGCAGCAGCCGCTGCCAGCGCTCGCGTTCCCGGTAGCTGTCGATGCACAGCCGCATGGCGACCGTGGTCAGGAACGCTCCGAGCCGGTCGCGGTCCAGGTCACGGTGGGTCGCCGCCCGCAGCATGGCCTCCTGGACGCAGTCCTCGGCGTCATGAAGACTGGGCAGCCGGCGCCGCACCAGACGCAGGAGGCGCTCGCGATGCTGAAGGACCTCAGTCCAGTAGGAATCGCGGCATAAGTGCATGCGTATCACCAATGATCGAACGAAAGAAATGTTCCCGGCGATTGGGTTCACGCATGCCCTCATGGCACGAAAATCCCCTCCACTCTTTCCACCCCCTCGCCCTTCCTTTTCATTCTCCGGCGGAAACACCGGCTTTCTGCCCTGGGGGGAGGTGGTTAACCCGCACATCACACCCTTCCTTCGTTTGAATGAGAAAATGAGAAGGGATAACAGTATTTTCGGCTCGGCCGATCCGTGGTTCGGTGTCGCGTTTGACGTGTGGTTGACGAGGGATGCCGATTGCCATGGACCGACGTGTGCGCATTCGGGCGCGCGTCCAAGGCCAGCGGATTCCTGTCCGTTGGGTTCCCGTTCGCTGAGCGGCTGCACGCGCCGGGGCCGTGCACCCGCCGCACCTCCACCGAGCGCCCGTCCGACCTCGGCTCCGGCGGCCGGTGGAGGGCTCTGTCTCCGGGGCCTGACGTGCTGGATGTATCGCATCGTCCCGACGGCGCTGGCCGGGTACGGGGATGCGATCACCTGAAGGGGTATCTCTGCAGGTGAGAGCGCCGTGTTGGGCATTGCGTCGCAACGTGTGAGCGGCTGGACCAGCATCACCTCGATGCCCCGGTGAATCTGCGCGCCAGGAGGGGCCCGGCTCATCGGAGTCGGGCCCTGGCGAGAACTCCGGCGCGCTGGGCGGTGTGGGGCTGCGCGAGGTGGCTGTCCACAGGCGTTGAACCTGGGCTGCACCGCGGGTGTCGCCCGCACGGTGAGCCTTTTCCAACCTCAGGCTGACGTGGCCGGGTGGAGGGGGCGAAGACGTGGCGAGAGCAGCGGGAGTAGAGGTGACGTAGGACCGGTCGCAACCCAGGTGCGCCGATCCACAGGGGCGTCCGATCTTCATCCAGGGCACGTCGCCACCCCTCCGAGGGGCAACGAGGTCCGCGGCGGGTCGTGCGGAGCAGCACGCCTCCCGCACCGGGCAGAAGCCCGAGGCTCTCGGGGAGGCGTGCGTACTCCTCGGGGTGGGGTCAGCCCACCGCGTTCGCCCGCTCGGCCGCGCTCAGCGACGAGAGGGGTTCGGCGACAGACTTGGCGTGGACCGGGGCCGCGTGGGTGGCGGCAACCGGGTCCGCGTGGGTGGCGGCAACGGGGTCCGCGTGGGTGGCCGGAGCCGGGTCCGCGTGGGTGGCCGCAACGGGGTCCGCGTGGGTGGCGGCAACCGGGTCCGCCTGGGTGGCCGGAGCCGGGTTCGCGTGGGTGGCCGGGGTCGCGGCGCTGGCGACGCTGACCATCCCCGCGGCGGCCAGGACGGTTCCGGCGGCCACGCTGAACATGGCGCGGCGGTTGTGCGAGAACTTGCGGTGCTTCGACAAGGGTGTGCCTCTTCCTCGGATCGCCGGACTCCCACCTGTACGGGGGAGCCCTTTCGGGAGAGAGGTACGGAGTCGGGTGGTGGTCGGGTTGCACGGTGCGGGCGGGAAAATTCTCCTGCCCGCACCGTGCAACCCCAGAGGTCCGCTCCCCGTATGTATGACAGATGGAGTGGTGCGCGAGGGAGAGGCCGGCGAAGAGTGAGGAACACGGCCCGGGAACGGGAGTTCCGGGAATTCGCCGAGGCGCGGCAGGCGCAGCTCCGACGCAGCGCCTACCTGCTCTGCGGTGACTGGCACCAGGCACAGGACCTGACCCAGACGACTCTGATGAAGTTGTACGCGGCCTGGGGACGGGTCAGCCGGGACGGCAGTGCGGACGCCTACGCTCGCACCATCCTCACCCGCACCTTCATCGACCAGTGGCGCAAGCGAGGCTGGCGTGAGGAGCCGGTGAGCGAGCCACCCGATCTTCCCTCGGACGTGTCCGGCGCACCGGAGTTGCGATTGATGATGCAGGAAGCCCTGATGGAACTGGCGCCCCGCTACCGGGCCGTGCTGGTCCTGCGATTCTGGGAGGACTGGTCCGTCGAGCAGACCGCGCACGCACTGCGGGTGAGTCCGGGAACGGTGAAGAGCCAGAGCGCCCGCGGGCTCGTCCGGCTGCGCGAGATCGTCGAAGGCTTTGACAGTGAAGGGACCAGGAGGTGAAACCGGCCATGAATGAGCACGAGAACGACGCTCTGCACGCCGCCTTCCAGGCAGTCCTCAGCACCGATCCGGAGCCTGCGCTGCCCAGCGTTGTCGACGCGGCCGTCGTCGGCGGCTTCCGGATCCGCCGCCGACGAGTCGCGCTCGCCACCGCCGGCGCACTGATCGTCGTGGCCTCCATGGCCGCCGTGGCCGTCGACCTGTCCTCGCTGGGCGGCGAACGGGCTCCGGTGCCCCTGGCCCCCGCCAGCACCGCCCACCCGACGCCGCACACACCCGAACCCGCTCGCACGGCAGCGGAGCCCCTTCCCTCCGGAGACTGACAGTCGCCGGGGCCGCCCCGGCATCAGGCTGTGGAGTCCAGGTGGATCCACACGGCCTCCGGGTTCCACTTCCGCACGCGACCGGGACCTGTACCGGTTGACCGCCACAGCCTCAAGATCATCTCCGGCGCGGCCTTTGGCCTCACCTCGGCCGGACTCCGGACCGGTGGTCGACGAGGGCTTCCAGCCGGCTTCGGCAGCTCGCCAGTTGGCTGACACAGGGGTGAAGCTCCTGGTGAATGAAGCCGGGGGCTGCAGGACGCTCCCTGCCCGGAACCACAGCTGCCGTGTCTGAGGCAAGGGCGTACGAGCGGGCGTGCGGTGTGCCCGTGGTGCGGGGCCGGCGAAGCGAGACTACGGAGCCGGCGCCCGCGGGGGTCGGGCGGGCACAGGCAGGGAAGCCGGCTCAGCGCACTCGGGGGCGTCGGCGACGCCCCGGGAGCCCTTGCCCGGCCGCGGCACCGGGGGCCATGACCTCACGATCAAGCCAGAGGCACGCTGCCACCTTCCTTCACCGCCGAGGCCCGGTGAGGACCGAAAGCCCGTTCCACGAAGTCGGACTGCCAACCGCGGACGTTCCCTTCCTGATGTCCGTGCTCGTCCAGATACGACAGGTCGCCCTCGGGCCGAAGCCGATCCAGCAGCCACGTGGGGACGACGTCCCGGTAGAACTCCGCCGTGTGGGCGATGGCGTAATAGACGTTGCGCACGATGTCGTAGTGCTCGGCGCGCTCGACGAAGGTGGTGAGGGTGCCCTCGTCAGCGAGTGCGACAGCGCTGGCGACATCGATGAATTTAGACAACGCGATATCGCGCCCCGCAGAGATGTAGAAACTCGCGTCGGCTTCCTTGTAGAGATGCTGGCACAGGTCGAGGAGTTCATCTGCCGGACTCAGAGCAAACGCGGCCACGCCGCAGGACACCACCGGAACCGCACGGGCAAGGAACTCCTCTGAGCCGACGATGCGCCGGTCGCGCCCGGGGAGAACGGACAGACATAGATCGACGAGGAACGCCTCCACCCCGGGTGCAGTGGTGGCTTTGATAAATGGAAGGGCGTTGTTGACGTGCAGTCCCCAGAAAGCCTGAGTGGAGCGCTTGTACGGCCTCACCTGGCCATCCGTGGAAAGCATGCCTTGCTTATATCCCTGATCCGCCAGTATCGCCGAAACCTCCCGGGCTCCGGTAGATGTCACCAGCAGGTCGAAATCGTTTGTGCGGCGAGCTCCCGGATCTGCAAAGAAGCGCTCACACAGCAACGGCCCTTTCCGAACTGCATAGCGAACCCCAGCCTCGTTGAGTGCTTCCAGGATCCGTCCGAATTCTGCACGAAGCTCCTCGTTTCGGCGGCGGTTGCCTTCGAAAACGCTCGTGAACACCCAGTGGTTGGGTATGAGTTCAACGTCGCCGAGGGCGGAGCGGTAGAGCCGAAATTTCTTGATGTTGTAGCCGACCAGAGGAAGAATCCGGTGCCGGACTCCTTGATTGACGACCCACTCCCAGTCAATTTTGCCTCGGCGCTCCACCAGCTTCTCTCGTAACCGCTCGGAGTCCTCTTGACACATCCAGGGGTCGCTCAGGGCGATGAGGAGATCTATGTCCGCTCTGCGTAGATGGGGAGATATGGTCTCGGAATTGGAGGGTTCGCTGTCAATGATGCCCATGGCTCCCCTTGGTGAGGTTCTCTATGGTCATGCGGTGAGGTCGTCACAACGTAACAGCGGGGCAAAGGTGTGACAATGGATCATGTCGCACAGTTGCGACATCGCATCTGCGGCGCAAGCCCGGCTCCTTGGCTATGCCTGCAGGTAAAGAGCCGATTCGCCCCCCTCGATGAGGGGGGCGAAGCCGTGGACAGTGAACTGTGCTGATCCAGAAAGCGCTTGCGCCTTACATGGTTCGTGCCTCAGGCTATGGATGGCCTCGGCCGTCGCAAGCGTCAGGACACGCTGCGGCAGGAGCCGTCTTTTCGGTAATCGAATTGCACCACGGCAACGCAGTGGAGGCGTTTTTGACCGGCGAAGCTTTCACAATCGGGATGACAGGCGAGACGTCGGGTTTTTTACCTGTCACCACCCCGGATCTGAACGATCTCGTGAGGCATGAAGACTACCAAGAAATCTGTAGTTTCTGCGCCGAAATTCACCTCAAGAGTGAACACAACCTCCTAGGTGAGCTCTTGCCGGACTACGCGGCAGAGGACTTCATCCTGTTCGAGAGTGACCACTTCGTTGTGATACCCGGAGTAGGGGCCGTGTGCGACGGGTACGTGCTCATCTCACCGAAAGAACATGTCCTTTCGTTCGGGCACCTGAGCCCAACTCTGGATGCCGAACTGGACGACGTGTGCCAGCGAACAGCCGGCTTCCTCAGGAAGCACTACGGCAGACGCGTGCTGGCCTTCGAGCACGGCGCCGAGTCGTTCCGCAACCGAGGCGGGTCATGTACGGATCACGCGCACATGCACATGTTTCCCGCCGTGCCCGAGATCGACATCGCCACAGGGGTACGGAGAGACTTCGAGCTCCGCTCGGTCAATGATTTCCTACCGGCTCTTCGGCACCAGGTTCAGGAACGTCAGAAGCCCTATCTATGGCTGCGTTCCGATGATGGCCGGATGTGGATCTGTGACGCTCCCAGCGCGCTTTCTCAATATGTGCGCCGCATCATCGTCGGTCAACTTGGGCGGGCCGACGAGTGGGACTGGGCAGTTTTCCCCGGCATCGAGCACCTTTGCTCGACGATCGAGACGTTTCGGGTCTTTCCGAATGGGTGATCATCTGCTGGCGTCCGGCGGCGCACAGGGTCGGGATAGAGAGATCGGCGTCTGACCCCCTGGGCAACGAGGTCACGCTTCCGGAGCGGTCGTCCAGGCCTCAGCACGGAATCCCCCTTATGTGAACAGCCGCCTTCGCCCCACCGTCACTCCGCCACGGGCAGCGCATGGCCGGCGCCATCCAGTCTCGACTGAGACCCGTGTCCGGATCCGGCGGTTCGACTTCGGGCGTACGCCGCAGCGCGCTGTCGCATCATGTGCCGCTCACGACGCTGAGTGCTAGCGACGCGAAGACGGGCGGCAGCGGCCTCCAAGGAGCTGGTGATGCGTAAAGCAGGGAAGCTCGTTCGGGACAAAATTCCCGAGATCATTCGTCGGAATGGCGAGGATCCGATTACCTGTATCGCCGAAGAGGTCGATATGTGTGGAGCGCCTGAGGGGGAAACCGAACGAAGAGGTTCAGGAGTTTTTGGGTGCCCGTGAGGGCGAGGCAATTGTCCGAGCAGCAGGCAAAAGAATAAATCCGCCGAGCCTTGACAGTCTGTTCGATATTTACCGGAGGAATGTATGGGAGTTAAGGGAAGCTTGATCGCCTTTGAGGGAATTGATGGCTCCGGAAAGACAACTACCGCCAAAGCGCTCTCCGATGCAATCCGCGAGCAAGGAGGCTCCTGCGTTTTCATGCCAAAACGTGCTGTAGTAAGCGACGAACCTTACGTCAGAGAGCACCTCGAAACGCTTGCGGAAATCATCTGGTCCAAGGCCAAGCACGCTCCCACTCATCTCCTGGGCTACGATTATTGGATCCACGCTGTCGCCTCGTATTTTTTCGCCGTCGAACACGCGTGTATACGCCCCCTGCTTGCAGCGGGCACCACTGTCGTAGTTGACAACTGGTTCTACAAGTTCGCACTACGTATCAGCCTGGCGAGCGGAAAGGAACTGGCGACGGTCCTTTCCTGCTTCGAGGATCTGCTTGAGCCGGACACTGTCTTCTATCTCGATGTCTCAGCCGAGAAATCCGCGTCACGCAAGGGAGAATTCTCCTGGGCGGAGACGGGTAGCACGGAGAAGGATCGCCCTTCCCAGGAGCAGGAGCTGGCCAACTTCGTCACGTATCAGAATCTTGTCAGGGAGGGGTACCGTCCCTTCCTCGAAAAGGAAAACTGGAATCCCGTGGATCCAGGAGATGCCACTGCGGAGCAGACTGCGAAGATGCTCGTAGCCAAGCGAGCTCGATAAATGACGTTGATCTACCAACCCGTTCCGCTCCATCAGATGACAAAAGACGAGGCGTGGAAGCAGGGGCGTAGCAGGCGGTGGCCGAAATGGTCCACCGTCTGCCACCTCCATGCACTGGGACTGCCAGTCGTGAACACATGCATGGTTCCGCCCGGCCGGAGCGGCATGCTGGCAGAGGCGATCACCACGATGGCGGCGGCTTGTAAGACCGATCGTCTAATGCTGCGGTCCGACGGGGGAATTGAGACCAAGAAGTATTATCGAGGTGGAAAGGTTTTCCCTGTAGCGATCCTGGAGAGAGAAGCCTCCCCGCTGCTCGCTGACGGTCGCTCGATTCTTCTCCTGGAGCCGACCGATCGGCTGGATAATCGGCTGAATGCGCTCTTTCGGATGGATCGGGACACGTTCAATGGTGATGGCGAGATCAGCATCGAGTTACTAGGGCCGGGATATGATATCGCGGATCTCACCCGGGGTAGCATTCCTCCCCAGCTGACCGTTACGATATCGAACGTGTCGTGGCGTCACTACAGCAGACCGTGGTGGAGTGATATTTCCGTCAAGATCCACGAATTTTCCGAGTCCGAGCGCCGTGACCGACGTCTGGATTTCATACGCCAACACATATTGATACCCACGGGAAAATTAGACGAATCGTCCGACAGGTCGGACGTTGTCACATGGCTGAAGAGTCACGGGTACGAAAGGCTTTGGCAGCCGATCGACCGCGACCGTATCAAGGCGATGATCTCGCGTTGGCATGAGGACTTGTTCATGGTGGCGCAGACTTATCCGAATCGCGCCTGGAACTGTCTCGCTACTGGCTGGAGCCTCATGGGTATCGGTCGCACCATTTACTGGGATGTCGTCGACTCGGCCCACAAGTATGGCGTCACCAACGGCCTGAGGGGATCCTATGAGCTCTGAAGAACATGTCTATCAGGCCACCATCTCCGCAATGCTGGCACATCATGCACCGCATTGTGCAACCTTCTTGGACGCTCTGCGTTCGGTTCCCGGCCTCTATCCCACTGAGGTTGTCAAGGTACTTGAGTCCCTCGCTGCCAGGCAGCTGATTGATTCGGCCACCTTTTTCAGGCTTCGGCCGACAAGATTTGCAGGCGGTGCCCCCGGAGCGGACCGGAACGATACTTCCCTGCCCATCCCCCACCCCTTGGACTACGACTGGCGCTTCGAGGAAGACACGGCACGGGAGCTGCTGCAGCGGTGTGTGAGGGCCACACAGACGGGAGACACCGTTGTCTTTCTCGGCACACCAAGCCTCTTCCGGGAAGCGGCCAGCTCCTCTCAAGAGGGGCGAGCGTTCTACCTGTTGGAGCGGAGTGAGGAGACCGTCTCCGCCCTGCGGTCCATGGAGCACGTTCACGCCGGCCGTGTCATGCGGTGCGACCTGGCCCGCGATGACCTACCGCTTCTGGAGGCCAAGGTCGTGGTCGCGGACCCTCCCTGGTACGCCTCCGATACCCGGTTGTTTCTCTGGGCCGCCGCCCGCTTGAGTCGTCCGGGAGCCGAGATTCTGCTGGCTCAACCCTCAATCGGCACCCGGCCAGGTGTGCTCGCCGAGCGGGAGGCCATCCAGCGATGGGCCCGTGAGTGCGGCCTGGAGCCACATGGGATCACCACAGGCAACCTCGGATACACCTCACCACCGTTCGAGCGATCGGCACTTGTCGCCGGCGGACTGGAAGGCGTCCCGGACGGATGGCGCCGCGGTGACCTGGTGGAGTTCCGCCGAACCCGACAGGACACCCCGATCCCAAACCGACCGGAGATCACCCGCCAGGAAGCGGGCGCGTGGGCGGAGGTGACGCACCACGGCACTCGCATCAGATTCAAGTACGACGCCGAGGACAGCCGCACGGCGCCTGCCGACCCCAGGCTGTTGCCCCTCGTGGAGGGGGACGTCCTTCGCACGGTCAGTCTCCGGGATCCCGTCCGTGCGAAGGCATCGGTATGGACGTCGGGGAACCGGATCTTCTTCTGCCGGTCGCCGCTCCTCCTGAAAGTCATTACCGAGGCCATAACGCGGAGCGCCGACGTCGAGGCGACAGTGATCGCACGGTTCGGGCCCGATGTATGCAGGTCTGGCCTGACGAACATTCGCACGGCCGAGGGCCAGGTGCGCGAACTGCTCGCGCTGGAATCCAGGACTCTGATGTCGGGCGGCCGTGCCGGATGACGAACTCGACTACGCCTGCGCAATCTGGATGCCATGAGGACATGGGTCCGGATATGCCCGTGGTCACCTCAGGGACAATCACCTCGGTGGGCTGATTGTTTTACTTAAGAAGCGGCGATCGAGAGGGTCACCTGTGGATGTGGAAACTTCCTATGCCAAGCTCTACATGGATCCCGACCTCCATCACAGCTCGGGGTATTTCCGTGAGGGTGTCGTCACATTGGAAGAGGCCCAGAAAAAGAAAGTTGATGTGATTCTGGAGCGACTCCGGCTGCAGGAACCTTCATTGAGGCTGCTCGATGTGGGCTGCGGCTGGGGAGCAACCGCCATTGCGGCGGCCGACCGGTATCGGGCCGATGTCACCGGCATCACTATTAGTCAGTATCAGCACACCTACGCTCGGACTCGAATATCGCGTCGGCCGACCGCTGCTCCACTGGTCGAATTTCATCTTCGACGGTGGGAGGAGTTCACTGAACCGGTTGACCGAATAATGTGCGTGAACGCTTTTGAGAATTTTGAGAATAAGGAAGAGTTCCTACCGCACTGTCGACGCTTGTTGAGAGCGGAGGGGCGAATGGTCATGCTCACTGTTACCGCCGACCGCCCGATCTTTCGAGTGGCCCCGTCGGGAAGGATTGTCGAATGGGCGGAGCGTGCCGGATTCGACGTCGAGATCTCCCCGTCCTTGGCGGGTGACTATGCGCGTACCCTCGACCTTTATGTGGGTAACCTCAGGGCGCGCCGCAATGAGGTGATCGCCTTGGTTGGCGAATCTCGTTTTATCAGGCAGGTGGATTACTATTCGCGCTGTGCAGGATTCCTGCGCTCCGGGATTAACGACATGTTTGAGTTCACTTTCACTCTCAGGTGACAACCTCGACTTCGCCGTAGGCTACAAGGGTGCGGAAATGTCGCGACGACACCTGCACGGTGACCGGGCAGGGAACGGTGAAGACGTCGTGCGCTGCGGTCGGAAGCCGGCGGCGCTGGACCTCGGTGAGTTCCTCGTCGGTCACCTGCACCTTGTGGCGCCCTCCGTCAAGGAGCTGCGCGAAGGACTCTTTTCGAACCGTTTGCATCTCCCGCCCGCTGGACGATCGGCAGCCGCCTCACATGCGTTGTTCGCCCGTCGGCATCTTCCGCGTGCGCACATCCGGGGTCAGGTCGAACCGCTCACCGGATGCGCAATTCACTGCCCACGGTGCCCACTCACGGCCAAGAGACGCGGGGACCTGAGCCTGAGCACATACCCCGCGCCCCAGACCGCTCACTCACCGGAGCCCCTTAGAACCCCCGCCGAGCCCCGCCGTCCACCGAAACCATCACCCCGCTGACGTACGCCGCGGCCGGTGACAACAGAAACGCCCCCGCCCGCCCGAACTCCTCCGGGGTCCCGTACCGCCCCAGCGGAATCGCCGACTCGTTGGCTGCTCGCCTGGCGTCGGGGTCGGGGGCCAGGCCGTCCAGTTCGCGCATGCGGTCCGTGGCGATGCGGCCCGGGAGGACGCCTACGACGCGGATGCCGCGGGGGCCCAACTCGTCGGCCAGGGACTTGGCGAAGCCGGCCAGGCCGGGGCGCAGGCCGTTGGAGATGGCCATGCCGGGGGCCGGTTCGTGGGCCGTGCCGGACAGGACGAAGCCGATCACACCCCCAACTCCCAACTCCGCCGCCGCCGTTCGGGCCAGCCGTACCGCGCCAAGGAACACCGACTCGAAGGCCGCCTGCCACTGTTCGTCGGTGGTGGCCGCCACGTCACCTGCCGGCGGGCCGCCGACGCTGACGAGAATGCCGTCGAAGCCGCCGTACAACTCCCTTGCCGCGGCGATCAGTCGGCGCGGGGCCCGCGGGTCGGAGTTGTCCACGGCGACTCCCGCCGCGTTCGGGCCCAGCCCGGCCGCCGCCTCGGCCGCGCGCTTCTCGTCGCGGCCGGTGACGAGCACCTTGGCGCCGTCGGCGACCAGTTCGCGGGCCACGGCGTGGCCCAGCCCGCGGGTGCCGCCGGTGACGACGTACACCTTGTTCTTCAGTCCGAGATCCATGATTCCGGTCCGGTCCCTTCTAGAGGCCGAGGGTCGTGGCGACGACCGCGTCGACCCCGGCCGCCAGCTTCGTGTCGTCCTCGTCCGTCCCTGCCCACGTGACGTGTCCGTCGGGGCGGATCAGGGCCGCGCGTACGTCCGCCCACGCGGGCCGTGTCCCGTCGGGCGCACCGGCGTGGACCGTGATCCGCTGTCGGGCGCGGTCGGCCAGCGCGCCCTGTGCCGTCAGGTCGAGCAGGACGTACGAGTCCGCCCGCAGCGCGCCGAACAGCGTGCCGTCCGTGCTGGTCAGGGGCAGGTCGGGGGCGCGGGTGCCGGTCACCGGGTGGGCCGTCGGGTCGGGGCTCGGGTAGGCGACGTCGAGGGCGGTCAGCCGGCCGGCCAGGACATCGCTGAACTCCCGTGATTCGGGGACCATCCGGCTCAGCAGGTCGCGCAGGGCGAGGCCCTCGGGCGTGAAGGCGTGGAACAGGTAGGTCTGCGCGCGGCTGTGCTCCATCAGCTGCTCGCCGACCGGGTGGCGGTCGGTGTGGTAGCTGTCGAGGAGCCCGTCCGAGGCCCAGCCGTCGATCGTCGCGGCCAGCTTCCAGCCGAGGTTGAAGGCGTCCTGGAAACCGACGTTCATGCCGACACCGCCGGTGGGGTAGTGCTGGTGCGCGGCATCGCCCGCCAGCACGACGCGGCCACGCCGGTAGTGGGAGGCGAGGCGGGTGGCGTTGCCGTAGCGCGAGAGCCAGGACGGGTCGCGCATGCCGAAGTCCTCG
Organism: Streptomyces sp. N50; assembly: GCF_033335955.1. Lineage (GTDB taxonomy): Bacteria > Actinomycetota > Actinomycetes > Streptomycetales > Streptomycetaceae > Streptomyces. The sequence continues at coordinate 6,023,129 of NZ_CP137549.1, forward strand.
CCGGCGATGTCGGTCACCTTCTGCCGCAGTTCGTCCATGGTGAAGTCGCCGGGCCACTCGGTGGTCGCGCTGTCGGGGCTGGTGCCCGCGATGCGCCAGCGGTTGTCGGGCAGCGGCACGATCATCAGGCCGCCGCGCTCGGTGAAGCGGCTGAAGCCGGGCGCCGGCGGGTTGTCGAGGAGGACGTCACCGAGCCAGCCGAGATAGCGCGAGTCCGTGCCGGGGAACTCGATCCCGGCGACGTCGCGCACGGTGCTGCGCGTGCCGTCGCAGCCCGCGATGTACTCCGCCTCGATCTCGTACGGCCCCTGTGGCCCCTCGACCCGGACGGTCACCGAGTCCGCGTGCTCGGTGAAGCCGGTGACGCGGTGCCCGCGCCGGATCGTCGCGCCGAGCCCACGGGCGTACTCCTCGAAGAGCGCCTCGGTACGGGCCTGCGGGATGAAGAGGGTGTACGGGAACGGGGTGTCCATGACCGAGAAGTCGAGCCGGTTGGACAGGTTGGCGAAGTGGCCGGTGGAGATCTTCAGGCTCTCGTCGAGGAAGCGCTGGTGGATCCCGCGCGAGGCCAGCACCTCGACGCCGCGCGGGTGCACGGTGAGTGCCTTGGAGCGGTTGTCGATCTCCGTGCGGAGTTCCAGGACGGTGACGGAGATGCCGTTCAGCCGGAGTTCGGCGGCGAGCCAGAGGCCGACGGGGCCGCCTCCCGAGATGACGACCTGCGCGGTTTCCACCCGCTGTGCTTCTGCCTGCTGCGCACCCATGAGATCACCCATTTCTTGGTCGCTGACCTAGAGTCTTCGGGTGAAGTAAACTAGGTCAGTGACCAACAAGCAACAGAGCGACCGACTGGATCCGGCCACGGTGATCCGCGCGGGCCTGGCCCTCCTGGACGAGAAGGGCCTGGACGCGGTGTCCACGCGCGCGGTCGCCGACCGGCTCGGCGTGCGGATCAACACCGTGCAGTGGCATGTGAAGACCAAGGCCCGGATGCTGGAGCTGATGGCGGACGCCGTACTTGGCGAGATTCCGCTCACCGACCTCCCGGAAGTCCCCGCCGAACGGGCCCGCGAACTGGCCCGCCGGTTCCGCCGCGCCCTGCTCTCCCATCGCGACGGCGCGGCACTCGTCGTCGGCACCTACGCCGCCGAGCCCATGACCCTGTCCTTCGCGGAGGCCCTGGTCGAGGCGCTGCTCGCGTGCGGCCTGGGCGACCGCGAGGCCGCGTGGACCTCGTGGGCCGTCGTCTACTTCGCCCTCGGGCTCACCCAGGAGGAACAGGCCGTGGATCACCGGCCGTTGGGCGACATCCTGGCGCGCGCGATCTCCGGGACGACCCATCCCGCGCTCCATCGGGTGGCCGGTCATCTCGCGCCGGCGTCGTTCGAGGAGCGGTACGAGTTCGGGGTGGCGGCGCTGCTTGCCGGACGGCGGTGAGGGGGAGGTCCTCCGGGCTCGGGTGAGGGCGCGGATGCGGGGGCGGGTCTATCGGGGGATCCGTCACGCGTTCAGCGAAGCGCCTTCAGCGCGCTCTCGGCAGCGGCCAGCACCGTGCGCGCCTGGTGTTCCACCTGATGGCGGACCGGTACCCAGCGCACCTGTAGGGCTTCTTCGGCGTCCGCGCACCATGCGCTGAAGAGTTCGTCGAGTTCGCGGTACAGCGCCAGGGCCGCCTTGTCGTCCGACGCCTTCAGCAGCCGTAGCAACAGCCCAGCCGCGCGGACGGGTTGGCGGCGGGCGACGATGTTCAGGGCCGCGACCTGGGCCGTCGTCGGGCGTCGAGGGTCGTCGTCGGCCGACACGGCGGCCTGACGGGCCAGTGGTTCCCAGGAGTTGGCGACCATGTCGTAGAGGCCGTCGGCCATCCACTCCACCACCCGCCGGAGCGGGTCGTGTTGGGGCGGCGGCAGAAAGGCGCGTGCCTTCTCGAGTACGGCGGTCACCTGGCGGCCGCCGTCGAGGACCAGGCCGGTCAGGTCGCGGAGGGCGTGTCCGGCGTCCGGGTACGGGGTCAGGTCCTCGGCCAAGTCGCTTGCCCACATGGGGACTTCGACGATCGCGGTGACACCGCCGTACCGCGGGGGAGCGCACCAGGTGGACGCGCCGATGTTCTCCGAACCGGCCGTCAATCGTGCGGTGTTGTCCGGCGGGGGCAGGACGTAGACCGCGGAGCTGGGGTTCTCCCAGTACAGGGCGTCGTACGTGCCGTGCTGGAGGGGGATGCCGAGTTCGGCGGCGGAGGTGCGGAAGGGCGCGGCCAGTTCGGGGAGGTCGCGGGTCAACTGGACCCAGCTGCCGCCCACGTCGGTGCTGTGCAGCGAGCACTGGAGGAACGGCCGCAGGGCGTCGATCGTCTCGAACAGCACCTCGCTCTCCGGGAGTTGGCGGCCGACGATCGGGGCCCACTCCGGTTGCTCGGCGGCGATCGGGCGGTAGGTGCTGCGGTAGTAGCTCCGCAGGGTGGGGACGGCCGCGGCAGTGGTTTCTTCGGTTCCGGCCTCGCTCACGGCCGCGCCGTCCGGGTCGAGACACAGGACGAAGTCCCAGGTGACGAGGGCGGGGTCGGTCGCCGCGAACAGCCGCTCTCCGCGCGCCACTTGCTCCGCCAGTACGAGCGCGGTCGCGCCGCCGACCGGTTCGTCGGGGTGGGGTCCGGCGACCACGAGGACGTGGTGCGGCCCGTGTCCCACGGACAGCATCCGGATCGGGCGGCCCGCACGAGAGCGGCCGATCCGGCGCAGTCGGCAGGCACCGGGATACCGGGAGACCAACTGCCGTGCGGACTCGGTCACTTCGGCGACGGTGGGATAGCGGTCCGTATGATCGGCGAATTCTTCGAAACATTCGGGCGAAAACATTCGACGGCCGGATCTTGATTTCTGGCGATCCATGAGAGACCTCCTGTCGTGAATCGTTCAAGAGAAGGTGTGAGCTGGGGAATTAGGTAGATGGTCACGCGTTGGCGAGCTTCGAATATTTCGCACTCGGAACCGAAACTATTGACAGTTGACAGGGGCAGACCAACACTGACGCCGTCGTGACCGCGATGTGAGCGGACGAGGAGGAAGCACCCGCATGAACAAAGCACCCGCACCCCCACTCCGGCCCTTCAGGCTGTTCGTCAGCGGCGTCTGCACCCTGCTGCTGGCACTCCTGGCGGCGATGACCCTGCCCGGCACCGCCAGTGCCGACACGGTCGTCACCACGAACCAGACCGGCACCAACAACGGCTACTACTACTCGTTCTGGACCGACACGCAGGGTTCGGTGTCCATGAACCTCGGTTCCGGCGGCAACTACAGCACCACGTGGAGCAACACCGGCAACTTCGTCGCCGGCAAGGGCTGGAGCACCGGCGGCCGCCGCAGCGTGACGTACTCGGGGACCTTCAACCCGTCCGGCAACGGCTACCTGTCGCTGTACGGCTGGACCTCGAACCCGCTCGTCGAGTACTACATCGTCGACAACTGGGGCACCTACCGGCCCACGGGCACGTACATGGGCACCGTCACCAGCGACGGCGGCACGTACGACATCTACAAGACCACGCGCTACAACGCCCCCTCGGTGGAGGGCACGAAGACCTTCGACCAGTACTGGAGCGTCCGGCAGACGAAGCGCACCGGCGGCACCATCACCACCGGCAACCACTTCGACGCGTGGGCGCGCGCCGGGATGCCGCTCGGCAGTTTCAGCTACTACATGATCCTCGCGACCGAGGGCTACCAGAGCAGCGGGAACTCCAACATCACGGTGGGCGGGACGAGTTCGGGCGGCGGCACCAGCGGCTGCACGGCGACGCTGTCCGCCGGTACGCAGTGGAGCGACCGCTACAACCTCAACGTCGCGGTGACCGGCTCCAGCAACTGGACCGTGACGATGAACGTCCCGTCGCCCGCCAAGGTCCTCTCCACCTGGAACATCGCGGCCACGTACCCGAGTTCGCAGGTGCTGACCGCCAAACCCAACGGCAGCGGCAACAGTTGGGGCGCCACCATCCAGCCCAACGGCAACTGGACCTGGCCCACGGTCTCCTGCACGGCGAGCTGACCGCCCCCAACTCCCAAGGCTGGAGGACCACTTCACATGGCATCCGCACCGAAATTCGTCTCATTACGATCCCTACGATTCCTACGCCCCCTGGTCGCCAGGCTGGCCGTCATCGCCCTGGCTGCCGCGGGCACCCTCGCCGTCGGCGTGAACACCCCCGCGCAGGCGGCCACTTGCGGCGGGTACGTCGGGCTCACCTTCGACGACGGCCCGTCCGGTAACACCCCCACCCTGCTCAACGCCCTGAAGCAGAACGGTCTCCGGGCCACGATGTTCAACGAGGGCCAGTACGCGGCCGCGTACCCGGCGCAGGTCAAGGCCCAGGTGGACGCCGGTATGTGGGTCGGCAACCACAGCTACACCCACCCGCACCTGACCCAGCAGACCCAGGCGACCATCGACTCGGAGATCTCCCGGACCCAGCAGGCCATCGCGGCCGCGGGCGGCGGCACCCCCAAGCTCTTCCGCCCGCCGTACGGCGAGACCAACGCGACGGTGAAGGCCGTGGAGGCCAAGTACGGCCTGACGGAGATCATCTGGGACGTCGACTCCCAGGACTGGAACGGCGCGAGCACCGACGCGATCGTCGCGGCGGCCGCCCGGCTCACCAACGGCCAGATCATCCTCATGCACGACTGGCCCGCCAACACGGTCGCGGCGATCCCGCGCATCGCCCAGGGCCTGGCCGCCCGCAACCTCTGCGCCGGAATGATCTCCCCGACCACGGGCCGCGCGGTGGCCCCCGACGGCAGCGGCAACGGCGGTGGAGGCGGCGGCAGTTGTACGGCGACGCTGTCCGCCGGTACGCAGTGGAGCGACCGCTACAACCTCAACGTCGCGGTCACCGGCTCCAGCACCTGGACCGTGACGATGAACGTCCCGTCCCCCGCGAAGATCCTCGCGACCTGGAACATCGCCGCCACGTACCCCAGTTCACAGGTACTGACCGCCAAACCCAACGGCGCCGGCAACAACTGGGGCGTGACGATCCAGCCGAACGGCAACTGGACCTGGCCGACGGTGTCTTGTACGGCTAGCTGACCTCGGCCGGGCTGAGGGCCGCCGCGATGGCGGGGGTCACGGGGTGTCCGGCGAGGACATGGCGGACCGCGTCGAGCGGGACGGGGCGCTCGTAGTAGTCCTCGAAGTGGGCCTGGACGGTCTCCGGGGAGCGGTCGGTGAGGAGGTGGAAGAGGTAGCCGGAACCGTCCGGGCTCTCGTGGCCCACGGGGAAGTCGATGGCCGAGCCGGCGCGCCACGCGGTGTCGCCGGTCTCGCGCCACAGGCAGACGGTGACGCGAGGGGCGTCGATGCCCTCGTCATGGAAGGCCGGGTCGTCCAGCAGCGGGCGCAGTGCGGCGGGCACTTCGTCGATGACCCCGGGCCAGACCTCCTCGTCGTCCGTCGCGTACGGGCTCATCGCCGACTCGTGGTCGAAGCCGCGGATGAGCACACCGGCCGGTGCGAAGAGGACGGAGAAGTCGTCCCCCGAGCCGTTGTCCATCAGGGCCGCCTCCTCGCCCGGGCCCCAGTCGGCGTGGAAGCCGTACGCGCAGAACTGCGGATCGTCGCCGATCGTGGCGTCCAGGACGGCCAACGCCCGTAGGCGGACGCGGAGTTCGGCGGGGTCGGGGAGGAGGGCGGCGGCCTCGTACACGGTGCTCATGACCTCATGGAAGCAGCTGCCACTGACAATCCCGGCGCGGTAACGGACAATCCCGGCGCGCTACTCGGCAATCCCTGGCAACGAGATCCCCGCCTCGGCCAGCAGCCCCCGCTCCCCACCCGTGAACGCAGGGCCGTCCAGCTGCGGCCGCAGCGGCCCAACTGCCGCCGCCGCCAGCACACTTGGCCGCAGCAGGGCCGTGCCCGGGGACTGGAGGGTCAGGACCTCCGTCATCGCGGTGGCCACGCGGTACGAGCCCGTGGCGGTATGGGACAGCCGGCTCACATAACGCTGGAGGAGGCGGTCGAGGGCGCCCGCGCTCCGGCCCTGCGTCGTCTTGTAGTGGATGTCCTGGCCCACGGCGAGGCTCCAGGCGAGTTCGACAGGTCTCGCGATGGCCCGTTGGGCCTTGCGGGAGAGGCCGTTGGTGAGGCCCGCGGACGTGAGTCGAGCGCGCAGGGCCACCGCGCCGAGGGCTGCCACCGACATGCCGTGGCCATAGACCGGGTTGAACGCGGCGACCGAGTCGCCCAGGGCGACCAGGCCCTCGGGCCAGGACTTCAGACGTTCGTAGTAGTAGCGGCGGTTGACCGTGCCGTGGGTCAGGGCGACGTCGGTGAGGGGCTCGGCGTGGGAGAGGAGGTCGGCGACGACGGGGTGGCGCAGCGTGCGGGCGTAGGGCTCGAACTCGGCCGCCTCGCGGGTGGGTTGGGCGCCCGGGGTGCCGATCAGGCTGACGTGCCAGCGGCCGTCCTCGATCGGGACGATGCCGCCCGTGCGGCCGGGTTCGCCCGATCGCGGGTCTGCCTGGACGTTGATCACGGGCCAGTTGAGGGTGGGCACCGGGGCGCGGTAGATACGGCTGGCGTACGCGATGCCGGAGTCGATGCGGTCCTCGGCCGGGCCCTGGATGCCCAACTCGCCCAGCCATTGGGGAGTTCGGGACGCTCGTCCGGAGGCGTCGATCACCAGGTCCGCGGTCAGGTCGGTCTCGGTGCCGTCCGCCGCGCGCAGCCGTACGCCGGTGACGCGGTCCGAACTCCCCAGCAGGGCCGTGACTTTGGTGTGCGGGCGCACGCCGACGCGCGGGTCCTTCAGCACCTGTCCGCGGACGACGGAGTCCGTGAGGTCGCGGCTCGCGGTGATCAGATAGTGGCTGTCACGCTGCCAGCGGCGGTACCAGCCCTCGGGCGAGTAGATCAGCATGTTGGTCGTCATGGGCACCCGGTTGGCGCCCGCGGACAGCAACTCCTTGAGCGTGCCCGGCAGCAGCTCCTCGATCGCGTTGGCCCCGCCCGACAACAGGACGTGGAAATGGGCGGCTTGGGGAACGCCCGGACGTGCCTCGGGCCCCTCGGGCAGACCGTGCGCCTCGATGATCTCGACGCTGTCGACGAAGTCCCGCACGGCGGCGGCGGCGAGCATGCCTGCGAGGCTGCCTCCGACGACGACGGCACGGGTGGACAACCGGGCTGTCCTGTGCGGCGATTCGCTCATGGGGGCTGCTTTCTCCAGACGGGCACCGTTCGTGCGTGGCAGGGGTACCGGCGAACCGGATCACATCAAGAGGCCTCGCAGAATATGCCAATCGCAAGAGGACGGAAACGGGGCCGTCGGCCTCACGCACCGTCCAGCAGCGAGGCGAGCCCCCGGTCGAGGGACGGTTCCAGAGCCTCCCGGCCCGGCTCGGTCACCCGGTACGTGCGGCGCAGGAAGTGGTGCAGCGCGACCGTGTCGAAGCGGATCATCGCGATGCCCTCCGGCGAGTGGAACTCGACGGCCGTGTGGGCGGGGCCGTAGGGACGGATGTGCACGTTGCCCATCCCGGCCGGGGTGGCGAGCCCCTCCTCAAGGAGTGCCCGCGCGAAGGTCCACGTCACCTTCTTGCCGTCGAGCGATATCCAGGCGGGGAACAGGAGTTGGACGGCGAAGGGGTCGCCGGAGGAGTAGCGCAGGGTGACCGTCACCGCCAACTCCTGGTCGTCGTCGGCGATCAGGCGGGCGCTGGTGGGCTGTTCCAGGGTGACGTGGCGCATGGGCGGTCTCCGATTCGGGTGGGACGGCGGCCTGTTGTGCCGACTCACCCTCCTTGAGCGCGCGGAGGGGCGCTTGATTACGCCGTTGCGCAAGAAGGTTGATGTGATCTGGGTCACCTTCTGTTGTCGCTGCAACTTTAGTTGAAAGTTTCGGCATCTAGGCTTACACATCTTCCCCGCCCCCCTTGGCAACTGGAGCGTTGCTGCCATGAACGACGGTCCCACCGCCGCGTACGCCCGGATCTACGAGGAGCAGCAACCGCGCCTCGTCGCCTACGCCCGCTCGCTCACCCGGAACACCTGGGTCGCCGAAGACCTCGTCGCCGAGGCGCACTTCAGGGTGTGGCGCAGGCTGTCCGCCGGCCATGAGATCGACAACGTACCGGCGTACCTCATGACGACCGTGAAGCACCTCGCCACGGCTGCGGGGAGCGCCGCGCGCGAGACACCGCGCGATCCGCAGGCGGACGAGCGGGCGGACGCGAGCCACGCGCAGGTCCACGGGGGCGACCCGGCCGAGCAGGTGTCATCGACAGACCTGCTGGTACGGGTACTTGAGCAACTGCCCGAACGCTGGGTGAAGGCGCTGTGGCTGGCCGAGGCGGAGGGCCTGCCGCTCGCCGCGATCGGCCCCCAGCTCGGCACCAAGCAGGGCGCGACGGCCGTCCTGCTGCACCGTGCGCGCGAGGGCATGCGGCAGGCGTTCCTGCGCGAGCAGACCGGTGCCCCGGACGATCCCGCGTGCCAGGTCCACTGGGCCCGGATGCCCGCCTACGTGCGCGGCGGCGCCACCGAGCGGCAGTCCGAACGCCTCCTCGGCCACGTCGACGCGTGCGACGACTGCGCCGCCCGCCTCGCGGCCCTGATGCGCGCCAACGACCGCCTCCCCGCACTCGTCGCACCGGCCCTGCTGGTGTTCGTGCTCGGCGGCACGGGCAAGTTCCTGCTCGCCGCGTTCGGCGCGGGTTCCGCGGGAGCGGCCACGGCCGCGGCGGGTGGCCATGGTGCCGGACTGCTGCACGGCGTACGCCACGTGGCAGTTGGCGCTTCCAAGACACAGATGGCGGCCGCCGTCGGTACGGCCGTGGCGGGCGCCGTCGCGGTCGTCGTCCTCCTCGGCGGCAGCGACGCCACCGAAGTCCCGGTGGCGAAGGGCCCGGTGGCCGAAGTCCCGGTCACCCAGGCCCCGGTGGCCTCCGAGCCGCGCTCGGGGAAGCCATCGAAGACACCGGGCAGGAGCACGGGTTCTACGGCCCCTGCGGCGGACGGGTCCATAAGTGCCGTGTCTCCGGCCGCACTTGGCGGCACCGGAGGCGGGTCGGTCGTAGTGCCGGTGGGTGGTGGTGGGGCAACTCCGGTTCCCCCGGCGCCTGTTGAGCCGCCGCCGGTGATTACCGAGCCGACTCCGGCTCCGACCCCGCCTCCGACTCCTGCTCCGCCGGTGACCACGAAGCCGGAACCCGAGCCGACCCCCACACCACCGGTGGTCACGGAACCGAAGCCGGAACCGAAGCCGGAACCGACACCGACGGAACCGACACCGACGGACCCCGCTCCCACGCCTCCGAAGAGCGAGGAGCCGACGCCGGAGCCGAGCACTCCCGTGCAGGAGACCCCGGATCCCGTCACCACCCCGGAGCCCACGGCCCCGTCCGAGCCCTCGACGTCACCCACGCCCGAACCGTCCAACCCGACCGGCGACCAGCCCTGTTCGGACGGAGCCGGCGCCGGGGGCCAGGACGGGAACGGGAGCGGATCAGCCGATGGCGTAGGCGCGGTAGACGGTCTCCACTGACGTGCCGCCGGCGGAGTCGGTCACCTGCGAACGCAGGGCGACCGCACCGGAGGCCGGGTTGTGCACGGCGGCCTTCCAGGAGGAACCGGAGCGGGTGACGGTGACGGCCTTCCAGGTCGTGCCGCCGTCCGAAGACGCCCAGACCTTCAGGGACTTGACCGTCGACTTGGTGAACTTGACGTCCGGGCCCTGGGATCCGCGGCCCGCGCTGACGGTGACCGACGTGGTGCTGCTCGCCTTCGCCCGGTTGCGGCTGTCGAGGCCGGCGGGCAGGAAGCGGGTCATGAAGACCGGGGCGACCACCGACTTGGCCGGGTCTGCCTTGAACCGCCAGTCCAGGGTGACGCGCGACGAGAGCATGCCGGACGGGAAGGTGATGCCCGGGTGGTAGCGGTGGGCGTCCACGGTCAGCCGGTAGGTGCCGGCCGAGTGGATACGGGCGGCGAAGGTGTCACTGGCCGAGGAGCCCCAGTTGGTCAGGGTCTGCTTCTTGACGGTGGTGCTCCCCTTGGTCAGGACCACCGTCTCCTTCGTCGGGTCGGCGCCCCAGACGCCCACGTCGGGGTCGCCGATCAGCGCGTCCGGGATGAAGTTCACGGACTTCTGCCAGACGAAGGGCAGATAGTGCAGCGGGCTCCACACGGCCCGCCCGAACGACTGGGTGAAGCTCTGCCCCGCCTTCAGCGTCCTGGTCGCCGGGAAACCGCCACTGACGACATCGCCGTTGTTCGCGATCACGTCGTCGCGCGGCTGCCAGGTCCCGGGCGTGACATGGACCGCGGTGCTGAACGGCGCGGTGTCGTCGGTGACGTTGGCGTACAGGTCGGTCGTGCAGTCGTCGACCTTGGGCGCGGCCTGGAGAGCGGTGTCGTTCTGCGTGCCCATCTGCGTCCCGGCGTGCACCGAGAACCGCAGCGTCGCCAGCTGCGACCGCTTGAACGAACCGCCGGGCGCGGCCGGGATACCGGTCGTCTTCTTGACCGCGACATAGCTGTCGTTGCCCGACCACTGCGCCATGTACCCGAACTGGAGCAGCTTGGAGGAGTTGGGGATCGCGTAGAGCGACCCCGCGTCGTTCCAGCCGCCCGCGCTGAACGCGGAGGGCATGTCCATGTCCGCGGCGCACACCTGCGCGCTGATCCGGGCCGGCTGCGTCACATCGGCCGGGGTGTCCAGCGACACCTTCACGGCCTTGCCCTTACGGGCGTCCAGCGTCACGGACCTGGCCCCCGACACCGTCACCACCTGCGCGCCGATCGTGTCGGTGCCCAGACCGTCGGTGGCGCTCTCGTAGATGTCGGTCATCGCGAGGTACTTGCCCGCCGGCAGGCTGAGCCGCTTGCCCGACTTGACGGTACGCGTCTCACCCGACGACGCGTTGACGACGGTGATCGTCGTCGCGACCTTGGCGCCGTGCCGCCCCAGCGTGGTCACGGTCAGCGAGCCCGACGCCGCCTGCGCGGACGCGGCCGGAACGAGCAACGGCCCCGCGAGCGCGGCCACTCCGACGAACGCGAGCGATGCGACCGGCGTGCGTCTTGTCCGTCGTACGGACATGCTTCCCCCTGTGGACATGGTTCCCCTCCGAGCCCCGAACCCTGAATCCCAACCCCGAAAACGGCTCATCGTAACCGTGCCGCAGACGCGTTCGATCAGCGCCCCGCCACCAGACGGCACGCCTCCGCGTACGCCCGGACCAGCGGCCGTCCGCCGTCCTCGCGCCGCCAGGCCAGGGCGTAACGGCTCGGCGAAATCCCGTGCACCGGGCGGGTGATGACACCGCCGAGAGTGATCAGGTGGGCGTTGCCCGTGGCCACCAGGCAGACGCCGAGACCGGCGACCAGCGCCTCGTACGTCTCCTCGGTGCTCGCGATCTCCGCGCCGATGCGCGGCAGTTGGCCACCGCGCTCGTCGAGGGCGAGCCAGTGGTCGCGCAACGGGCCCGCGTCGGACGGCAGGGCGAGGAACGGCTCGTCGGCGAGGTCCGCGAAGTCGACCTCGGCGCGAGCGGCCAGCGGATGGCTCTCCGGGAGCGCGACCAGGCGGGGTTCCTCCGCCACGACCGTCCAGTCGTAGCGCTCCGCGTCGGGCAGCGGCAGCCAGACGAACGCCACGTCCGCGTCGCCGTCCGCGAGACCCGCCGTCGGATCGTCCCAACTCACCTGCCGCAGCCGTACGTTCGCCTCGGGACGCGCGGCCGTGAAGCGGGAGCGGATCGCGGGCAGCAGGCCACCCCGGCCGGGGCTGGTGCTCATGCCGACCACCAGGGTGCTGCGCCCGGCCGCACTCACCTCCGCCAGCACGTTCGCGCCCTCCGCCCAGAGGGCCAACACCCGCTCGGCGTACGGCAGTAGGGCCGCACCGGCGGCCGTGAGCGCCACGCCCTGCCGGTCACGCCGGAACAGTTCGGCGCCCAACTGCCGTTCCAGCGCCCGGATCTGCTTGCTCAGGGCGGGCTGCGAGACGTACAGCCTCTCGGCCGCGCGCGTGAAGTGGAGCTCCTCGGCGACCGCGACGAAGTAGCGCAGGTCCCGTACGTGGACGTCCGTCGTCATAGCCATTGGTTATCAGCGTAGGTCTTGGACGGGTGATCGGGGGCGGGAGCAGGCTGGTCGGCAGATGGACAACAGGGGATCTCAAGGGGAGACGTCATGAACAAGGTGTGGCTGGTCACCGGTGCGAGCAGCGGGTTCGGGCGGGCGATCGTCGAAGCGGCGCTCGCGGCCGGTGACGTGGTCGTGGGTGCGGCCCGGCGGACCGAGGGGCTGGACGACCTCGTCGCCGCGCGGCCCGACCAGATGGAGGCGCTGCGCCTGGACGTCACCCACACGGGGGCGGCGGAGGCGGCCGTACGGGACGTGGTGGCGCGGCACGGGCGGATCGACGTGCTCGTCAACAACGCGGGCCGTACGCACGTCGGGGCCTTCGAGGAGACCACCGAGCAGGAGCTGCGGGACCTGTTCGACCTGCATGTCTTCGGGCCCGCGGCCCTCACGCGCGCGGTGCTGCCGTTCATGCGGGAACGGCGCTCCGGGGCGATCGTCCAGATGAGCAGCATGGGCGGGCAGATGTCCTTCGCGGGCTTCTCGGCGTACAGCGGAACGAAGTTCGCCCTGGAGGGGCTCTCCGAAGGGCTCGCGGACGAGGTCGCCGAGTACGGCATCAAGGTGCTGATCGTCGAGCCGGGTGCCTTCCGGACCGCCCTCTTCGACACGAGCCGGGCCGGGGTCAGCGCCGACAGCGGGGTCTACACCAAGGTGAGCGAGACCCGCGGCTTCGTCTCCGGCGGTGACGGCGCCCAGGCCGGCGACCCCGCGAAGGCGGCGGCCCTCATCCTGGCCGCGCTGGACGCAGAAGTCACTCCGCTGCACCTGCCCCTGGGCGACGACGCGGTGAACGCCGTCCTCGACCACCTCGACCAGGTGCGCGGCGACATCGCGGCGTGGGAGAAGCGGACCCGGGCGACCGGGTTCGACGCGTGACGGAAGGCTGAGCAGCCGGGCCTGCTCCCGTTGTCAGTGCCGCGTGCCACGATGGGTGCACGGTGAGACGCATGGGGAGCAGGGGGGTGACATGGAGGGCGAGTTTCCGCGGGCCGGACGGCGGGCCAGGGAGCTGTGCGCACGGGGCACGCGGCTCTACGACGTGGCGCGCGCCCTGCGTGAGGACCACACCCGCGCGCTCGACACCGTCCGCTCCGCGCTGGAGCCGCTGCGGGCCGAACTCGTCGCGCAGGAGCTGGAGTCCATCCCGGTAGCGAGGCTGAAGGACGTCACCGAGGGGCGGCTGCGGCTCGGGGCCGTGGAGGCGGCCGGGCTGACCTCCGTGCGCGCGGTGCACGAGGCGAGCCGGTACGAGCTGCGGCAACTGCCCGGCGTAGGACAGCAGACCGCCGACCGGGCCCTCGCCGCCGCCCGGCAGATCGCGCGGGCCGTCGCGGAGACCGTGTCCGTGCGCATCGACGTCGACCACCCCGAACCCCGCACCACCGCCCTGGTCATCGCCCTGCAACGGCTCGTCGAGGCAGGCCCGGAGCTGCGCCGCGCCCTGGACGCCGCGAACCGGCTCGACGAGCGGCTCGGCGCCCTGCTGCCCGTGGCCCGGCCCGCCAGCAGCAGGCTGCTGATGGCGCTCGCCGGGCGCAGGCGCCGGGAGAGCGCGCTCGCGGCGGTCGCCGAACTCCACGAACTGGTCGCCGACCCGGCCGCCAAGGACGTACGGCTGCTGATCGCGCAGGCCTCCACCGACCTGCTGCGGCCGCCGGTCTCCGACATCGAGGCGTGGGTCGACTTCGAGCTGCGGTCCGCCGAGTACTACAGCCAGCTCGCCGAGGTCGACGGACAACAGCCGGACCTCGCGGCGAGCGAGGGCTTCCTGCCGACGGAACTGGCCGAGCGCGTGCACGCCCAGCCGCTGGACGACACCCACCGCCGGGTCTCCCTGCGCGGATACCAGTCCTTCGGTGCACGCTTCGCCCTGGCCCAGCGCCGGGTCGTCCTCGGGGATGAGATGGGGCTCGGCAAGACCATCCAGGCCATCGCCGCGCTCGCCCATCTCGCGGCCGAGGGGCAGAGCCACTTCCTGGTGGTCTGCCCGGCCAGCGTGCTGATCAACTGGACCCGGGAGATCGGCTCCCGCAGCACCCTGCGCGCGCTGCCCGTGCACGGCCCGGACCGGCACGAGGCCTTTGCGGAGTGGGGTGAGCGGGGCGGGGTCGCGATCACCACCTTCGACACGCTGCACACCTTGCCGACGCCGGCCGACACGTCACCGAAGGGGAAGCGGGCGAAGGCCGACGCGCCGACCGGCCCCACCCCGGGCATGCTCGTCGTGGACGAGGCCCACTACGTGAAGAACCCGGACACCCGCCGCACCAAGTCGGTCGCCCTGTGGACCGAGCGCTGCGACCGCGTCCTGTTCCTCACCGGCACGCCCATGGAGAACCACGTCGAGGAGTTCCGCACCCTCGTCCGCCACCTCCGCCCCGACCTGCTGCCGACGGTCCGCAACGGCACGGCGGCGGCCGGACCGCACGCCTTCCGCAAGTCCGTCGCCCCGGCCTATCTGCGCCGCAACCAGGAGGACGTGCTCACCGAACTCCCCGCCCTGGTCCAGGTCGACGAGTGGGTCGAGCTCGGCGTCGCCGACCGCGAGGCGTACGCCCGCGCGGTCGGCGACGGCAACTTCATGGCGATGCGCCGGGCCGCCTACGCCGACACCGAGAAGTCCGCGAAGCTGCACCGCCTGCTGGAGCTGGTCGCCGAGGCCGCGGACAACGGCGTGAAGGTGGTGGTCTTCTCGTACTTCCGGGACGTCCTCGCGGCAGTCGAACAGGCCCTGGAGAAGGGGGTGTTCGGGCCCATCTCCGGAAGCGTCCCGGCCGCCCGCCGACAGCAGTTCGTCGACGACTTCACCCAGGCCCCCGGCCACGCCGTCCTGCTCTCCCAGATCGAGGCGGGCGGGGTCGGCCTCAACCTCCAGGCCGCCTCCCTGGTCATCCTCTGCGAACCCCAGGTCAAGCCGACGGTGGAGCACCAGGCCGTGGCCCGCGTCCACCGCATGGGCCAGATACGCACGGTCCAGGTGCACCGCATGCTCGCCCCCGACAGCGTGGACGACCGGCTCCTGACCATCCTCAAGAACAAGGACCGCCTTTTCGACGCCTTCGCCCGGCGCAGCGCCCTTGCGGACGCCACCCCGGACGCGATCGACATCTCCGACGCCACGCTGGCCCGCCGCATCGTGGAGGAGGAGCAGCAGCGACTGGCGGCGGAGGCCACCAACTGACCGCTCCTCCAGGGGAGTTCGGCCGTCACGAGCGCACGTCGAGTTCGGCGAGAGCGGCACCCTTGCCGCCACTGCGCACGGTGACGCGGACGTACCGGGCGGGCGTGCCGTCGGGCGAGTGCCAGGTACGACGGTCCGCCGAGACCTCGACCGTGTACGACCCCGGCTGCTTGGTCCACGTGGGGTGAACGGTCCCCACGCGCACCGCCCGCCCCAGGTCGACGGTGAGAGCGGCTCGGTCGGCGTCCGGGGACCAGGCGGTCGCGGGGCTGCCGTCCACGGCGGCCTCCGGGTAGCGGCCGGAGGTCGAGGAAGTCGCCGTCGCCGGGCGGCAGCGGGCCAGATCGGTGGTGGGGGTGAGGTCCGGACGCCGGGTCTTGAGGGTGACCGTGCCGGAGAGGGTGCGGCGCCCCTCGGGGGTGTCCAGGGAGAAGGGCGCCCCGGACCGCAGCCGTACCGTGGTCGTCTTCGCCCCGATCGCGATGTCGTACGTACGACCGCGCCAGCGCAGCCCCGACAGGCGGACGCCGTCCGGGAGTTGGGGCGGCAGGGTCGGGTCGAGGTGGAGGGAGTCCGGGCGCAGCCGCAGACCGGTGAGGCCGTGGGTGAAGACCTGGAGGAAGCCGCCCTTGCCGGTGAGGAAGTCCTGGGCTGGGGAGCCCGAGAGGGGGTCGGACGCGCCCGCCTTGTCGCCGCGCGACTCGGAGAAGAGGGCGAACGGGCCGCGCGCGAAGGGCTGGTAGGCCCGCCGCAGGAAGGTGTACGCGGCACAGCCCGGTTCGCCGATCGCCGCCGCGTCGATCGCGTGGACGGCGTCGGTCATGGCGGGGCCGTCCGGGTCGGTGCGCTGGGCGTAGTAGTCGAGGGTGGCGGCCGCGGCACCGGCCGGCATGGGCCACTCCAGCGGGTAGATCAGCAGCACGGTGTCGGCCTGCTTGATCTGGGAGCCGTTGTAGCCGTCGTACTGGAGGAAGATCCTGCGCTTCGGGTCGTAGGGGATGCGCAGGCCGTTCGCGACGGTGAGCCAGTCGGCGGGGGCGGGGGTGCCGAGGACGTGGGCCGCGTCGGTGGCGGCGCGCAGGGCGGTGGCGGCGACGGCGTTGGTGTAGACGCCGTCGTTGACGCCGTTGCTGTACTCGTCGGGTCCGGCGACCTCCTTGACGGAGTACGAGCCGTCGGTGTTCTTGGTCGCCCGCGAAGTCCAGTACTGGGCAAGGCCGTTGAGGAGCGGCCGGCCTCGGGTGCGGAGCCAGGTGCGGTCGCCGGTGGCCAGGTAGTACTGCCAGGCGGCCAGCGCGATGTCGCCCTGGAGGTGGTTCTGGGTGACGCAGTGCGGCGGCTGCCAGCTCTGGCACTCGCTCCACAGCCGCCCGTGACTCGCGCTGGTCCAGGGGAAGAACAGGCCCTTCACCGCGGTCTTCGCGGCGTTCTCGGCGGCGGCCGTGCGAGTGCGGTAGCGGTATTCGAGGACCGGCCGGGCGAGGTCCGGGTGGGTCGCGAGCAGGGAGGGGAACATCCAGGTCTCGGCGTCCCAGAAGACCATGCCGGCGTAGTTGTCGCTGGTCAGCCCGGCGGGCGCGATGCTGTTCCGGGCGCCGGGGCGCAGCGCGGACAACAGCCCGTACTGCGCTGAACGGGCCCAGAGTTGGAGATCCGGATGCCTCGGAACCTCGATGTCCGACGACCACAGCGCCCGCCACGCGGCACTGTGCGAGGCGAGCAAGGCGTCCCACCCCCGCCGCGCGGCCACCCCGGCGGCGTCCCGCGCGGCGGAACGGGGGTCGCGTGAGGTGAGGGCGGTGTCGACGCCGACGTACTTGGTGGCGGTGTAGGTACGGCCGGAACGGACGGGGACGACGGTGGCCTGACTTGCGCTCAACTTGCTTTGCCTGGGCGCCTGTTGATGGGTCCCGGGTGCGTCCAGCACGGACGCGACGGCTCCGTCGACACCCGTCCCGTCCGTGCGGAACGCCACGCCGATGGTGTGTTCGCCGATGTGCCCGCCGTCGGTCTGCGTGACACGGCGGGCGCCGCGGCCGTCGAGGCGGTCGGTGAGGGTGAGTTCGCCGTCCCAGTGCGGGGTCACGCGCAGGTGCACGGCGCCGGTGTGCGGGGTGTCGCGGGCGGCGAGGACGTCGTAGACGAGGTCGGTGCGGCGGCCGTCGGTGGTGGTCCAGGTGAGGGACGTACGGACGTACCCGCAGCGGAGGTTGAGGGTCTGGCGGTAGTGGCTGACCCGGCCGGCACCCTCCCCGCCGTACGTCTCGGTGCCCGCCGTGACGTCGAGGCCGGTCCAGTTCGGCAGCGCGGCGAGGGCCTCGCGGCCGGCCGTGTTCGCGGGGCCCCGGGCATAGAGGCCGGAGACGAACGCGCCGTCGTAGCGCGGGGTGTAGAGCGGCCAGCCGGTCTTCTCACCGGACGCGGCGTACCCGGCGCCGGCGGGCGGGACCCGGGTGCCGAGGTAACCGTTGCCGACGTAGGGGTGGTACGTGTCGGCCGGGTCGATCCGGGTGGCCGAGGGCGCCCAGCCGCGCGCGTCGCAGTCGTCGCGAGGGCGGGGGAGGGGTGCGGCTGACGCCGGGGGCAGCGGAAGGGGGAGGAACAGCGCGGCGGCGAGGAGCGGGAGCAGCAGACGGGTCGGCTTGGTCACCGTTCGACGATGGGGTGCGCCGCGGGACGACGGCGGGAAGCGCGCGGGGGATTACCACGTACGGAGCGCACCCGGCCCCGAGCCCCTACCTCCCGTACGGGGTCGGATCCGTGACCCAGCCCGCCGTCAGGATCAGGCGCGACTCCCGGTGTACGGCCAGGAAGCCGAAGGGGCGGTCGAAGCGGGCGGTGACGACGGTGGTCGTGTGGCGGAGGTCGGGCCGGGCGGCGCCGTAGACGGGCGCGACCGCGGTCACCGCGGCGGCGCGGAAACCTAGGGCGCCGAACTGGGCCATCGTGGACTGTTCGGCCTGACCGATCGCCAGCGGGGTCGGGCTGATGCCGGGGAAGTGGCCGTCCCGGGTGTCCATCGCCGTCGTGAGCCCGAACAGGCCGTGCAGGTCCAGGAGATCGTGCCGCGCCCGCATGTCGTACGCCACCGTCGTCACGGACAGCTCCGGCGGTTGCGGTGTGGCGCACCGCTGTTGCTCGACGCGCAGGCCCGGTCCCACGTCGCCGTACGGGAGTTGGCCGCTCGGGACCACGGGGAGCCGGCGGGCCAGCACGTCAACTCCCGTGCCCAGTACCTGACCTGGCGTCATGCGCTGCTCGCCGAGCAGCAGGTGGACGTCGATCCCGTTGTCGCCGGGGACCTTCAGCTCGGTGACGTAACCGTGCGGGCCGCTCACCACGCCGGCCCGGTCGAGCCGGACGCCCGTGCGGTGCAGGCCCGCCAACTGCCGTCCCTGCCAGGGCCCGGCGTCGGGGCTGAGCCGCAACTCGCTGAAGGGGCGCGGCCATTCGGTCCGGAGCGCGAGCGCGCTCGCCAGGACCATCAGCACGCCCTCGTCCAGCGTGACCGGCATCCGCTCGATCAGCCCGCCCGTCCGCTCGGCCGCCCACGCGTCCAACGCCCGTTGCGAGGCCGGGAGATCCTCGGTGAGCACACCGTGCGTGCCCGCCGACAGCCCCGCCCGCCACTCCTCCCGTACGGCCAGTTCGCGCCGGGTCCACAGGCCGAGCGCGGAGTTCAGCCCGGGCATCGACTCCATCGCGCCCAGCAACTCCCGTGCGGAGGCGGCCGCTTGGTCGGCGGGCAGCCCCACCGCGTCCGCCAGTTCCGCCCGCGCGGCGCCCGACGCCCCGTCGGCGAGGAACGCCAGCAGCGGCCACACCCCGGCCGCCGAGAAGACCGAGCCACCGGTCACCGCGTCCGCCCAACGCGCCGTCAGCCGGTTGACCGCGTCGACCGTCACCCCGACCGCCGTGCCCCCGACCAGCGCGCCCTGAACCGCTCCCAATTCCGCCCCCGTGAGTGCCGTAGCGCAAGATCGCGCACGGGAAGGCTATCGTCGCCCGCCCGGCATCCGACGCTCAGCCCCGGTCCCCCTCGTCCTGCTCGGGGTCCGGTTCCGTGACCCAGCCCGCCGCCAGCACCAGCCGTGAGTGACGGTGCAGGGCGAGGAAGGCGAAGGGGCGGTCGAAGCGGGCGG
Source organism: Streptomyces sp. N50 (assembly GCF_033335955.1). Taxonomy (GTDB): domain Bacteria; phylum Actinomycetota; class Actinomycetes; order Streptomycetales; family Streptomycetaceae; genus Streptomyces. The sequence goes on from NZ_CP137549.1 coordinate 6,042,605, forward strand.
TGACGGTGGTGGTCACGTGGCGGAGGTCGGGCACACCGGTGGCGATGGCGTCGACGGCCGTCACCGCCGCCGCGCGGAAGCCGAGCGCGCCGAACCTCGCCGTCGTCGACTGCTCGGCCGACCCGATCGCCAGCGGGAACTCGCTGATCCCGGGGAAGTGACCCCGCGAGGCGTCCCGCGCCGTCGTGAGGCCGAACAGGCGGTGCAGCGCGAGGAGATCATGCCGCGCGCTCATGTCGTACGCCGCCGTCGTCACGTCGAGCGAGGGTGGCTGCGGGCTCGTGCGGCGTTCCTTCGTCACGCTCAGGCCCGGTCCCGGTTCCCCGTAGGGGAGTTGTTCCCCGGGTACTACGGGATGACGGCCGTCCAGGATCCCCACGCCCGCGCCGAGGACCTGCCCGGACGTCATCCCCTCCTCCCCGAGCAGGAGATGGACGTCGACCGCCGACTTGCCCAGCACCTTCAGCCGGGTGACATGGCCGTCCGGTGTGTCCGCGACGCCGATCCGGTCCAGGACGGCCGTGCTGCGGAACAGGCCGAGCGGGACCCGGTCGCTCCAGTACGCGCTCTCCATCGGCACCTCCTCGAACGGGCGCAGCCACTCCGTGCGCAGGGCCAGCGCGCTTGCCAGCACCAGTTCGGTGGCGTCGGTCAGCGCCACCGGCATGCGCTCGATCAGCCCGCCGGTGCGTTTCGCCGCCCACGCGTCCAGGGCCGTGCGGTCGGCGTCGAGGTCACCCGTGAGGACCCCGTGCGCCTCGGCCGGCAGCCCCGCCGCCCACGGCTCCCGCAGCTCCAGCGTCCGCTTCGTCCACAGCCCGAGCGCCGAGTCCACGCCCCGCATCGCCGCCAGCCCGCCCAGCAACTCCCTTGCCGCTGCGGCCGATTGCTCCGCGGGCATCCCCACCACGTCCGCCAGCTCGGCCCGAGCCGTACCCCCGGCACCGTCCGCCAGCAGCGCCAGCAACGGCCACACCCCCGCCGCCGAGACCACGGTGCCCCCGTCGACGACCCCGGCCCACCGCGCCGTAAGCGCGTTCACCGCCCGTACGGTCCCCCACCCAACCCGCTCCCCCAATTCTCGACTCCGCTCGAACCGGGGGGACCCCCATCGCCCCCGCTCACCTCACGCTTACCATGCGCCAAGTCGTACGTCAGTCCCGCATCTGAAGATCTCCAGCTCTCCAGCTCTCCTTCCGGAGATCCCCGCCCGAACCAGGAGCACGGTAACCGGTGTCCATACCCCCGCCCCCGGAGCCCCAAGGGCCGCCCACCCCGTACGACCCGTACGCCCCGCCCGCGCAGCCCCAACCCCCTTACGGCACACCGCCGCAGAGCCCTTACGCCCCGTACCCCCAGGCCCCCCACATCCCTCAGGGTCCCTCTGGCCCTTACGGCCCGCAGCCCTACCAGACCTGGTCCCAGGGCTACACCCCGTACAACAACCCCGCGCCCCTCAACGGCATGTCCGTCGCCGCGCTCGTGCTCGGCATCCTGTGCTGCATACCGGGGGTCGGGGTCGTCCTCGGGCTGATCTCGCTGAACCAGATCAAGAAGCGGGGCGAGCGCGGGCGGAGCATGGCGGCGGCCGGGATGGTGCTGTCGGCGTTCGGGCTGATGGTGTGGGTGCTCGGGGCGACGGGCGCGGCGACCGGATTCTGGGACGAGGTCAAGGACAGCGCGCGGGACAGCTCGAGCGCCTCCCCGGTGAAGGGCGAGTGCTTCGACGCGCCCAGCGGTTCGCTGGAGGGCATGACGTACGACTTCGACGTGGTGTCCTGCGAGGGCGAGCACGACGGGGAGGTGTTCGCCGTCGTGCGGATGGGCGGCGGCGCGTACCCCGGGGACAAGAAGGTCACCGCCACCGCCGACGACAAGTGCTACGCGCTCCAGGACGCCTACGCCATGGACGGTTGGGCCGTACCCGACGACGTGGACATCTACTACGTCACCCCGACCTCGCAGAGCTGGAGTCTGGGCGACCGCGAGATCACCTGCGTGTTCGGCAACACCGACGAGGAGGCGAGTCTGCCCGGCGGTTCGCTGCGCAACGACGCCACGACCCTCGACTCCGACCAGGTCGCGTACCTGAAGGCGGCCCACGTCCTCAACTCGGCGCTGGACACGGCCCCCGACGCGCGGTACGTCGAGGACGACCTGCCGGGGCACAAGGCCTGGGCGGGCCGGGTCTCGACCGCGCTCACCCAGCAGGCCGATCTGCTGGAGCGTCATGAGTGGCTCGGCGGATCCGGGAAGCCGGTCGCGGCCCTGGTCAAGGATCTGCGGGCGGCGCAGAAGGAGTGGGCGAAGGCGGCGAGGGCCTCCGACGCCGACGAGTTCTACGCGCACTACGACAAGGGCGCCGACCTGATCGACCCGCAGAAGTCGGTCACCGCCCGCGAGGCTCTGGGGCTCGCCACGACCCCTCCGTCGTACGACGAGAGCGACGGTGGCGGGGACGGCGGGGGAGACGCCGGCGGCATGGAGGTGTGACGGCTCCTATAGCGGGGAGAAAGTGCCTGGGTAAAGCCCACGCCGGGCATAAGTCATCACATCGAGTGATTCTCTGGCCTTTGCTTGCATGGCACAACCCACGGTTGCCAGGCTGTCGCTGTCTGTACAACCTGATGGGAGCGGCCAGTGACATTCGGTGAGCAGCCGGCGTATCTGCGCGTCGCGGGTGATCTCCGCAAGAAGATCGTCGACGGCCAGCTGCCCCCGCACACCCGGCTGCCCTCGCAGGCCAGGATCCGCGAGGAGTACGGGGTCTCCGACACGGTCGCGCTGGAAGCGCGCAAGGTGCTGATGGCCGAGGGGCTGGTCGAGGGCCGCTCCGGGTCGGGGACGTACGTGCGCGAGCGTCCCGTGCCAAGGCGCGTCTCCCGCTCCGGGTTCCGGCCGCCGGCCGGCGCGACCCCGTTCCGGCAGGAGCAGGCCGAGGGGGAGGCGCGCGGCACCTGGGAGTCCAGCAGCGAGCAGGCCGAGGCCGGCGTCGCCATCGCCGAGCGGCTCGCGCTCCAGCCCGGTGAGCGCGTGATGTGCACGAAGTACGTGTTCCGGGACGCCGGCGAGACGATGATGCTCTCCACGTCCTGGGAGCCCCTCGCGGTGACCGGCCGTACGCCCGTGATGCTGCCCGAGGAGGGCCCGCTCGGTGGCATGGGGGTCGTCGAGCGGATGCGCGCGATCGACGTCGTCGTGGACAACGTCACCGAGGAGGTCGGCGCCCGGCCGGGTCTCGCCGAGGAGTTGCTCGCCCTGGGGGGAGTCCCCGGGCATGTGGTCCTGGTCATCCAGCGGACGTACTACGCCTCGGGGCGTCCGGTAGAGACGGCCGACGTCGTGGTCCCGGCCGACCGGTACCGGATCGCCTACCACCTGCCGGTCAAGTAGCGCGCCTCGCCCGTCAAGTAGCGCACCGAGTAGTGCGCTTCGTGTGAAGTAGTCCACCCCTTACGGCATTTGTCGCCGGAACCGGTCAATCCGCCCTGTCCCGGGCGCCGTTGGATTCCGGTCTTTCTCGCAGGTCGTTCACCGCGCCTGTAGCGTGCCTCTCACCGGATGCATCGAGGTGCGCCAGCGGCGCGTTCGTCATCGTGCGCCCCCTCCGTCCTGGCTGGTTGCGTACCTCTTTGTGAAAACCCGTATTCGCTGCGTGAAGGTTAGGCGTAGGCTCCGGCATATGCGGATTGCGGTTTCCTTATGGGGTGGGGCACGGCACGAACCGCGAGCGGGAGGCGGAGGGGCGCGATGGCGATGAACGACGGCACGATCACTCTTCCCTGGCTCGTGATACGGCAGGACGACAACGGCAATCGCTACCGCGTGGGGCGGTACGCGACCCGCGCCGAGGCCCAGAAGATCGCGGACAGCCTCGACGACCGCGGACACAAGCAGCTGTACTGGGTCGAGCGGATCGGGCAGAGCGAGGACGCCTCCCGCAACTGACCGCGCCTCCGTACCCCGTAGGCTCCGCCGCATGACGACACGGATCGTGGTGGTCGGAGCCGCCCTGTTCGACGGCGACGGCGGCCGACTGCTCGCCGCGCGCCGCAGCGCACCCCCCGAACTGGCCGGGCGCTGGGAACTCCCCGGCGGCAAGGTCGAATCCGGCGAGAGCCCCGAGACCGCGCTGGTGCGCGAGCTGCGTGAGGAGCTCGGCGTCGACGCGGAGACCGTCGCGCGCGTCCCGGGCCAGTGGCCGCTGAAGCCGCCGTACGTCCTCCAGGTCTGGACGGCCCGGCTGCTCCCCGGCTCGGCGGAGCCCGAACCCCTTGAGGACCACGACGAACTGCGCTGGCTCGCCCCCGCCGACATCTGGACGGTCGACTGGCTCGACCAGGACGTGCCCGCCGTACGGGAGGCACTCGCGCTGCTCGACGCGGGAGCCCGCTGAAGTCGCCGTCTCCGCCCGTCCTGCCGCGGGGCGCGCTGAAGTCGTCGTAGGCCGGGACGGCGGAGCGTGCCGAACTCGTCGTACGCCGTTCGTGCCACAGTGCGCCCTTGGGGACGGTACCGGGCCCTGAATATCGGGTATGTGCCCATTAACCCCATGAAATCGGACATGGGTGAGCTGGCTGGCCCGGGATGTGATCGGCTTGATCGACACCGAAGGCGACTGCGCCGAGTGGACCTTTCCCGCGGACCCCGGAGCCGTTCGCACCGCACGCGCCGCCGTCCGCGGCCAGTTGCGGGACTGGGACCTCGACGCCCTCGCCGACATCGCGGCGCTGTTGGTCAGCGAGCTGGTGACCAACGCGCTGCGGCACGCCACCGGCCCCATCGGCGTCCGGCTGGTCAGGCCCGTCGGCCCGGCCGGTGTGCTGCTGGTCGAGGTCTCCGACCCGCTGCCCGATCCGCCCCGCGAGCGCGTCGCCCGCCCCGAGGACGAGAGCGGCCGGGGTCTCCAACTCGTCGCCGGCGCCTGCGTCCGCTGGGGCACCCGGCCCGGCGGGACGGGCAAGACCGTGTGGTTCGAGCTGGCCGTCCCCGGGTGAGTCCGGGCCGAACACAGCTGTACGAACCGGACAGTCGTGTCCATCGACTGGTTCAGGCCTGTGACGGTTGTCGATCGGCGTGGTTCGACTGCGTGTCCGCTGGTTAGAAGACTGGGAGTGTTGTCGCAGGCAGGTCCGAAATGCATCGGGATTGTCCTGTGATCGTGAACACCGTGTTGTGCGGCGCCGTAGTGCTGGATACTGCGGGCAGCCGCCCCCGGTGACCGGTGCCGGACGCGGTGAGCTGGAGGGGACGGTTCGCGTGAGCGAGATACCAGCGAAGGCCACGGAGTCCGAGGACCCGTCGGACCGCGCGAGGGCTGAGGCCGCGGGCTACATCGACGTGCCCGGAGGCGACGGAGTGTCCGCCGCCGACGTCATGTCGGGTGTGTCCGGCGGTGACGCGATGACCGTCGGCGACGCCATGTGGCAGAGCAGCCCACCCGGTTCGATCTACGACTACATCAAGGTCGCCTCCTTCTCCATAGGCCCCGACGGGCTCGTCGACCAGTGGAGCCTGCGGGCCGAGCAGTTGTTCGGCATCCCCACGGAGCGCGCGGTGGGCATGGATCCCATCGAGGCGTTCGTCGACCCCGAACTGCACGAGCGCGGCCAGCGGAAGATGGCCGAGATCCTGGACGGCCGGGAGTGGACCGGAGTGGTCCCCTTCAAGGTGCCGGAGACCGTGGACGGCGAGCCGGGCAAGGAGGGACTCGCCGAGGTCTACGTCATGCCGACCCGGACCGAGGAGGGCGAGCGGGCCGCCGTCTGCATCGTCGTCGACGTCCGCATCCTGCGTCGTATCGAGACCGATCTCGCCGCCTCGCAGTCGATATTCGGTCAATCTCCGTTCGGGTTCCTGCTGATCGACCCCGACCTGCGGGTCCGCCGGGCCAACCAGCAGATCGCCAACACCTTCGGCGGCAGCCCCGAGGACCACCGCGGCAACGGCGTCCAGGACTATCTCCAGAGCCCCGAGGCCGAGCGGGTCACCGCGACCCTGCGCCGGGTCCTGGAGACCGGCAACTCCATCACGGACATGCACGTCACCGGATTCGTGCCGGGTTCCGAAGAACGCCGCCACTGGTCCATCAACCTCTACCGCGTGCACAGCGGCAGCGGCCGCCCCATCGGCATCGCCTGGCTCGGCACCGACGTCACCGCCCGCCGCGCCGCCGCCCGCGAGGCCGCCTCCGCGCGGCGCAATCTCGCCCTTCTGAACGAGGCCGGCGCCCGCATCGGGAACTCCCTCGACCTGGAGACCACGGCCCGCGAACTCCTCGACGTCGTCGTCCCCGGCTTCTGCGACCTCGCGACCGTCGACCTCTACCAGGGCCTCCTGGCCGGCGACGAGACCCCGCCGGGCCGCGCCGACGGCAGCGCGGAACTCCGCCGGGTCGCCTTCGCCAGCGCGGTCTCGGACGCCCCCTTCGTGGGCGGCGGCGCCCCTGTCGCGGTCGGCGCGGTCCACCACTACCCCTTCAACTCGCCCTGCGCGGACGCCCTGCGCACCGCCCGCCCGCAGTACGTCCCCGCCGAGGAGGGCGGCCCGGTCCAGTCCACGCTGGCCGTGCCGATGGTCGCCCACGACACCGTCGTAGGACTCGCGCAGTTCGCCCGGACGAAGGGGAGCGAGCCGTTCGGGGACCGGGACCGGGATCTCGCGGTGGAGCTGGCGGCGCGGGCCGCCGTCTGTATCGACAACGCGCGGCTGTACCGGCGCGAGCACGAACGGGCGTTGATACTGCAGCGGTCCCTCCTCCCGCCCGGCGACCCGGAGGCCTCCGGCCTCGACATCGCCTGCCGCTATCTGCCCGGGAACGCGGCGACGGAGGTCGGCGGCGACTGGTTCGACGTCATCGAACTCCCCGGCCACCGCACGGCGTTGGTGGTGGGAGACGTGATGGGACGGGGTCTACGCGCGGCGGTGGCCATGGGTGAACTCCGCACGGCGGTACGGACATTGGCTCTCCTGGACTTGGAACCGGCCGAAGTGCTCTCTGCGTTGGACGAGATCGCCCGGGGCCTCGGCACACCGGGCGGAGTCCAGCAGGCGACGAGGGCGGCCCGCCGCCCCCGCGAGGCGGACCTGGCGGAGGTGTACCTCGCCACCTGTATCTACGCGGTCTACGACTCGGTGACCAGGCGCTGCACCTTCGCCAACGCGGGCCACCTCCCGCCGGTCCTGGTGGAACCGGGCGAGGCCGCGCTGATGTTGGATGTCCCTCCGGGCATGCCCCTAGGGGTCGGCGGCGAGCCCTTCGAGGAGGTGGAGGTCGAACTCCCCGAAGGCGCGCTGCTGGCGCTCTACACGGATGGACTGGTCGAATCCCGCGACCACCCGCTGGACGAGGGCCTCCAGGCGTTCGTGGGCGCGCTGACCGACCCGGCGACGCGCAACTCGTCCGACGACCACCCCCACGCCAAGGCGGCCCTGAACGCGGAGACCCACCGCGACCTGGAGGACGTCTGCGACCACGTCCTCAGCACCCTCGACACCCACCACGGCGAGGACGACATCGCGCTCCTCATGGCCCGCGTCCAGGGCCTGCCCGAGGACTCGGTCGGCGACTGGACGCTGCCGCGCGAACCCCGCAGCGTGGGCCGCGCCCGCGAGTACGCCCGCGCCCGCCTCCAGTCCTGGGACCTCGAACCCCTCATCGACACGGCCGAGTTGCTGGTCAGCGAGCTGGTGACGAACGCGCTGCGGTACGGCGAGGGTGAGATCAGGCTGCGGTTGCTGCTGGACCGCACGCTGGTGTGCGAGGTCTGGGACGCGGGCCTGGTCCAGCCGCGCCGCCGCCGCGCCCGCGACACGGACGAGGGCGGCCGGGGGTTGCAGCTGGTCGGCCTGCTGTCGGCGGCGTGGGGCTCACGCCGGACGCCGCGCGGCAAGACGGTGTGGTTCGAACTGCCGTTGCCGGACGGGGAGAACGGGTTGGTGGATCCGGCGGAGGCGTTGCTGAGCCTGTTCTGACGGCGGCGACGGCTCTGGCGGCTCCGAGGAGTTCTCATTGACCTGGCTGCTCTGCCGGCTTCGGCTGTTCTGGGGCGGCCGGGTGCTGTGCCGGCTGCGGCTGTTCTGAGTCGGCCGGGTGCTGTGCAGGCTTGCGGCGATGGCTGCTGATGCCTGCCAACTGCCCCTACCGGCCGCGGTGTTCTACGTCGGCGGGAGCGCGCGGCGCTTTCGTGTGGCCGGTCCGCCGAAGGTGAGGGGTGGGCCGCCGTCCGGGTCCTCGCCGAGGAGGATTCCGCCGAGGACCGCCCCGCCGACCCCGCTCGTGTGCTCGTCGGCGGTACCGGCGTACGGGTTCCCGTGCACACGGACGTCCTGCTCGGCCAACTCCCTTGCCTCCAGCGCGGGTTCGTCGGCTGAGGCGGGGTCGGTGTTGAGCAGCAGCTCCGCCTCGGCCAGCCGGGTCCGGGCTTCTACGCCCACGGCACCCCGGTGCGTCGCCACGAAACCGTCCGCCGAACCGACGTCGTTCCGCGTGACGAGCCACGCCGCTGCCCCGAGGACTCCGTCACGTGCCCCGCCCAGCGGCAACATGGCCTGGACGATGCGGCGGAGGGCGTCGAGAGGGTCGTGGGAGTGGGCATGGTCGTGGGCGTGGTTGCGGTCGCCGGTGAGTTCTTCCCGTACGGCGGCGAGGGTGGTGTGGGCGTGGGTGAGGTGGGTGTGGAGCGGCCCTGTCGCGGACGCGGCGGTATCGGTCGTTCTGGCTGTCGCCCTTGCGATGTGGGATTCGGCGCCGGTGAGTGTGGCGGGTACCAACTCCGCTGCGGTGGCGAGTGAGTTGGCGAGCCGGTCGATGTCGTTCAGGAGGACGTCGGCCTGACTGATGGCGCCCTCGGCGGCGCGGAGGGAACGTACGGCTTCGCCGGTATGCCCCAAGTCGGCAGCTTGGCGGCCCTGGTTGAGGTGGGTGGTGGCGAACACGAGCCGGTCCTTGGCCTGTTCGACGTACCCGGTGACGGTGGTGGTCGCGGTCGAGGCCGCGGGTGCCGGGTAGCGGGCGTGCAGGTCGGTGAGGGTGGCGTCGACGCTCCCGGTACGGGCGGCCAGTTCGCGGAACCGGGTCTCCGCGATGCCGAGCGCTTCGTTCATCTCCCGCTCCAACGCCCGGAGTTGATCGAAGGCGGGTGCTTCGGCGTCCAACCGCCGCCCGGCCTCGGCACACCGTCCGACGATGCCGGCGAGGGCTTGCCGCCGGGCGGCTTCCTCTTTCGGTTCCGGGACGCCTCGGTCGTAGCGCAGGCGTATCGCGAAGGCGGCGGAGAGTTCACGCTCGGCGTCCCGCAGGGCCCGTACGAACGGTTCGACGGCCGCCGCCCCGAACCGGGCCTCGGCGAAGGCGAGTTCCTCACGGCTGGTGCGCAGGCAGTCGTCGGCCTGGACGAGGGCGGCACCGGCTTGGCGTTCGAGGACGGGGAGCGGGGTGACGGGCGGTTGGGTTGACACGACACCGGCACCGACACCTACACCGGGAGTCGTACGGGTACGGGCCCTACGGGTACGCCGCACATACCCGTACCCCGCGAGTACGCCGACGCCGCCGAGGGCGACGAGGGGGAGGACGAGGTCGGCGCCGGAGGTCGTCCCCTCGGCCTCCTGCTGCCCGTGTCCGCCCGCACCGGCGACGGGCCCACCCCGGGCGGCCGCAACCGGAACCTCCGCGTTGATCGTCATCACCGGCAACACCAACCACACGACCCCGACCGCCCCACCCAGCACGGCATGCCCCACCCGCACGGATATGTGAGAGCTCCCGCGCCGCGGCCGGCCCCGTATCAAGGATGACGTCACATTTCGGAGCGTATGAGCAGGATTGCGGGCGCGCGACCGGGGTGGGGCGTGGGGGTGGGTGGGGGTGTGTGAGGTGCGATGTGTACGGCTATGGGGAGGGGTGGCGCGGGATGGGGCTGGGTCGTGTAGGGGGTTCGGGGTCGGGTTCGGGTCTGGGGTCGAGTTCGGGTCTGGGGTCGGAGTCGGGGATGAGTTCGGGGCGAGGGGGTGTGGGGGAAGGGGAACCGGAGACCGGGAGGCGCGGCCGGAGCGAAGTGGCGGACGCGCCTGCGGCGGCGGACGCGCCTGCGGCGGCGGACGCGCCTGCGGCGGCGGATTCAGCTGAGGTCGCCGACGGTGGCGTACCCCCACAAGGGCCACCCGCACCCGACGACGAAAGCAGTACGGGTGGGCGGGGTGGGAAAACCAAGTGGGTTCGGCGGAGCCTCGTCGCGCTGGTGCTTGCCCTGTTGCTGCCTGCCCTCGGTGCCGAGATCGCCCTGCGCGTGAACTACGCCGGTGAGCCGGCCGACGGCACGTACACCCGGGGGCAGGACGCGATCTGGCTGGGGCACGCCTGGGTGGACGGGCGTAAGACCGACGCGGACATGGCAGCGCTGGCCAGGCGGCTCAAAAGCACCGGTATCCGGGACCTGTACGTCCATTCAGGCCCCCTGGAGCACGACGGCACCCTTCCGGAGTCGGACTACCCGAGGGCGGCGTGGCTGATCGAGTCGGTGCACAGGGAGCTGCCCGGGGTCCGGGTGCAGGCCTGGCTGGGTGACAAGCTCGCCACCGAGAGCCCGGACGGCCTGCGCCTGCAGAACCCCGCGACCCGTACCGCCATCGTCACCTCGACCCGCCAGATCCTCGCCGCCGGCTTCGAGGGCGCCCACTTCGACCTGGAACCCCTCCACTCCGGCGACGCGAACTACCTCGACCTCCTCGACAGACTCCACGAGGTCACCCAGGCCCAAAACGCCCAACTCTCCGTCGCCGCCCACCAGATCGACCCGCTCCCCGCCTTCCACTCCTTCTGGGGCACCGTCACCAACCACCCCAAGTGGTGGTCGCAGGCGTACTTCGGCCAGGTCGCCCGCCGCGTGGACCAGATCGCCGTCATGTCGTACGACACGATGCAACCCCTGCAGAGCCTCTACGGCGGCTACGTCGCCCAGCAGACCTCGCTCGCCCTGGAGGTCACCCCGGACGACACCGACCTCCTCATGGGCCTGCCCTTCTACCACGAGAACCGCTTCGGACACCGCGGCGCCGCCGAGACCGTCCCCGCCGCCGTACGCGGCGTCCGCCTGGGCCTGTCCCGCACGGACGCGCACCGTACGAACTTCGGCGTCGCCCTGTACGTCGACTTCGCGGCGACGGAGGCGGACTGGACGGCGTACCGGGAGGGCTGGGTGCGCTGAGCACCCGCGCTCAAGTGCCGTAAAACAGCGTGCCGTTCACAGCCAGCGGTGCGATGATCCGTCGAGCCTGAAGGGGGTGGGCGATGATGTGGACGGCACTTGGCGCGCTGGCCTGTGCGCTGCTGGCGGTACCCGGAGCGATCGCGCTGACGACCGGCTGGCTGCCACCGAAGCTGCGGGTCGCTGTCGTACGGCCGAAGTTGTGGGGATACGGCGGACTGCTGTCGGCCGTGGGTCTGACGACGGAGATGTCCCTGAGCGTGCTGGCACCCGCAGAGCAACTCATCGACTTCTTCGGCCCGTTGGGCTTCGCCCTGCTGCTCCTCGGCTTCCTGCTCCAGTCCCGCGCCCGCCGCCCCGCAGCCCTGTGAAGGCCATCCGTAAGACCCTCACCCCCACCGACCTGGCCCCGTTCGCCCGCGCCCTCGGCCACACCCTGAACGACGTGACCCGACTCCGGGGCGGTTCGAAGAAGGGCGTCTACCGCCTCGCCTTCCCGGACCGTTCGACCGCCGTGGCCTACGTCTGGTCCCCGGACGAGGACCTCTGGGACGTGGGCCCCGGCGACCCCCGCGACCCCTTCTCCCACGCCTCCGGGCTCGACCTGTTCACCGCCGCGGCCGACCGCCTCGCCGCAGCCGGCGTCCGCGCCCCCCGACTCCTCCACGCCGACCCCACGCACACCCACCTCCCGGCGGACGTGGCGATCGTCGAGGACCTCCCGGGCGGCACCCTGGAGGACCTGCTGGACGGCGACCTGCCCGCCGTATCAAAGACAGAGGCGCTGAAGCGGACGGCGGCCCTGCTCGACACCCTGCACGCGTGCACGGGCCCGCGCTTCGGGAAGGTCGCGGTCGTGGACAACGGCGGTTCCTCGTACGGCGGTTCGTGCGAGGCGGTCGTAGCCGAACGAGCCCTGAGCGACCTCGACGAACTACCGGCACGCGACCCACGAGCAGCAGCCGCCCACCCCCAACTGTCCGATGCGCTACGGACGTTGGCCTCCCAAGTCCGACCCCGCACCGGACCCCCCACCCTCATCCACGGCGAACTCGGCCCCGACCACGTCCGCGTGACCCCGGACGGCGACCTCGCCCTCATCGACATCGAGGGCCTGATGTACTTCGACGCCGAGTGGGAACACGCCTTCCTCCACCTGCGCTTCGGCCCCCACTACGACGCCCTGCGCACCGAAGACACCGACGGCGCCGAAGACACCGAAGAGACCGACGGCGCCGAAGACACCGACGGCCTCGACGCCGACCGCCTGCGCCTCTACCGCCTGGCGATGCACCTCTCCCTCGTGGCGGGCCCCCTACGCCTCCTGGACGTCGGGGACTTCCACGACCCGGAGTTCATGCGCGGCATCGCGGAACACAACCTCCGGCAGGCGCTGTCCTTCGTGGAGCGGACATGAGCGGCGCCGGAGTGGGCATGGCAGTGCTGCTGATAGCCGTTCTCGCCGGTGTCGGCGCCGGGGCGATCACGCGCGGCTGGACCCCGCTCGTCCGCCGGAACCGCATCGCGCGCCCCCGGTTGTGGGGCTACGGCATCCTGGTCAGTGCCGCGGGCCTGGCCGGGCTGATCTACTTCGGCCCCTACTCGAGCCCCGACTCGCTCGGACCCCTCGCGGTGGCCGGCACGTGCGTCGCGATCGCCGGGATCGTCGTCCAGCAGGTCGCCGCGAGGCCCGCGAAGCCTAGGAAGAACGCCTCCTGATCTTCGACCCCAGCCACACCAGCGGGTCGTACTTGCGGTCAACTGCCCTTTCCTTCAAGGGGATCAGCGCGTTGTCCGTGATGTGGATGCCCTCGGGGCAGACCTCGGTGCAGCACTTGGTGATGTTGCAGTAGCCGAGGCCGTGTTCGTCCTGGGCGGTCTTCTTGCGGTCGAGGCCGCTCTCGGCCGCCGCGTCCAGCGGATGCATGTCCAACTCCGCGACCCGCATGAGGAATCGGGGACCGGCGAACGCCGTCTTGTTCTCCTCGTGGTCGCGCACGACATGGCAGGTGTCCTGGCACAGGAAGCACTCGATGCACTTGCGGAACTCCTGCGAGCGGTCGACGTCCTCCTGCATCATCCGGTACTCGCCGAGACCCACGCCCTCCGGCGGGACGAACGCCGGAACCTCCCTGGCCTTCTGGTAGTTGAAGCCGACGTCCGTGACGAGGTCGCGGACGACGGGGAAGGCGCGCAGCGGTGTGACGGTGATCGTCTCCTCGCGGGTGAACGTCGACATGCGGGTCATGCACATCAGCCGGGGGCGGCCGTTGATCTCCGCCGAGCACGAACCGCATTTGCCCGCCTTGCAGTTCCAGCGCACGGCGAGGTCGGAGGCCTGGGTGGCCTGGATGCGGTGGATGATGTCGAGGATCACCTCGCCGTCGTTGACCTCGACCTTGTAGTCCTCCAGGCCGCCGCCCTCGACGTCCCCCCGCCACACCTTGAAGCGGGCCTCGTAGCTGCTCACTCGTAGAGCTCCTCTTCGGCGAGGTACTTGACCAGCTCTTCCTTCTCGAAGAGGGCGAGCAGGTCGGCGCGGATGGGTTCGGTCGTCTCGCGGGTCAGGCTGATCTGGCCGGACACGGGGTCCGCGGCCGCCAACCCGCCGTTGGGGTGGGTCAGTTGGCAGATCAGGTTGATGCGGCGCCAGTCGCGGTTCATGCCGGGGTGGTCCTCGCGGGTGTGTCCGCCGCGCGACTCGGTGCGCTCCAGCGCGGCCCGGGCCACGCACTCGCTGACCAGCAGCATGTTCCGCAGGTCCAGCGCGAGATGCCAGCCTGGATTGAACTGCCGGTGGCCCTCGACTCCCGCACGGCGGGCCCGTACTCGAAGATCGGCGAGCTTCTCCAGCGCCTGTTCCATCTCGCCCTCGCGGCGGATGATGCCGACGAGGTCGTTCATGGTCTGCTGGAGTTCCTGGTGGAGGGTGTACGGGTTCTCGGGCGGGCGGCCGTTCTCCTGCCCGGGTTCCGGGCCCTCCGCCGAGAACGGGCGCAGCGCCTCCGCCGCCGCCAGGTCGACCTCGGTGTCGTCCACGAGAGGGCGGCTGTCCGCCAGGTCGGCCGCGTGGTCCGCCGCGTGCCAGCCCGCCCGGCGGCCGAACACCAGCAGGTCGGACAGGGAGTTGCCGCCCAGCCGGTTGGAGCCGTGCATGCCGCCGGCCACCTCACCGGCCGCGAACAGGCCCTCCACTCCGCGTGCCGCCGCGGTGTCCGAGTCGACCGCGATGCCGCCCATCACGTAGTGACAGGTCGGCCCGACCTCCATCGCCTCGGCGGTGATGTCGACGTCGGCCAACTCCTTGAACTGGTGGTACATGGACGGGAGTCGGCGCCGGATGACCTCCGCCGGCATCCGCGTCGACACGTCCAGGAAGACCCCGCCGTGCGGTGAGCCGCGGCCCGCCTTCACCTCGGAGTTGATGGCCCGGGCGACCTCGTCGCGGGGGAGCAGTTCGGGGGGACGGCGGTTGGTGTCGGGGTCCTCGTACCAGCGGTCGCCCTCGGCCTCCGACTCGGCGTACTTCTCCTTGAAGACGTCGGGGATGTAGTCGAACATGAAGCGTTTGCCATCCGAGTTGCGCAGCACCCCGCCGTCGCCGCGCACCGACTCGGTGACGAGGATGCCCTTCACGGACGGCGGCCAGACCATGCCGGTCGGGTGGAACTGCACGAACTCCATGTTCAGCAACGGCGCCCCGGCGAGCAGCGCCAGTGCGTGCCCGTCGCCCGTGTACTCCCACGAATTCGACGTCACCTTGAAGGACTTACCGATCCCGCCCGTCGCGATCACCACGGAAGGTGCTTCGAGGACCATGAAGCGGCCGGTCTCGCGCTCGTAGGCGAAGACGCCTGAAACCCGGCTGCCGTCTTTCAACACCCTTGTGACCGTGCACTCCTGATAGACCTTCAGACGGGACTCGTAGTCGCCGGTCTCCTTGAAGTCCTCCTGCTGGAGCGACACGATCTTCTGCTGGAGCGTGCGGATCAGCTCAAGTCCCGTGCGGTCGCCGACGTGGGCGAGGCGCGGGTACTCGTGGCCGCCGAAGTTCCGCTGGGAGATCCTGCCGTCCTTCGTGCGGTCGAAGAGGGCGCCCCAGGTCTCCAACTCCCATACCCGGTCCGGTGCTTCCTTCGCGTGCAGCTCGGACATGCGCCACTGGTTGAGGAACTTGCCGCCGCGCAGGGTGTCGCGGAAGTGGACCTGCCAGTTGTCGTGCTCGTTGACGTTGGCCATCGCCGCCGCGATGCCGCCCTCGGCCATCACCGTATGGGCCTTGCCGAACAGCGACTTGCAGATCACCGCCGTACGGGCACCGCGCTCGCGCGCCTCGATGGCGGCCCGCAGACCGGCGCCACCGGCACCGACCACGACGACGTCCCACTCCTGTCGCTCGACCACGGACATATCAGAAGAACCTCGGATCGTTGAAAGCGCCGGAGGCGACCAGGTACACGTAGAAGTCGGCAGCCGCGACGCTGATCAACGACGCCCAGGCCAGCTGCATGTGACGGTTGTTCAGCTTCCCGACGAACTTCCACGCCTTGTAGCGCACGGGATGCCTGGAGAAGTGCTTGAGCTTGCCGCCGACGATGTGCCGGCAGGAGTGGCAGGACAGGGTGTACGCCCAGATCAGCACGATGTTGGCCACGAAGACGAGGGTGCCCAGGCCCATGTGGCCCCAGTGGTAGTGCTCGTCGCGGAAGGTCAGCACGGTGTCGTACGTCAACGTGCCCGCCACCAGGAGCGCCGCGTAGAAGAAGTACCGGTGGACGTTCTGGAGGATGAGCGGGAAGCGGGTCTCGCCGCTGTACTTCTTGTGCGGCTCGGCCACCGCGCAGGCCGGGGGCGAGGCCCAGAAGCCCCGGTAGTAGGCCTTGCGGTAGTAGTAGCAGGTCAGGCGGAAGCCGAGCGGGAAGATCAGGATGATGATGGCGGGGGAGATGCCCCACCAGCTCCCGAAGAGGTCGGCGTTCGGGCCGGCGTGCATGGTTCTGCACCGGTCGGCCAGACAGGGCGAGTAGAACGGCGAGACATAGGGCGCCGCGTAGTAGTTCGAGTCCGCGAAGGCCCGCCAGGTCGAGTAGACGACGAAGGCCAGCAGTCCGGCGGCGGTGACGGCCGGGGCCAGCCACCAGCGGTCGGTCCGCAGATGCGGGGCGTCGATCGCGGCGCGCGTCCCGGTGTGGACGCCGCCGCTCTTCGGTTGGGGTTCCGTACCAGTGGCCAAGTCAGGACTCCGGTCGGTTCAGGGTGCGTGGCGGTGATGGGCGCCGAGTCCTTCGTCGTCCGTATCCGTCCACAGGGTGTTGTCGTAGGGGGTGTCGGAGATGGGGACGAGATCGGGGCGCCGGGGGCGCTCGATCCCTGGTGCGGCGTCGCGCAGCAGCGCGACGCTCTCGCGCAGCCGGTCGGCGTCGGCCTTGACCCTGCGCATTTCCAGGCCGCCGCTGCCGAATTGCTGTTCCAGCCGTCCCACCGACCTGAAGAGGTCTTCGAGACAGCGCTGGACTGACGTCAGTTCGTCGTGCACGGACATGACGTGACCTCGCTTCCGCGGGTGTCGACCCTGGACGGCAACGTTCATGCGCCTGCGAGTGTTGCGCGCCACACCTACCGGTGGGAAGCGGTGTGCACGGATTGGCCGGGGTGCGTTGGTGTGTACGGGGGCAGATTCGACCATTGCGCCGCACGGGCGGGTTCGCATTGCGCCGCACGGGTGGGCTTCCCGGCGCCCCTCGCCGTGTCGCCCTTCATGGCCGAACCGTTTCCTCTTCAGTGGCCGCAAAGATCTGATCAGCTCCATATACGCCCATAAGTGATCAGAAGTCCCGCGGCTTACCGGAGGTAGCAGTGATGTCCCACGACGGCGTCAGACTGCGCGCGGTCATGCGCTCGGTCGCCTTCCTCACCGCGGGCGCGCTCGCGGTGACCACCCTCGCGGCGTGCAGTTCCGAGGACGAATCGGGCAAGCCGCTGGCCGGGCAGGACATCGCGCCGGTCGGCCGTGACCTGGTCGCCGACGGCGGCACCCTGAACTGGGCCGTCGACGACGTACCGGAGACCCTCAACACCTTCCAGTCGGACGCCGACGACGCCACCACCCGGGTCGCGCAGGCCGTGCTGCCCGCGATGTTCCGGCTCGACGCGCAGGGACGCCCGCAGCGTGACGCCGACTTCCTGGAGTCCGCGAAGGTCGTCGACACCGAGCCCAAGCAGGTCGTCCTCTACAAGCTGGACCAGCAGGCCGTGTGGAGCGACGGCCGCGAGATCGGCGCCGCCGACTTCGCCGCCCAGTGGCGCGCCCTGTCCGGCAAGGACTCCGCGTACTGGACCGCGCGCAACGCCGGTTACGACCGTATCGAGAAGATCGAGCGCGGCGCCAACAACCTCGAGGTCAAGGTCACCTTCAGCAGGCCGTACGCCGACTGGAAGGCGCTGTTCTCGCCGCTGTACCCCAAGGACGTCATGGGCACCCCGGACGCCTTCAACGATGGCGCGCGCCGCAAGCTGAAGGTCACCGCCGGGGCGTTCGGTCTGCAGAAGGTCGACCGCAAGGACAAGGAGATCGTCCTCGCGCGCAACCCGCACTGGTGGGGCCGGCCCGCGAAGCTCTCCGAGATCGTGCTGCACGCCGTACCGCTCGACAAGCGGGCCGCCGCGCTCGCCGACGGCACGGTCGACCTGGCCGAGATCGACCCCGCCGACGCGAGCCGGATCGTCCTCGCGGGCCGGGCCAAGGGCACGAACACCCCGCTCCAGGGAGCGAGTTCGAGCTCCGCGGCCAAGGACGAGAACAAGAACGAGAGCCGGCAGAAGAAGAAGCTCAGCAAGAAGGAGCGCAAGGCGCTCGCCAAGTACCTGCGCCAGCAGGACGAGTTGCGCGCCTTCACCGTCCGCCGCTCCCTTGAGCCCGCGTACACGCAGCTCGCGCTGAACGGCTCCGAAGGCCCCCTCCGCGACGAGCGCGTCCGGCGTGCGGTGGCCCGCGCGCTCGACCGCACCGAGCTGGCGAAGGTCGTCCTCAAGCCGCTCGGTCTGCCCGCCGTGCCGGTCGGCAGTCACCTCGCGCTCTCCGGCCAGGCCGCGTACGCCGACAACAGCGGCGCGCTCGGCGACCACGACACCGCGGAGGCGCAGGCGCTGCTCGCCGACGCGGGCTGGGTGCCCGGCGGACCGCTCAAGGACAAGGGCGAGAAGGCGGCCGGTTCCGAGGGCAAGAAGGGCAAGAAGTCCGACGACGAGGCCGAGTCCGAGGGCGGTTCCGACGGGCAGTACATCGTCGGCGAGGACAACAAGGACCCGCAGGACCACACCAAGAAGCACGACAAGGCATCCGGGCACGGGGACGAGGGGTCCAAGCACCTCGCCGACGGCAAGCAGTACGACGGCCGCAAGGTGAAGCAGGGCGGTGCGCCCGGCGCGTACGCCCCCAAGGGCACGGCCGCCCCGGCCGGCGCGAAGACCGGGCCGCTCGCCAAGGACGGCAAGCCGCTCACCCTCCGCTTCGTGCTCCCGTCCGGCACCGGTTCGGAGTCGCTGGGCGCGGTCGCCGACAGCATCTCCCGGATGCTGGAGAAGGTCGGCATCCGCACGGAGATCACCAAGGTCTCCGACGACAGCTACTTCAAGGACCACATCGCGTCCGGCCAGTACGACCTCGCCCTCTACTCCTGGCCCGCGTCCGCCTACCCGGCCACCGACGCCCGCCCGATCTTCGCCAAGCCGGTCCCGGCGGCTGACGGTTCGCTGAACGTCGAGCAGAACTACACCCGCGTCGGCACCGACCAGGTCGACCAGCTCTTCGACCAGGCCGCCTCGACCCTCGACCAGGACGAGTCCGCCGCCCTGGTCCGCAAGGCCGACGCCCGCATCTGGGCGGCGGCCGGCTCGATCCCCCTCTACCAGCGCCCCCAGCTCACGGCCGCCCGCAAAACCGTCGTCAACGCCGGCTCCTTCGGCTTCCAGACCCCGGTCTACGAGGACATGGGCTTCCTGAAGAAGGGCGCGCACCCCTCTGCGAGCCCGACCAAGGACTGAGGGATTAGCATCACCCGCACATGACGAGCACGGCCGCCGTCCCGCAGCTGATCGCGGGGCGGCGGTCGTCGTACGGGGGTGGGTTGTGCGGGGTCGGGGCGCGGCGGTGGCCGTGATGGTGATGCTGGGCACGGCCGGCTGCGGAGCCGTAGCCACCGATGACGGGCGGTCCGCCGCCGGGGCGGCCACGATCTGTACGCACGGGACCTACACCTGGTCCGCTATCCGGCACGTGGAACGGCTGACCGGGCTGCCCGACCGGATCACCTACACCGACGGCGGGTACCAGGGCGTCATCAAGCCCGTCTCCGGCACCGTCTACCGCCCGACCGTGACCCACGCGCCCCAAGGCGTCGGCCCCGCCCGCGTGATCGAGGCGCTGGGCGCCCACCTCGACACGGAGGACCCGCTCGCCGGGCCGTCCGAAACGGCCGGGGACGAGGAGACGGACTTCTTCGACGAGCTCGGGGAACCCCGGCAGCTCTACTACACCTGGGAGTCGGTCGACCTGATTGAGGCCGACTTCACTTACCGCTGCGGACTGAACCCACCGGCGCACGGCCACGTGCGCACCTGGGACACCTACGGCGGCGGGTTCCTGCCCTGCTCCGAACCCTCCGAGGGCGTTCCGGCCAAGGTCGCCGCCGTGAAGCTGTGCCCCGCCGGATCCCTTGCCGTGACCGGCGTCTGACCGCTCCCACCGCCACCCGTAAGGCCCTGCGGAGGCCCCGTCCCCGTACGCCACGTACGATGGGGTAAGGCCGTGGCGTGTCCAGCCCGGCAGGGTCCGCGTAACACAGACGTACGCGCAGGCCTTCCTCACTCTCCGGGAGTTCGCCGCAATATGGCCACGCGCCACGACATCCGCAACGTCGCCATCGTCGCCCACGTCGACCACGGGAAGACGACCCTCGTCGACGCCATGCTGAAGCAGGCCGGTGCCTTCGCCGCGCACGCCGCCGAATCGCTCGACGACCGAATGATGGACTCGAACGATCTGGAACGTGAGAAGGGCATCACGATCCTGGCCAAGAACACGGCCGTGAAGTACCACCCGAAGGATGGCGGCGACGTCATCACCATCAACATCATCGACACCCCGGGCCACGCCGACTTCGGTGGCGAGGTCGAGCGCGGTCTGTCGATGGTGGACGCGGTGGTGCTGCTCGTCGACGCGTCCGAGGGCCCGCTGCCCCAGACCCGCTTCGTGCTGCGCAAGGCGCTCCAGCAGCGCCTGCCCGTCATCCTGTGCATCAACAAGACGGACCGCCCGGACTCCCGGATCGACGAGGTCGTCAACGAGACGTACGACCTGTTCCTGGACCTGGACGCGGACGAGGAGCAGATCGAGTTCCCCATCGTCTACGCGTGTGCGCGTGACGGCGTGGCCTCGCTGACCAAGCCCGAGAACGGCACCGTCCCGCAGGACAGCGACAACCTGGAGCCCTTCTTCTCCACGATCCTGTCGCACGTCCCGGCCCCGCAGTTCGACGAGGCCGCCCCCCTCCAGGCGCACGTCACCAACCTGGACGCGGACAACTTCCTCGGCCGTATCGCGCTGCTCCGCGTCGAGCAGGGCGAGCTGCGCAAGGGCCAGACCGTCACGTGGATCAAGCGCGACGGCACGATGTCCAACGTGCGCATCACCGAGCTGCTGATGACCGAGGCGCTCACCCGCAAGCCGGCCGAGATGGCGGGCCCCGGTGACATCTGCGCCGTGGCCGGCATCCCGGACATCATGATCGGCGAGACCCTCGCCGACCCCGAGAACCCGATCGCGCTGCCGCTCATCACGGTCGACGAGCCGGCGATCTCCATGACCATCGGTACGAACACCTCGCCGCTGGTCGGCCGCGGCGGCACCGGCAAGGGCGCCACCGCGAAGGCGGCCGTCAAGGACCGCAAGGTCACCGCCCGCCAGGTCAAGGACCGCCTGGACCGCGAGCTGATCGGTAACGTCTCGCTGCGCGTCCTCGACACCGAGCGTCCCGACGCCTGGGAGGTGCAGGGCCGCGGTGAGCTGGCGCTGGCCATCCTGGTCGAGCAGATGCGCCGCGAGGGCTTCGAGCTGACCATCGGCAAGCCGCAGGTCGTCACCCAGCAGGTCGAGGGCAAGACGTACGAGCCCGTCGAGCGCATGACGATCGACGTGCCCGAGGAGCACATGGGCGCGGTCACGCAGCTCATGGGTGTCCGCAAGGGCCGGATGGACAACATGTCCAACCACGGCTCGGGCTGGGTCCGCCTGGAGTTCGTCGTCCCGTCCCGCGGTCTCATCGGCTTCCGTACCGAGTTCCTGACCGGGACGCGCGGCACGGGCATCGCCCACTCCATCCACGAGGGCCACGAGCCGTGGTTCGGCGTGCTGACGACCCGTAACAACGGCTCGCTGGTCGCCGACCGCGCCGGTGCCGTCACCGCGTTCGCGATGACGAACCTCCAGGAGCGCGGTGTGCTGTTCACCGACCCCGGCACCGAGGTGTACGAGGGCATGATCGTCGGCGAGAACTCGCGCGCCGACGACATGGACGTGAACATCACCAAGGAGAAGAAGCTCACCAACATGCGCTCGGCCGCCGCCGACTCGTTCGAGGCGATCGTGCCGCCGCGCAAGCTCTCCCTGGAGCAGTCCCTGGAGTTCTGCCGCGACGACGAGTGCGTCGAGGTGACCCCGGAGGCCGTTCGCATCCGCAAGGTCGTCCTCGACCAGAAGGAGCGCGGCCGCTCCGCGAGCCGCGCCAAGCACGGCTGACGCATACGATCGCAGGCCGTTCCAGGCGCTGTTACCGGCCAACTGAGCCCGGGTGCCCCCATCTTGGGGGTGCCCGGGCTTTTTGCAACCGAATTAAGCCCCGTTTCCCGAGGCGGTCTGTCCGTAATGCGGAGATCCTCGCCCGATACCCATGTAACAAGTCCGTTTCGTGGCCTTCTCGCATCGAACAGTTTGTCCATGTTTTGGAAGATGTACGCGCGAGCTGTGACTGAATTGAGATTTAAAGACAGTGGTCGGCACCTGGCGCATGGCAGATAGTTAGCCGCGTAGCGCTCGGGTCAATGGGTCATCGCGCCGTGGGGACGGCGCCGACTCGCGAGCACCAGGGGGTGTCTGACCCTCCGCCAGGGGTGGCGGGGGAAAGACGTGAACCCCCTCCTGTTGGTGAACACGTGGAGTCATGAGGAGGAGCCCCATGCGTGGTGTCACGAACGCCAGGTGGGACACGCCGTCCGTCAGTAGCAACTTCGCCCGCCCATACGGAGATTGGCTCTGAGGAGTCGGCCGGCGGTCTAGTGCCGCCGTTCAACTACGCGCGTCCGGCTGCGGGATCTCCCGCCGCACCGGGACGCTCCGGACCTCTTTCCTAGCTCCGAACGGTGATCGCGCACATCCTGCGCCGGTCGCCCGCTCGGCACACCCACACCTGTGAAATGGGCGAACAGTGACAAGTCCTATCGACATTGAGGGCGGCGGAACCTCGGTCGTCGTCGACGGCGAACCAGGGCCGCAGGCGGAACCCGAGGCCAAGAAGATGGAGGGCCGGTCGCCCGGCCAGCTGATGTGGATCCGCTTCAAGCGCGACCGCACCGGCGTGATCTCGGCCTACGTCGTGGCCTTCTTCTTCCTCGTCGGGCTCCTCGCACCACTGATCTCCAAGCTGTACGGCAAGGACCCGTACACCGTGTACGCGGACGAACGCCCCGAGCTCTTCGACAGCGCGGGCGTCCCGCTGCAGCCCAACGGCGGGATCAGCAGCCAGTTCTGGTTCGGCCTCGAACCGGGCAACGGCTACGACGTGTTCACCAAGCTCCTCTACGGCATCCGCACCTCGCTGATGATCTCCGTCTGCGTGACGGTCGCGACCGTTCTCACCGGCATCCTGCTCGGCGTCGCGGCCGGCTTCCTCGGCGGCAAGTCCGACTACTTCATCAGCCGGGTCATCGACTTCCTGCTGGCCTTCCCCGCCCAGCTGTTCTTCATCGCGAGCATGCCCGTCGTGGTCTCCCTCTTCGTGAGCCCGACCGACGAGACGCCGACCTACGTCCGTGTCGTGGCGCTCATCGCGGTGCAGTGGTTCCTGGGCTGGATGAGCCTCGCCCGCATCCTGCGCGGCACCAGTCTGGCCCTGCGCGAACGGGAGTTCATCGAGGCGGCCCGGGTCAGCGGAGCCTCGTCCTGGCGGATCATCAGCAGAGAGATCCTGCCGAACGTGGTCACGCCGATCCTCGTGCAGTCCACGTACATGCTTCCCGGCTTCGTGACCGCCGAGGCCGGCCTGTCCTACCTGGGCGTGGGCATCGTCGAACCGACGCCGGACTGGGGACAGATGTTCTCCAAGGCGTCCACCGAACTCGTGATGTCGAACGACATCACCTACATGTTCTTCCCGGGTATCTCGATGATCATCTTCATCGTGGCCTTCAACCTGCTCGGGGACTCGGTCAGGGACGCCTTCGATCCCAAGACGGCACGCTGACCGTCCGTTGGCGGGCGTTCGCGCCCGGCTACCGCACGGCAACACAGCAATCCAGCACGGCGATCCAGCACGGGAATTCCTTTGTGCACTGGTGACACACAGATGGGTGGAAACTGAGTGATGAGTAGGGGCGGACGCCACGTATACGCCGCGCTCTCCGTGCTCGCGGCCGGGGCTCTTGTGCTCACCGGTTGCAGCAAGGGCGGCAGCGACGCGAGCGACAACAACAAGCAGGACAAGGAGAACGCGGCAAGACAGCAGAAGTCGATCAAGTTCGGCGACACCGCGGACTCCACCGGACCGGCCGCGGCCGTACCGGGTGCCAAGTCGGGCGGCACGATGGAGGTGCTCCAGCGTGACAGCTACGCCCACCTCGACCCGGCCCAGATATACGTCTCGGACGAGGGCTCGCTCGCGACCCTGATCCACCGGGGTCTCACGGGCTACAAGACCACGACCAACGACGGCAAGGGCCACGAGGTCGTCGGCGACCTCGCCACCGACTCCGGTACCACCACGGACGGCGGCAAGACCTGGAAGTACACGCTCAAGGACGGCATCAAGTTCGCCGACGGCACGCCGATCACGTCCGCGGACTTCCGCCAGACCTTCGAGCGGCTCTTCGCGCCCTTCATCAACCAGGGCCCGTCCTACCTCCAGCAGTGGCTGGCCAACACCTCCGGCGCCGACTACCGCAAGCTGCTGCCGGACGGCCCGTACAAGGGCAAGCACCTGCCGAGCAGCGTCCTGGAGACGCCGGACGCGAAGACCATCATCTTCCACTTCAAGGCGCCGCACTCGGACCTGCCGTACGCGCTCGCCATGGCGGGCTACGCCGTCGTCTCCGCCAAGGGTGACACCCAGGCGAAGTACGACAAGTCGCCGGTGACGAGCGGCCCGTACAAGATCCAGTCGTTCAAGTCCGGCAAGTCGATGGTGCTCGTGAAGAACACCAACTGGGACCCGAAGACGGACCCGATCCGCCACCAGTACGTGGACCAGTTCAACTTCACGTTCAACCAGCAGTTCGAGACGTCTACGAAGGCGCTCCTCGCGGACAGCGGCGCGGACCAGACCGGCATCAGCTTCAACAACCAGGTCGACGCGGGCAACCTGTCCAGCGTCCTCAAGGACCCGAAGCTGAAGTCCCGCACGGTCTCCGGCTACCAGCCGTACGTGGGACAGATGAACATCAACAACAGCCACCCGGCCATGAAGGACAAGACGGTGCGTGAGGCCATCGCCTACGCGCTGCCCATCACGCCGTTCCTCCGTGCCTTCGGCGGCACCGACGCGATGGAGGTCGCCGGCGGCACCATCAGCCCGACCGTCTCCGGCTACAACGCCGCGTTCGACCCGTTCGGCAAGAAGAAGAAGCCGGCCGGTGACCCGGAGAAGGCCAAGGCGCTGCTGAAGAAGGCCGGCAAGCTCGGCATGAAGCTGACCTTCGGCTACACCAACACCCCCGAGGGCCAGCAGTACTCCACCGCCATGGCGGCGGGCCTGAAGAAGGCCGGCTTCAACGTCCAGCGCCAGGAGATCCCGGCCGAGACCTACTACGACCAGGTCAGCAAGCTGGACAACAACTACGACATCTTCCACACCGCGTGGGGCGCCGACTGGCCGTCCGCCTCGACCGTCGTCCCGCCGCTCTACGACGGACGCGGCATCGCCGACGGTGCGCAGAACTACTCGCAGGTCAACGACCCCAAGGTGAACGCCGACATCGACGCGGCGAACAAGATCACCGACCCGGTCAAGGCCGCGGCCGCCTGGGAGAAGATCGACGAGTACCTCGTGAAGGACCTCGTCGCCTTCGTCCCGACCGCGTACTACAAGCAGACCCAGATCGCCGGTTCCAAGGTCGGCGGCCTCGTCTACGACGACGTCATCGGCGGCGTCGACCCGCGTCGCCTGTTCGTCAAGTAACCGCCGTCCGTCCGGCACCCGGTGCTCCCGCCCCTCTCCGGGGCGACGCACCGGGTGCCGGGCGGCCCGCCGACGTCAGAGAGCTGCCCCTGTCATGCTGCGCTTCCTCGTCCGCCGGTTCCTCGGCGCCGTCGTCATCCTCTTCCTGCTGAGCATCGTCACGTTCCTGCTGTTCTTCGGGATGCCACGCGACCCGGGCCTGCTGATGTGCGGCAAGACCTGCAACCCGACCAGCCTCGCGAACATCCACCACGTGCTCGGCCTCGACAAGCCGATCAGCACGCAGTACGGGATCTTCCTGAAGAACCTCGTCATGGGCAGCAGCGGCTTCGCCCAAGGCCCCTGCCCCGCCCCGTGCTTCGGGTACTCGTACCACACCAACGACCTCGTCTGGGCCACGCTCATCGACCGGCTGCCCACCACGGTCTCGCTCACCCTCGGCGGTGCCTTCTTCTTCCTGCTCATCGGTCTCGGCACCGGCCTGCTCGCCGCCTGGAAGCGCGGCACGATCATCGACAAGACGGCCACGGCCGGAGCGATGGTTCTCAGCTCGATGCAGATCTACTTCCTGGGCCCGCTGGCACTGGCGCTGCTGGTCTATCAGACCCACATCTTCGACAAGCCGGCGTACAACAACTTCACCGCGAACCCGGTCAGTTGGTTCACCGGGCTGATCATCCCCTGGGTGGTGCTGTCCACGATCTTCGCCGCGCAGTACACCCGTATGGCGCGCTCGGCGATGATCGAACAGCTCCAGGAGGAACACGTCCGTACGGCCAAGGCGAAGGGCATGTCCCGCAGATACGTCTTCTTCCGCTACGCCTGGCGCGGTTCGCTGATCCCCATCGTCACCATCTTCGGCATCGACCTGGGCGCACTGCTCGGCGGCGCCATCATCACCGAGTACACCTTCAGCCTGCCGGGCCTCGGCAACCTCGCGGTCCAGGCCGTGTTCTACAGCGACCTGCCGCTGCTGCTGGGCGTGATGCTGTTCTCCGCCACCATGATCCTTCTCTTCAACATCATCGTCGACGCCTGCTACGCCTTCATCGACCCGCGCGTGCGGCTGGCCTAGGAGCACTCGTGACCACATTGACCAAGGAAGCCGGAGCTCCCTCGCCGGCCGACGCGGGTGCCTTTCTCTCGGTGCGGGACCTGCACGTCAGCTTCAAGACCGAGGACGGCGTCGTCCGTGCCGTCGACGGTCTCTCCTTCGACGTCGCACGCGGCAAGACGCTGGGCATCGTGGGGGAGTCGGGCTCCGGCAAGTCGGTCACCAACCTGACGATCCTCGGCCTGCACAACCCGATGTTCACCACCGTCGAGGGCGAAATCCTCCTGGACGGCCAGGAGTTGACCACGGCCCGCGAGTCCGAGATGGAGAAGCTGCGCGGCAACAAGGTCGCCATGATCTTCCAGGATCCGCTGACCGCGCTCTCCCCGTACTACACGGTGGGCCGCCAGATCGCCGAGCCGTACATGAAGCACCTGGGCGCCTCGAAGAAGGCCGCCTGGGCGCGTGCGGTGGAGATGCTGGGCAAGGTCGGCATCCCCAACCCGAAGGAACGGGCGAAGGACTACCCGCACCAGTTCTCCGGCGGTATGCGCCAGCGCGCGATGATCGCCATGGCACTGGTCTGCGACCCCGACCTGCTGATCGCCGACGAGCCGACCACGGCATTGGACGTGACCGTCCAGGCCCAGATCCTCGACCTCCTCAAGGACCTCCAGCAGGAGTTCGGCTCCGGGATCGTCTTCATCACGCACGACCTCGGCGTGATCGCTGACATGGCCGACGACATCATGGTGATGTACGCGGGCAACGCGGTGGAACGCGGCTCGACGAACGAGGTCCTGCGCTCACCCCAACACCCCTACACCTGGGGCCTGTTGAACTCCATGCCCCGCCTGGACTCGGACCTGAGCGCGCCGTTGGACCCGATCCCCGGCGCCCCGCCGTCCCTCCTGAACCCGCCCTCGGGCTGCCGCTTCCACCCCCGCTGCACCTTCCAGGACCGGGTCGGCGGCACCCGCTGTGTCACCGAACGCCCGCTGCTCGCCCCCGACCGCGCCTCGGCCTGCCACCTCACGGCGGACCAGAAGCGCAGCATCTTCATCGAAGAGATCAAGCCCCGACTGGGCTAGGAGGAGACGTCATGACAGAGGACCTCGTCCTGCCCGCCCCGCGCGACGCGGTACCGGAAGCCGCCGGCGACCCGTTGCTGGTGGTGGAGGGCCTGACCAAGCACTTCCCGGTGAAGGGCGGCTTCCCGATCCGCCGTACGGTCGGCGCCGTCCAGGCCGTCGACGGCATCGACCTGACCGTGCACGTGGGGGAGAGCTTCGGCCTGGTCGGTGAATCAGGCTGCGGCAAGTCGACGACGGGCCGGCTGATCACCCGCCTGCTGGAGCCGAGCGCGGGCCGGATCACCTACAGCGGCCAGGACATCACCCACGCCTCCCGCAAACAGCTGGCCCCGATCCGCTCCGAGATCCAGATGATCTTCCAGGACCCGTACTCGTCGCTGAACCCGCGGCAGACGGTCGGGAAGATCATCTCGGGTCCCATGGAGATCAACGACATCCAGCCGGAGGGCGGCCGCGAGGCGCGCGTCCGCGAACTCCTGGAGATCGTCGGCCTCAACCCCGAGCACTACAACCGCTTCCCGCACGAGTTCTCCGGCGGCCAGCGCCAACGCATCGGCGTGGCAAGGGCGTTGGCCCTCGAACCCAAACTGATCGTGGCGGACGAACCGGTCTCGGCCCTGGACGTCTCGATCCAGGCCCAGGTGGTGAACCTGCTCCAGGAGGTCCAGAAGGAACTCGGCATCGCGTTCCTGTTCATCGCCCACGACCTCGCAGTCGTACGACACTTCTCGCACCGCGTGGCGGTCATGTACCTCGGCAAGATCATCGAGGTGGGCGACCGCGACTCCATCTACACCCGCCCCCGGCACCCGTACACCCACGCCCTGCTCTCCGCGGTGCCCGAGGTGAACCTCAGCGACAACGAGACGGTCGGCCGCGAACGCATCCGCCTCGCCGGCGACGTCCCCTCCCCGATCTCACCCCCTCCGGCTGCCGCTTCCGCACCCGCTGCTGGAAGGCCCAGGACAAGTGCGCGACCGAGGAACCGCCACTGATCCAGATCGAGGGCAACCGCGCCGCCCACCTGACGGCCTGCCACTTCCCGGAGGAGCCGACGATCGAGGCACGGGACGAGGACATCGTGCTGGACCCGGCGTTGGCCGCGCTGGAGGAGTCGCTGGAGGACTAGGTGTTGCTGCGACCCGGAGCCGCGATGTGACCGTTGGGCCGCCCGCTTCTTGTCAGTGTCGGGATTGCGGGAGCCGAGTAAAGGGCGCTCCCTGCGGTCGCGTCGGCAAGCCGATTCCGCTGCGCTCCACCCTTGACTCGTCTCCCGCAATCCCGTTTCAGAAGCGAGCGGGCGGCCCCGAGGCATGGGTGGCCAGGCATGCCTGCCCGTGCCTGTACTGCGTTGCCGGCCGGTGTGGAGGGTGCGCGTTCGCGTCTCGCCTGCACGCCGGGCCGTCTCAGCGGCCAACGGCGAGTGGGGGGGGCGGGGGTGGGATGGGGATGGGGTGCGGATGGGGTGCGGATGGGTGGGTGCTGGAGGCTGTAGGTGAAACTAACCCCTGTAACGCACTTTGACCGGTTAGAAATAACCCCGGCTTCCAGAGAGGACCGGGTCGGAGGTCGAGGTGGCGCGCCGGCATCTCGCCCGCACGCCGCCTCGGCTCAGCGACTACCGGCCGGTGGGGGCTTCCCGGTCAACACTGGACGGCAGCCCGGGTAATGGCTCCCGGCCTGCGGAAGGGTGGCGGGCGAAGCGGAAGTGTTCGCACTTCCCCGACCCGCCCATCCCCACCCATCCCCGCCCCGCCCCTCTGGAGGCTGGGGCCATTTTCTAACCAGTCAAAGCCCACGACGATGGTTAGATTTACCCCCGGCTTCCCGCAACCCCCCAACCGCCCGCCCAACCACCCGCCCGCCCAACCATCCACCCATCCACTCGCCCACTCACCCGCCCACCCACTCAGCCGCCCACCCATCCACTCACCCGCCCACCCACTCACCCAACCACCCATCCACTCGCCCACTCACCCGCCCACCCACTCATCCACTCGCCCACTCACCCGCCCACCCACTCATCCACTCAGGGTTGGCCGCTGAGCCGGGGTGGCGTGCTGGCGAGACGGCAGCGCGCACGCTCGTGGCCTCACACCCCACCGGCAGACAGCCGCCGAGCCGAGGCGGCGTGCTGGCGAGACGCGAGCGCGCCCCGCCCACCGGGGGTTAGCCGCTAAGCCAGCCCGGCGTGCTGGCGAGACGCGAACGCGCCCCCACCACACCGGCCCGCAACACAGTTCAGACAGGGGGATAGGTACCTGGCCACCCATCCTTCCGGGCCGCTCGCTCGCTTCTGAAACGGGCTGGAGCGGGCCGTGTCAAGGGTGGAGCGGAGCGGAATCGGCTTGCCGACGCGACCGCAGGGAGCGCCCTTTACTCGGGCCGCGGAAGCCCGACACTGGCTGAGAAGCGAGTGGCCCAACGGCAACCAGAGAGCGCCCTAGCTGCACCGGCCCGTAGTTTCAGCCACGGTGATGATCTCGGGACTGTCCAGTGTCAACTCCCCCCGCCCCCAGTCGCCATACCGCTCCACGACGACAAACCCGGCCTCGCTCAGGAAGCCGTCCAGGGTGTCGGTGTCGAGGAACCGCAGGGTGGTCCGGTCGACTTGAGGCCGTTCCCACTGGGGACCTTCGAAGGTCTCGGTGAACGTGACGCGTTCCTCGCCCGCAGCCACGGACTCGACCTCGTGCCACACGCGTACGACCCCGCCCCGCCCGTCCGGAATCTCCCGCACCCGTTCCGGCGTCCACCCCTCCCACACCCGCGCCCCCGGATTCCGCGTCTCGAACATGAACCGCCCGCCGGCCACGAGAGCGGTACCTACGGCACGTAGGGCGAACCGCAACTCCTCGTCGCCGAGCAGCACTTGGAAGGCATGGCCGGTCATGACGGCGAGTTCGAACTCGCCGTGCCACTCCCGTGCGCGCAGATCTCCGAGCACCCACTCGACGCCGGGTTCATGGGCCCGCGCCCGCACCAGCATCGCGGCGGCGGGATCGAGTCCCATCAGCCGTCCCCGATGCCCCTCCTGCCGGGCCCGCCCGAGCAACCGCCCGGTACCGCACCCGACATCGAGCACGGAGTCTGCGGACATGACCAGCCCGAGACAGAAGTCGTCGCCGGGCCCCCACGGGTTGAGGGTGTCGTACAGCGCTGCGAGCGAAGGATCCGCGAACGAACGGTCGACCACTGCGGCAGTGTGTCACGCCGAACCTGGTCCGTCCGTTCATGGCGAAGGCCCGCGCCTGGGTGGGCGCGGGCCTTCGTCCCCTGGAAGCGGACGTTCATGGGCTCGGGTCAATGGGCCGGTGAAAGTCCGTTCCTGAAGGGGGCGGCTGACTAAAGGGGTGTGTCAGGCCGCCGCCTCGGGGTCCTTGGAGAGACGGGGTGCCGGAACGGTGTCCGCCGTCTCGGGGTAGTGGCATGCGGTCAGGTGGCCCGGCTTGTTGCCCTCGACCTGCACCAGCGGCGGAGCCTCCGTCGCGCACTTCTCCGTCGCCTTCCAGCAACGGGTACGGAAACGGCAGCCCGAGGGCGGGTTGATCGGCGACGGCACGTCACCGACCAGCCGGATGCGATCCCGGGCGGGCGTCTCGTCCACCGTGGCCTCGGGCACGGCGGACAACAGGGCCCGCGTGTAGGGGTGGCGCGGGTTGCCGTACAGGTCGTCGCGGTCGGCGATCTCCACGATCTTGCCCAGGTACATTACCGCGACTCGCTGTGAGAAGTGCCGGACGATCGCCAGGTCGTGGGCGATGAACACGAACGCGATGCCGAGTTCCTTCTGGACCTTCTGGAGCAGGTTCACGACCTGGGCCTGGATCGACACGTCCAGGGCCGACACCGGTTCGTCCGCGACGATCAGCTTGGGTTCGAGGGCCAACGCGCGGGCTACGCCGATGCGTTGGCGCTGGCCGCCGGAGAACTCGTGCGGGAAGCGGTTGTAGTGCTCGGGGTTGAGGCCGACGATCTCCAGCAGCTCACGGACGCGCACCTCGCGGCCGCCGGCCGGATTGATGTCGTTGATCTCCATCGGGCCGGACACGATCTTGCCGACCGTCTGCCGCGGGTTGAGCGAGGCGTACGGGTCCTGGAAGATCATCTGGATCTCGGACCGGATCGGCGCCAGCTGCTTGCGGCCCGCGTGCGTGATGTCCTGGCCGCGGTAGTGGACCGTGCCACCGGTCGGCTCCAGCAGGCGGGTGATCAGCCGGCCCGTCGTCGACTTGCCGCAGCCCGACTCGCCGACCAGGCCCAGGCTCTCGCCCTCGCCGACCTGGAAGTCCAGCCCGTCGACGGCCTGCACGGCACCGACCGTACGCCGGATCGGGAAGCCGCCCTTGATCGGGAAGTGTTTGGTCAGCCCGCTGACGTCCAGGAGGGGGTTCGCGTTGCTCATGATGGTGAAGTCCCGTTTCTTGTACGTCAGTTGGCCGGGCTGCCGGCGAGGTCGGCGAAGAACTCGCTGCGCTGGTCAGCGGTCAGGTGGCAGGCGGAGCCACGACCGTCCGTGATCTCCAGCGGCGGACGCTCCGTCGAGCACAGATCGCCCTCCACCTTCTCCGCGAAGGCGCACCGCGGGTGGAAGCGGCAGCCCGACGGCGGGTTCAGCAGCGACGGGGGCGAACCGGGGATCGGGTTCAGCGGCACGTCCACCGGACCGTCCAGGCTCGGCATCGAGCTGAGCAGACCCCAGGTGTAGGGGTGCTGCGGGGTGCGCAGCACCTCCTTCTTCGTGCCGCGCTCCACACACCGGCCGCCGTACATCACCAGCACCTCGTCCGCGATGTCCGCGATGACACCGAGGTCGTGGGTGATGAAGATGATCGCCGTACCGAACTCCTTCTGGAGGTCCTTGAGCAGGTCCATGATCTGGGCCTGCACGGTGACGTCCAGGGCGGTGGTCGGCTCGTCCGCGATCAGCAGTTCCGGGTCGCAGACCAGCGCCATGGCGATCATCGCGCGCTGGCGCATACCGCCGGAGAACTGGTGCGGGTACTCGTCGACGCGCAGGTCGGGCTGGGGGATGCCGACCCGGGTCAGCATCTCGATGGCCCGGGCGCGTGCCTCCTTCTTGGAGCAGCCCGTGTGCTTGCGGTACGTCTCGCCGATCTGGACGCCGACGGTGTGGTACGGCGACAGCGAGGCCAGCGCGTCCTGGAAGATCATCGACATCTTGTTGCCGCGGAGCTTCTCCAGCGTCTTCTCCGACGCGCCGTTCAGCTCCTGGTCGTCGAGGACGATCGAGCCCTCGACGGTGGTGCTCTCCG
The DNA here is from genome assembly GCF_033335955.1 of Streptomyces sp. N50. Taxonomy (GTDB): domain Bacteria; phylum Actinomycetota; class Actinomycetes; order Streptomycetales; family Streptomycetaceae; genus Streptomyces. Next base: position 6,075,680 of record NZ_CP137549.1, read on the forward strand.
GGTTGTGCAGGCCCAGGATGGTCAGGTTGGTGACCGACTTGCCGGACCCCGACTCACCCACGATGCCCAGCGTCTTGCCGCGTTCGAGGTCGAAGGAGAGACCGTCGACGGCCTTGACCGTGCCGTCCTCGGTCGAGAAGTGCACCTTCAGGTCCTTGATGGACAGGAAGGGCTGCTGATCGGTGCTCGTCACGGGGACGCTCCAGAGGGGGTGATGCGGGGTAGCTGGTGGGGGCGGGCGAGGTCAGGCGAGCCTGATGCGCGGGTCGATCAGGGCGTACACGGCGTCGACGACGATGTTGGCGATGACCACGAAGGAGGCGGTGATCAGCATGACGCCGAGCAGCATCGGCAGGTCGTTCGTCGAGACCGACTTCACCGACAGCATGCCGATGCCCTGGAGGCTGAAGGTCTTCTCGGTGATCATGGCGCCGCCGAGGAGGACGCCCAGGTCGATACCGAAGATGGTGACGATCGGCCCCATCGCACCGCGCCAGGCGAAGCGGAAGAACACCTTGCGGCGTGAGAGGCCCTTGGCCCGGGCCGTGCGGACGTAGTCCTCGCTGAGCGTCTCGACCAGTTGGGAGCGCGTCATACGCGTGTAGTTGGCGGTGAAGATGATCGACAGCACGAGCCAGGGGAGCAGCAACCCGTTGAACCACGAGGCCGGGTTCGAGGTGAAGTTCGTGTAGGACGGCTGGTCCAGGATGTGCCACTGGTACACGAAGAAGTACAGAGCCAGCGTGCCCACGAAGTAGATCTGCAGCGACGAGGCGATCAGCGAGGCGCTGCTGGCGACCTTGTCGGTGGCCTTGCCCTGTCGCACCGCGGCGAGCATGCCGGTGCCGACACCGAAGATGAGGAACACGACGGAGGAGCCGATGGCCAGGGAGAACGTCGTCGGGAACCGGTCCATGATCGTGGACAGGACGGGCTCGCGGTTGACGAACGAGTAACCCAGGCACGGAGCGTCGCAGTTGCCGAAGCCGGGGTACTCCCGGCCGAAGAAGATGCCCGTCAGCCAGTGCCAGTACTGGACCGGAATCGGGTCCGAGATCCCCATGTTGTGGCGGATCACCTGGAGCGTCTCCGGGGTGCAGAGCTTGCCGCAGGCCATCCGCGCCGGATCGCGCGGCACCGCGTAGAAGAGCATGAACGTGATCGCGCTGATGATGACCAGCGTGATCACGGCGCCGAGGAGCCGGCGGACGAGGAAGCGAAGCATGGGGAGTGGCTTTCCTGGGAGGGCCGTCGTGAGGAGGGGCCGGACCGGGGGTGACCGGGGGCCACGGTGGACGAGCCGAGGGTGGGGCGGCCACAGCCGCCCCACCTCTCAGGGGTGGATCAGGACTTGACGTACAGCTTGTAGAGCATGCAGCCGTCGAAGTTCGGGTCCATCTTCACGTTGCCGAGCTTGGAGCCGTGCAGGTACAGACGGCGCATGTAGACGTCGGGGATGAACGCGCCGGTCTCGGTGACCTGCTTGTCCAGCGCCGCCCACATGGCGTTCGCCTTGTCCTGGTCGGTCTCGGCGGTGGCCGCCTTGATGGCGGCGTCGACCGCGGAGTCCTTGAGGTGCGAGTAGTTCGAGCCGCCGTCGGCGATCGCCTTGCTGTCGAACAGCGGCTGGAAGACCGAGTAACCGGTCGGCCAGTCGGCGGACCAGCCACCCCAGTAGATGTCGTACGGGTTGGCGACCTTGCCGGTCTGGTCGTACCAGGTGGTGGAGTCGATGCCCTTGGTGACGACGTCGAAGCCGGCCGCCTTCAGGGCCTGCTCGACGACGACCTTGATCTTGGCCTGGGTGTCGTCCTGCTGGTAGGCGTAGACGATCTTGGTGCCGGTCTTGCCGGCCTTCTTCAGGATCGCCTTCGCGGCGGCCGGGTCGCCCGCCGGGTTCTTCAGCTTGCCCCAGACGTCCTGCGACTTGTAGCCGGCGACGAGCGGGCTCATGATGCCGGTCGCGTAGTCACCGCGGATGGAACCACCCTGCAGCTGACGGATCGCGGCGGTCGGCCAGGCCTTGATGATGGCCTCGCGGACGTCCATGTCGGTGACACGGGTCGTGTTGATCCAGTAGACGCTGGTGCCGCTGCTGAGGCCCTGGAAGATGCGGTCCTTGGCGCTGGTCTGCGCCTGCTGGACGCGCTCCTGCGGGATGGTGCGCCAGCTGACGGCGTACTGGTCGTTGCCGGCGTCGGCGATCAGCCGGTCGATGGCCGTGAGCTGCTCGATACCGAAGGTGAAGTTGAACTGGTCCGGGTAGGCGTTGCGGATCGGGTCCGTCTTCGCGTCCCAGTGCTCGTTGCGCACGAGCACCATCGACTTGTCGGTGACGTGCGACTTCACCCGGTAGGGACCGTTGGAGTACGGCTTCTTGTCGTAGTCCTGCTTGGTGTCGTGCTTCACCGGGGTCGGGGCGTAGGAGTTCATCGCCACGACGTAGTTGAAGTCCGGACGCGCCTCGGAGAGGTGGAACGTGATCGTCTTGCCGCTGGTGACGATCGACTTGAGGTGCTTGCCCGAGTACGGACCCGAGTACGACTTGCGGTAGTTCTGCGTGCCCGTCAGCCACGTCTGGACGTACATGGCGCCCTCGGTGATGTAGCTGGCGAAGGCGCGCTCGATGCCGTGGCGGACGTCGTCGACGGTGACGTCGGAGCCGTCCTCCCACTTGACGCCGTCCTTCAGGGTGAAGGACCAGGTCTTGCCGCCGTCCTTCATGGTGCCCGTGTCGGTGGCGAGGTCGCCGACCAGGGTCTGGGAACCGTCGTCCGCGACCTTGTAGCCGGTGAGGCCACGGGAGAGGACGACCGCGGCCAGCGAGTTCCAGGCGTAGTAGATGCGCTGCGGGTCGAGGTGCGAGAAGTCGTCGTCGTTGAGCAGCGAGACGGTGCCGCCCTTCACCGCGCCCGAGACCTCGGGGGCCGGGCCGGTGGAGTCGGCGGCGGTGCCGATCTTGACCACGGTCGCGTCGGCCTTGGCAGCCGCCTGCTTGCCACCGCCGGAGCTGCCCGACGTGGAGTCACCGCTGCTGCACGCGGTCAGCACGGAGCCCGACGCGGCGGCAACGCCGGTGGCTATCAGGAAGTTTCTGCGCGAAAAGGACATCGCATCCTGCCTTGGAAGTGAGAGTGATGAGAGAAACCCGGCACCTCGGCGTCTTTGCCGTGGTCCTGAAAAGGGCCGGAGTCAGCGCTTGGTCTTCGGGTCGAGTGCGTCGCGCACGGAGTCACCGAGGAGGTTGAACGCCAGGACGAAGATCACCATCGTGATGCCCGGGAAGAGCAGGTAGGTGATGTCGTCCTGGTAGACGGCGGCGGCGCGGCCGAGCATGACACCCCAGTCGGGGGTCGGGTCCTGGATGCCGACGCCGAGGAAGGCGAGACCGGCCTCCGTGGTGACCATCAGCGGGAGGTTGAGGGTCGCCTGGATCAGGATCGGCGTCCACAGGTTGGGCAGCAGTTCCTTGAAGATGATCCGCGCCGGAGAGGCCCCGGTGACCTTGGCGGCCTCGACGAACTCCCGCTCGCGCAGGGCCAGTACCTGGCCGCGCAGAAGTCGGGCGATGGAGGCCCAGCCGAACAGGGTGAGGAGACCGATGAGGCAGCTCACCGTGAGCCAGGTCGGGGTGTTGTCGTCGGCCGAGACGAACAGCGCGAGCACCACCGGGGTGAACGCCACGAAGAACAGCTGGGACGGGAAGGCGAGCAGGATGTCGATGACCCGGCCGATGAACCAGTCGGTCTTGCCGCCGAGGTAACCGGCGGTGACACCGACCGCGACACCGATGATCACGACGAGGATCGTGATGGCCGTGGCGATCAGGAGGGAGTTGCGGATCCCGTAGAGCAGGAAGGTGAAGACGTCGCGGCCCAGGCCGGGTTCGATGCCGAACCAGAAGTCGCTGCTGATGCCGCCGTTCGGTTTGACGGGGTTGCTGTTGTCGCCCAGCAGCCCCGGGATGGAGAGTCCGTACGTCGTGTACGGGTTCTTCCCGTAGAGCTTGGCGATCAGCGGAGCGGCCAGCGCGATCACGAAGAAGAAGATCACGATGATCGCCGATATGACGCCCGTACGGTCCCGTTTGAAGCGGCGCCACGCGAGCTGTCCCGGGGACCTGCTCTCGTTGGCCTTCGAGTCGGGAGAAGTGATCGACTTCTCGACGCTCTCGTCGGTCGCCTCGAGCGTGGCAGCCGTAGATGGAGTTGGGGGGGTCATGGTGCTCCTGGCCCAAGGGAGGGTCTGATGAGACTCCGCAGGGCACTCCCCTACGGGCTACGCCGGACTTTTTCAACGCAATTCATGCAAGGTCAATAAAATCTGGGTCGGCTTGGGTTTCTCTTTACCTTCTTTACCTTGACTTGACCAATCCGTAGCTACGCGGGTAGCGCGCCGTAATCGATCTGTGCTTTAGATCGGGCCAACTGCGCGAAACGGGCAATGAGTTCGTTATGCGGACGCCTCTGTATCGGAATGCGTACATCAGGGCGTCACAATCCAACGGTTCCGCATCGCTTCGCAGTGATCCATTGTGCTCCATCCCGGAGATCCACTGAACAGGCGTCGGAGGTCCCCCGAAAGGGTGGGCCCGCAGGCGATGTGCTCCTTTTCGGTCGATATTGACCGGTAACGGATCGGCATGGATCGGCTTTCCTGAGGAGGCACTCGATGCGTGGAGCCACGCACGCCAAATGGGCCGCTTGCGCGGCGGCGGTAGCCCTCGCGGCGACCGCCTGTGGGGGCGGCGGAAGCAGCGGCGGCGGCGGTGGTGACGGCAGCGCGGTGCTCAGCGCCTCCTGGGGTGACCCGCAGAACCCGCTGGAACCGGCCAACACCAACGAGGTGCAGGGCGGCAAGGTCCTCGACATGGTCTTCCGCGGGCTGAAGCGGTACGACCCGAAGACCGGCAAGGCCCAGGACATGCTCGCCGACAAGATCGAGACCACCGACTCGCAGAACTTCACCGTCACCGTCAAGAGCGGCTGGAAGTTCAGCAACGGCGAGGCCGTCACCGCGAAGTCGTTCGTCGACGCGTGGAACTACGGGGCGAGCCTCAAGAACAACCAGAAGAACGCCTACTTCTTCGGGTACATCGAGGGCTACGACAAGGTCCACCCCGACAGCGGCTCGCAGAGCGCCGGCACGCTCACCGGCCTCAAGGTGACCGGCACCGACACCTTCACCATCAAGCTCACCCAGAAGTTCTCGACCTTCCCCGACACCCTCGGGTACGCGGCCTACTCCCCGCTGCCGAGCACCTTCTTCTCCGACCACGCGGCCTGGCTGAAGAAGCCCGTCGGGAACGGGCCGTACACCATCTCGTCGTACACCAAGGGCTCGCAGATGCAGCTCAAGAAGTGGGACGGGTACACCGGGACGGACAAGGCGCAGAACGGTGGTGTGACCCTCAAGGTCTACACCGACAACAACACCGCCTACACCGACCTGATGGCCGGAAACCTCGACCTCGTCGACGACATCCCGGCCTCGCAGCTCAAGAACGTCAAGAGCGACCTCGGCGGCCGGTACATCAACACGCCCGCCGGCATCATCCAGACCCTCGCGTTCCCGTACTACGACAAGAACTGGAACAAGAGCGGCTCGGACAAGGTCCGCCAAGGGCTGTCCATGGCCATCAACCGGGACCAGATCACCAACACGATCTTCCAGAAGACCCGCACCCCGGCCACCGACTGGACCTCACCGGTGCTCGGCACCGCGGGCGGCTTCCAGGACGGGCTGTGCGGGGACTCCTGCAAGTACGACCCGACCGAGGCGAAGAAGCTGGTCCAGGAGGGCGGCGGCATTCCCGGCGGCCAGGTCAAGATCACGTACAACGCGGACACGGGCTCGCACAAGGAGTGGGTGGACGCGGTGTGCAACTCCATCAACAACGCGCTCGGCAACGACAAGGCGTGCGTCGGGAACCCGGTCGGCACCTTCGCCGACTTCAGGAACCAGATCGGCCAGCACAAGATGACCGGGCCGTTCCGCGCCGGCTGGCAGATGGACTACCCGCTCATCCAGAACTTCCTCCAGCCGCTGTACTACACCAACGCCTCCTCGAACGACGGCCTGTGGTCCAACAAGGACTTCGACAAGCTCGTGAACCAGGCCAACGCGGAGACGGACACGAGCAAGGCGATCAAGCTCTTCCAGCAGGCCGAGGGCGTCGTACGGGACAACATGGCCGCCATCCCGCTCTGGTACCAGAACGGCAGCGCAGGCTACTCCGACCGGCTCTCCAACGTGGCCCTGAACCCGTTCAGCGTCCCCGTCTACAGCGAGATCAAGGTCAGCTGAGCCGTAGCCGTACAGGGGGCGGGCCCCGCGTGACCTGCCCCCATGAACCCCGGAGCCTCCATGGGACGGTACGTAATCCGGCGTCTGCTGCAGATGATCCCGGTCTTCATCGGCGCCACACTGTTGATCTTCCTGATGGTGAACGTGATGGGCGACCCCATCGCGGGCCTCTGCGGCGACCGGCAGTGCGACCCGGCCACGGCCGCCCAGCTGAAGCGGGAGTTCGGCCTCGACAAGCCCGTGTGGCAGCAGTACCTGACCTACATGGGGAACGTCTTCACCGGTGACTTCGGGACGGCGTTCAACGGCCAGAAGGTCACCGAGCTGATGTCGACCGCGTTCCCGGTCACCATCCGGCTGACCCTCGTGGCGATCGTCATCGAGGTCGTCGTCGGTATCGCGCTCGGTGTGGTCACCGGCCTCAAGCGCGGCCGCCCGATCGACACCGGCGTGCTGCTGCTCACCCTCGTCGTCATCTCCATCCCGACCTTCGTCACCGGCTTGCTCCTGCAACTGCTCCTCGGCGTCGAATGGGGCTGGATCAAACCGTCCGTCTCCCCGGACGCGACCTTCAGTGAACTCATCGTCCCCGGGCTGGTGTTGGCCTCGGTCTCCCTCGCGTACGTGACCCGGCTGACCCGGACGTCCATCGCGGAGAACAGGCGCTCCGACTACGTCCGTACGGCCGTCGCGAAGGGCCTGCCCAGGCGCCGGGTGATCGTCCGCCACCTGCTGCGCAACTCCCTCATCCCCGTGGTCACCTTCATCGGCACCGACATCGGTGCCCTGATGGGCGGCGCGATCGTCACCGAGCGGATCTTCAACATCCACGGCGTCGGCTTCCAGCTCTACCAGGGGATCGTGCGCCAGAACACCCAGACCGTGGTCGGCTTCGTGACCGTCCTCGTCCTGGTCTTCCTGGTCGCGAACCTTCTCGTCGACCTCCTCTACGCCGTACTCGACCCGAGGATCCGCTATGCCTGAGCAGCCGTTCGAACCGGAGCGCGCGATTGCCGGCACCGGCATGGGCGGCCCGATGGACCTCGCGACGAGCGAGGCGGAGACCCTGGAGAAGACACCCGGAGGACCCGAAGGCACGGGCCCGGCGGGCAAGCCCCGCTCCCTCTGGTCCGACGCCTGGCGCGACCTGCGCCGCAACCCCGTCTTCATCATCTCCGCGCTCGTCATCCTCTTCCTGGTGGTCATCTCCCTCTGGCCGTCCCTGATCGCCTCGGGCAACCCCCTCAAGTGCGACCTCGCCAAGGCCCAGGAGGGCTCCCAGCCGGGCCACCCCTTCGGCTACGACGGCCAGGGCTGCGACGTCTACACGCGCACGGTCTACGGCACCCGTACGTCGGTGACGGTCGGCGTGCTAGCCACGCTGGGGGTGGCGATCTTCGGTTCGGTCCTCGGCGGACTCGCCGGCTTCTTCGGCGGGATCTGGGACTCGATCCTGTCCCGCCTGACGGACATCTTCTTCGCGATCCCGGTCGTCCTCGGCGGCCTGGTGCTGCTGTCCGTGGTGACGAGCAACACGGTCTGGCCGGTCATCGGGTTCATGGTGCTGCTCGGCTGGCCGCAGATCTCCCGCATCGCGCGCGGCTCGGTCATCACCGCCAAACAGAACGACTACGTCCAGGCCGCGCGTGCCCTCGGCGCCTCCAACTCCCGCCTCCTGCTACGGCACATCACCCCGAACGCGGTCGCCCCGGTGATCGTCGTCGCCACCATCGCGCTCGGCACCTACATCTCGCTGGAGGCGACCCTGTCGTACCTCGGCGTGGGCCTGAAGCCGCCCACGGTCAGCTGGGGCATCGACATCTCGGCCGCCTCCCAGTACATCCGCAACGCCCCGCACATGCTGCTCTGGCCCGCCGGAGCCCTGGCGATCACGGTCCTCGCGTTCATCATGCTCGGCGACGCGGTCCGCGACGCCCTCGACCCGAAGCTGAGGTGACGGCGTGCTGACGCTGGAAGTGCGTGGTCTGCGGCGGGAGTCGCGGGGTGAGCCGGTCGCTCCGGGGGTCCCGGGACCGCCCTGCCCGTCCGGTGTCCCTGGCCCCCCGCGCCCGGCGGTCGCCGTGTCCGCGTTCTTCCTGCCCGGCGACGCGGTGCGCGACGCCCTCGACCCGAAGCTGAGGTGACGGCGTGCTGACGCTGGAAGTGCGTGGTCTGCGGCGGGAGTCGCGGGGTGAGCCGGCCGCTCCTGGGGTCCCGGGACCGCCCTGCCCGTCCGGTGTCCCTGGCCCCCCGCGCCCGGCGGTCGCCGTGCCCGCGTTCTTCCTGCCCGGCGACGCGACCCGCGACGCCCTCGACCCGAAGCTGAGGTGACCGGCGTCATGCTGCTCGAAGTGCGGGACCTGCACGTGGAGTTCAGGACCAGGGACGGGGTCGCCAAGGCCGTCAACGGAGTCAACTACAGCGTGGACGAGGGGGAGACCCTCGCCGTGCTGGGGGAGTCGGGGTCCGGGAAGTCCGTGACCGCGCAGGCCGTGATGGGGATCCTCGATGCCCCGCCGGGGAAGATCACCGGCGGGGAGATCCTCTTCCGGGGCAAGGACCTGCTGAAGTTCAAAGAGGAAGAGCGGCGCAAGGTCCGCGGCGCCGAGATGGCGATGATCTTCCAGGACGCGCTGTCCTCGCTCAACCCCGTGCTCTCCGTGGGCGACCAGCTCGGCGAGATGTTCATCGTGCACCGGGGGATGTCCCGGAAGGACGCGCGCACCAAGGCGGTCGAGCTGATGGACCGGGTGCGGATCCCGGGTGCCGCGCAGCGCGTCCGGGACTATCCGCACCAGTTCTCCGGCGGTATGCGCCAGCGCATCATGATCGCCATGGCGCTCGCCCTGGAGCCCGCGCTCATCATCGCCGACGAACCCACCACCGCCCTCGACGTCACCGTCCAGGCCCAAGTCATGGACCTGCTGGCCGAGTTGCAGCGCGAGCTGCACATGGGGCTCATCCTCATCACCCACGACCTCGGAGTCGTCGCCGACGTCGCCGACAAGATCGCCGTGATGTACGCGGGCCGGATCGTCGAGTCGGCCCCGGTCCACGACATCTACAAGGCCCCGGCCCACCCGTACACGCGCGGCCTGTTGGACTCCATCCCGCGGCTGGACCAGAAGGGCCAGGAGCTCTACGCCATCAAGGGCCTGCCGCCGAACCTGATGCACATCCCGCCCGGTTGCGCCTTCAACCCCCGCTGTCCGATGGCCCAGGACGTGTGCCAGACCGACGAACCCGAGCTGTACGAGGTGGATCAACACCGGGGCAGCGCCTGCCACTTCTGGAGGGAGTGCCTCAATGGTTGAGTCAACGGTTGAGCCGATCCTGGAGGTTGAAGGGCTCGTCAAGCACTACCCCTTGACCCAGGGCATCCTCTTCAAGAAGCAGGTCGGTGCCGTCAAGGCCGTCGACGGGGTGGACTTCACGCTCAACAGGGGAGAGACCCTCGGCATCGTGGGCGAGTCCGGCTGCGGTAAATCAACCGTCGCCAAGATGCTGGTCAACCTGGAGCGGCCGACCGAAGGGTCGATCAAGTTCAAGGGCGAGGACATCAGCAAGATGTCCGGCAAGGAACTGAAGGCCGCGCGACGCAACATCCAGATGGTGTTCCAGGACCCGTACACCTCCCTCAACCCCCGTATGACGGTGGGCGACATCATCGGGGAGCCGTACGAGATCCACCCTGAAGTCGCGCCAAAGGGCGACCGGCGCAAGCGGGTTCAGGATCTGCTGGACGTGGTCGGGCTCAACCCCGAGTACATCAACCGGTATCCGCACCAGTTCTCCGGCGGCCAGCGCCAACGCATCGGTATCGCACGGGGGTTGGCGCTCCGCCCCGAGGTGATCGTCGCCGACGAACCCGTCTCCGCGCTCGACGTCTCCGTCCAGGCCCAGGTCATCAACCTCCTCGACCGCCTCCAGGACGAGTTCGACCTCTCCTACATCTTCATCGCGCACGACCTGTCGATCGTCCGGCACATCTCGGACCGGGTCGGGGTCATGTACCTCGGCCGGATCGTGGAGATCGGCAAGGACGAGGAGATCTACGACCACCCGACGCACCCGTACACCCAGGCGCTGCTGTCCGCCGTGCCCGTGCCCGACCCGGACGCGCGCGAGCACCGGGAGCGGATCATCCTCGCGGGTGACGTGCCGTCGCCGACGAACATCCCCTCCGGGTGCCGCTTCCGCACCCGCTGCTGGAAGGCGCAGGAGCGCTGCTCACTGGAGGTGCCGCTGCTCGCGGTACCGGCCGAGTTCCGGCTCGCGAGCGGGCCCGCCGCACACGACTCGGCCTGTCACTTCGCCGAGGAGAAGACGGTCGTACCCCAGGAAGAAAACCAGCAGGAAACCCTGGAAGCGCCCCCCGAAGCGACCCCGGACGATCTTGCGGATGGGGCGGAATAACACCACAAACAGGCATCAACCGCGTTAACACGCAGGCAACTCCGCCGACCCGGTCTCGATATACGGACGCGTCAACCTGAGTGACGTACGGCCGTGCGGGTGCCGTAAACGGACCGGGGCGCGCCATGTCGCCCCGGTCCGTTGCCGTACCTAGGCCAGGCCCAACGCCCGCTTCAGGAAGTCCACTTGGAGCAGCAGGAGGTTCTCCGCGACCTGCTCCTGCGGGGTCATGTGCGTGACGCCCGACAACGGCAGCACCTCGTGCGGGCGGCCGGCGGCCAGCAGCGCGGAGGACAGCCGCAGGGAGTGCGCGACCACCACGTTGTCGTCCGCGAGGCCGTGCACGACCATCAGCGGGCGCTGCGGGTCGGCGGGCGCCGACAGCCCGTCGTCCGTCACCAGACTGCTCTTCGCGTACGACTCCGGGTCCTTGGCCGGGTCGCCCAGGTACCGCTCCGTGTAGTGGGTGTCGTAGAGCCGCCAGTCGGTGACCGGGGCGCCCGCGATGCCCGCGTGGAAGACGTCCGGGCGGCGGAGTAGGGCCAGCCCTGCGAGCCAACCCCCGTACGACCAGCCGCGGATGGCCACCCGGGAGAGGTCCAGCGGATGCGACTTCGCGAGGTCCTGGAGGGCGTCGATCTGGTCGTCGAGGGAGAGTGTGAAGTCGCGGTGGATCGCCTTCTCCCAGGCCGGTGAGCGGCCGGGGGTGCCGCGCCCGTCGGCGACGAGGACCGCGAAACCCTGGTCGGCGAACCACTGCGAGGTGAGGTGGGCGTTGTGCGCGGCGACCACGCGCGGGCCGTGCGGACCGCCGTAGGGGTCCATCAAAACCGGAAGGGGACTGCTGCCGTCGTAGTCCTGTGGCATAAGCAGGGCGCACGGGACGCGCCGTGCGCCCCCCTCGGTGAACGTGATGCGCGGGGACAGACCGGGATCTTCGGCGTACGACGCGATCGGCACGGTCTTCTTGCCCACGCGCAGCACCTGGACCTGGGTGCCCGGTCGGTCCGGTACCGCCGAGATCAGCACGGTCACGCCCCCGGCGCGGACCGCCGAGTGCACGCCGGGCTCCTGCGAGAGGCGCTCCAGGCCGAGCTCGTTGACGCGGTAGACGTGCACCTCGCCGGTCTCCGGGGTCGGCGCGTCCTCGCCCGCCGACGCCGAGATCAACACGTGGTCGTCGGAGACGTCCAGCACCGCGCGGACGTGCAACTGCGGTCCTGTGAGCAGGCGTTCACCCACCGCGAGCACCCGGGCGCCACCCTCGTCGGCGATCCGCACGAGCCGTCCCGAAGGGCTCCAGCACGGCACGCCAGGGAAAAGATCAAGCCAAACTGGATCTTCGTCGGCATGCACCATCCGGGTCGCCCCCGAGTCGGGCTCCACGGCGAGGAACAGCTGGCTGCGCTGGTTCCGGGCCTGCACGAGCAGCAGCGGCGCACCCGCCGCTGACCAGTGCACTCGCGCCAGATACGGGTACCGGGCGCGGTCCCAGACGACCTCCGTGCGCGTCCCGTCGAGCCCGATCACGTACAGCCGCACGTCCGCGTTGGCCGTGCCGGCCGCCGGGTACGCGACCCGCTGCGGCTCGCGCTCGGGGTGGGCCGGGTCGGCGATCCACCAGCGCTGGACCGGCGTGTCGTCCGCGCGCGCGACCAGCAGCCGGTCCGACTCCGGCGACCACCAGAAGCCGCGCGTCCGGCTCATCTCCTCGGCCGCGATGAACTCAGCCAATCCATAGGTGACTTGGTCCGACTCCGGCTCGGCGAGCGCGCGGTCGCCGTCACCGTCGGCTCCCACGACGCGCAGGGCGCCGCCCGTGACGTAGGCGATGTGCTGTCCGTCGGGGGAGGGGCGGGGGTCGATCACCGGTCCCGGGACCGGGAGTTCGCGTGCCGTACCGTCCCGCAGCCCGGCCGTGAAAAGCCGCCCTGACAAGGCGAAAGACGCCAACTCGGCCTCGCTGTCGGTGGCGTAGCCGATGATCCCCGCGCCGCCCTCGCGGGTGCGTTCGCGGCGGGCCCGCTCCTCGGGGGAGAGGTGTTCCGAGGCGCCGCCCAGGAGGGCGCGCGGGTCGGCCGCCACGCGCTCCTCGCCGGCCGCCGGATCGAGGACCCAGAGCGCGTTCGCCCGGTCCGTGCCGGACGGGGAGCGCAGGAACACGACCCGGGAACCGTCAGGTGACACGGTGAACGCGCGCGGCGCGCCGAGCGTGAACCGCTGGGTACGGGCGTGCCGTCGGGGGAAGGAGTCAGCCTCGGTCGTCATGCCCCGACCATATTGGCCATGCGCCCCCTTGTGCGGCTGTGCGCCGAGCGATGCGCGAGCGCGGATAGTTATGATCACTAGCGCTGCGTGGGTATGAACCTGCTGGCTCCTGTATGGATTTGCTCTACCGATTTGCGCTAGGGATCCACCCCATGGATCCATTGCCCCCATAGTCCGACCCCCCTAGTCCCTGGGATCATTGGAGGTGAGCCGCCGTGGCACTCTCGATTTCGGCGGTGGTGCTGCTGGCGATCGTCGTCTTCCTTCTGGTCAAGAAATCAGGGCTGAAGGGCGGGCACGCGGTCGTCTGTGTCCTCCTGGGGTTCTATCTGGCCTCCTCGACCATCGCGCCCACGATCAGCGATCTCACGACGAACATCGCGAGCATGATCGGCAGCATCAAGTTCTGACGGCTCGCCTTTAGGGTGGGTCCATGACGGAACTGCCCGGCCGTCGTCTGCTGCTGGTGCACGCGCACCCGGACGACGAGTCGATCAACAACGGCGCGACGATGGCCAAGTACGCGGCCGAGGGTGCCCACGTGACGCTGATCACGTGCACCCTCGGAGAGCGCGGCGAGGTCATCCCGCCCGCGCTGCGGCATCTGTCGGGCGCCGGACTGGCCGAGGAGCGGGAGCGCGAGCTCACCGCCGCCATGAAGGCGCTCGGGGTCACGGACCACGGCTTCCTGGGCGGCTCCGGCAGATACCGCGACTCCGGGATGATGGGTACCTCGGACAACGACGACCCCGGCTGTTTCTGGCGGGCCGACGTCGACGAGGCCGCCGGACATCTCGTCGAGGTGATCCGTGAAGTGCGTCCGCAGGTCCTCGTCACCTACGACCCCGACGGCGGCTACGGCCACCCCGATCACATCCAGGCCCACCGTGTCGCCATGCGCGCGGCCGAACTCGCCGCCGACGCCGGGCAGTCGATCGCCAAGGTCTACTGGAACCGCGTCCCGAGGACCGTCGTGGAAGAAGGTTTCGCGCGGCTGCGGGACGCGCTGCCGGAGCTGCCCTTCGCCGAGACGGCCGCCGTGGACGACGTGCCGGGTGTCGTCGACGACGGGCGGATCACCAGCGTGATCGACGGCACCGCGTACGCCGCCGCCAAGGCCGCCGCGTTGCGCGCGCACGCCACGCAGGTCGAAGTGGCCCCGGACGCACCGTACTTCGCGCTGTCGAACGACCTCGCGCAGCCGGTGTTCACCACCGAGTACTACGAGTTGGTCCACGGGGTACCCGGTGGGGCGCCCGAGACCGACCTCTTCGAAGGGCTGGGCCTGTGATGAGCTCCACCAACGGCGGCAGTCTGCTCGCGCAGCCGCTGCAACGGCCGTCCGGGGTGCGGGTGTTGGCCTACCTCGGGCTCTTCGTACTCGGCGCTGTCGTCGGGGCGGCGGGGGCGCTGGTGCAGGCCGCGTGGTTCCCCGGGGGGCTGCTGCTCGCGCTCGTGGGCGCGGGCGGACTCTTTCTCGGCGGGGCGAGAGCGACCGAAGGACGGGGCGGGGCCGTGGCGCCCGCCGCCGGCTGGATGGTCGCCGTCATCCTGCTCACCGCCAGCCGCCCGGAAGGTGACTTCCTGTTCGGCGCGGGTGTCGGTTCCTATCTGTTCCTGCTCGGCGGGATGGCCGTAGCTGTGATCTGTGCCACGTTGGGTTTGGGGCGGCAACCAAGCAGCCCTGACGTCCGACTTGGCAAGTGACGTACCACTTCGCGGTGACGCGCGCGTGCGAGTCCGGTGTGGGTTTCCCCAGCGGCCGTGGGATACCGCCAAGAAGTGGCCAGTATGGTGGTGCGCGCCGCCGAGTCGCCCGTGGGTGTCGGGCGGCGGAGCCAACCGGGAGAACCTGCCTTGAGTCGTGAAACTGACACTCCGTCCTCCGGGCCCGACGGGCGCGGCGGAGCCGCTTACCCCTCGGGGACCCCGCCGTACGGGACGCCCGCGGCTTCCGACGACCGTACGGATGCGGGGCGTTCGGCCGCGCAGCCGGAGGAACGCAAGACCGAGACGACGCTGACGACCCGGATCCGGATCAACATCCCCGGTTCGCGGCCCATTCCGCCTGTCGTCGTGCGCACGCCCGTCGCGGACGCCGGGTCCGGCGACGGATCCACGACCGCCGAGGTGCAGCTGCCGAGTTCCGCGCTGCCCACGGCCGGGGTCGCCGAGCCGTCCGCCGAACTCGCGCTGCCCGGCGCCGAGGAGAAGACCAGCGACTGGTTCGCACCCCGCAAGTCCGGCCCCGCGAAGGGCGGTCAGGGCGGTGGCGGCACCAACGGCGCCGGAATTCCGGGTGGTTCGGCCGCGGGCACTCCGAGTGCGCCCGCTGCCGGTGCCCCCGGTGCGGGCCGGCCGGGTGCCGGTCGTCCCGGTGGTGTGGTCGGCGGCATGAGCGTGACGGGCGCCGTCCGGCAGGCCGCAGCGAACGGCGGCACGAACGGCGCCGGAATCGGCGGCGCCACCGGAGCCGGACCCGTCGCCCCCGGACACGGTGGCGGCACGGGTTCCTTCGACGTGACGGAAGCCCTGGCGGCCGGAAACGGACCGCGCCCGAACGGCGGCGGACCCAACGGCGGCCCCAACGGCGGCCCCGCCGAACCGCGCCGCGACGACCTGCCGTACTTCTCGGACAACGGCCAGGGCGGACAAGGTGGTTACCCCGGGCCCAACGGCCAGGGCGGACAAGGTGGTTACCCCGAGCCCAACGGCCAGGGTGGACAGGGCGGACAGGGCGGTTTCCCCGGGGGCAGTGGTCCCGGCGGGCGGGCCGAGCAGTTCCCCGGCCCGAACGGCCAGGGCATGGGTCCCGGCGGCCCGGGCGCTCCCGGTGGTCCGGGCGGACCCAACGGTTTCAACGGCCCGAACGGACGCGGCGGCCAGGGCGGTCCCGAGGGCCCCGCGGGCCCGACCGGCGGTCCGGTCACCGGCAACGGCCTGATGCTCCCGCCCGGCCCCATGGGCGGAGCACCGGGCGCGCCCAGCACGCTGAGCGGTTACGCGGACGGGCCTGGAGCGGGCGGCACGAACGGCGCCGGTGGCCCCGGCGGTCCCGGCGCTCCGGGTGCGGGTTCCGGCCGGCACGGCGGCGGTCGCGGCAGGGGCCCTGGCGGTCCTGGCACGGGTCCTGGTGGTCCCGGCGGTCCCGGCACGGTCTCCGGCGGTCCGGGTACGGTCCCCGGCGGTCCCGGCACGGGCCCCGGCGGCCCGGGCACGGTCCCCGGCGGCGCGAGCATCCCCGGCATGATCCCCGGCGGTGGTCTCAGCGACGACACCGCGATCCTCACCCCGCAGAAGCCGGCCCCCGAACCCGGTGGCCCCGGCTACGGCGCCCCCGCCGACCAGGTCTCCGGACACACCGTCACCAGCGGCATGCCGGTGATCCCCGGCAACGGCACCTCGCCGTTCGGCCCGGGCACCCACCCCGACGGACCGCTGCCGCACACGCCTCCGAAGCTGCCCGAGCCCGGTGCGGCGCAGAGCGCGCCCGCCGCGGCCAAGAGCACCGGCAAGAGCGCCAAGAAAAAGAAGAAGGGCCGCAGCAAGCTGGTCCTGCTCTGCGTCGGCGTGCTCGTCATCGGCGGCGGCGCCTACTGCGCGGGCCTGCTGATGAACCACACCGACGTGCCCAAGGGCACCACCGTGCTCGGCGTCGACATCGGCGGCAGCACCCGTGACGACGCCGTCAAGAAGCTCGACGAGGCGTTCGGCGACCGCGTGGACAAGCCGCTGAAGCTGTCGGTCGGCGGCAAGACGGTCTCGCTCAAGCCGGACCAGGCGGGGCTCCAGTTCGACACCGCGGCCACGGTCAGCGCGGCCGCCACCAGCGACTACAACCCGGTCTCCGTGATCGGCTCGCTCTTCGGCCAGCACCGGGTCGTCGCCCCGGTCATGCCGGTCGACGAGGAGAAGCTCGCCGCCGCCCTCTCCGACCTCGGCGGCGGCTCCGGCTCCGGCGCGGTCACCGAGGGCACGATCCAGTTCACCTCCGGCAAGGCCGTCGCCGTCTACGGCAAGGCGGGCAAGGCCATCGACGCGGCCGCGTCCACCCAGGCCGTCGAGGAGGCGTACCGCACCGAGGTGGAGACCGGCACGGCCACCCCGGTGACCGTGCCGACGACCACCAAGCAGCCGACGGTCTCGAACGCCGAGGTCGACCGCGAGATGAAGGCGTTCGCCAAGCCGGCCATGTCCGCGAAGGTCACCGTCCAGACCGACGCGGCGCACTCGGTCCCCCTGAGCCCGCAGAACTCGCTGTGGAAGTTCCTCAGGGTGACGGCCGTCAACGGCAAGCTGGTCGACAAGCCCGACCTGACCGCCCTGAAGGAGCTGTACGGCCAGACCTTCGACGGCGTGCTGATCACCCGGGCCAACGGCAAGAAGACCGCCGTCACACCGCAGGACGTCTACCTCGCGCTGCGCCAGGCCCTGACCAGCACGACCGACCGGGTCGCCGTCATCGACACCGACCCCAGCTAGCGCACGACCGCACGAGAGGGCCACCCGGCACCGGCGCCGGGTGGCCCTCTCGTCGTATGACATCTGTCATGCGGCACACCGGACCGCCGACACTGCCGGGCACCGGCCCCCGGCCGCCACGATGGGTGGCATGACGACAACAGCGGGGACCGCCACCACAGCGGTGGTCGGGTTCGACCAGGTGAGCAAGAGCTACGGCGAGGTCCGGGCCGTGGACGGGCTGTCGCTCGTGCTGCACCCGGGGGAGACGGTGGCCCTGCTGGGGCCGAACGGGGCCGGGAAGTCGACCACCCTCGATCTGCTGCTCGGCCTCAAGCAGGCCGACACCGGCAAGGTCGAGGTCTTCGGGACCAGCCCGCGGGACGCCATCGTCGCCGGGCGGGTGGGCGCGATGCTGCAGAGCGGCGGGCTGATGGACGAGGTCACGGTCGCCGAACTGGTCAGGCTGGCCTGCGACCTGCACCCCAAGCCGTACAAGGTCGCCGACGTGATCGCCCGTGCGGGCATCGCGCAGATCGCCGACCGCAAGGTCAACAAGCTCTCCGGCGGCCAGGCCCAGCGCGTCCGCTTCGCCCTCGCGACCGCGGGCGACAGCGACCTGATCGTCCTCGACGAGCCGACCACCGGCATGGACGTCACCGCCCGCCAGGCCTTCTGGGCGACCATGCGCGAACAGGCCGACCAGGGCCGTACGGTCCTCTTCGCCACCCACTACCTCGAAGAGGCCGACGCCATCGCGGACCGCGTCCTGGTCCTGCACCGCGGCCGCCTGCTCGCGGACGGCACCGCCGCCGAGATCAAGGCGAAGGCAGGCGCCCGCAAGGTCGCCTTCGACCTGGAGGGTGAGATCGACGAGACCCCGCTGAGGTCCCTCCCCTTCCTCACCAGCATCACTGTGTCTCATAGCGGCTCCGCCGCGGGCACCGGCTCCACGATCCGCATCCAGTCCACCGACGCCGACGCGACCGTCCACGCGCTCTACGGCCTCGGTGTCTACCCCCGCAACCTCGAAGTCGCCGGGCTCGGCCTGGAGCAGGCCTTCGTCGCCATCACCGCCGCCGAGGAGGCCAAGCAGTCATGAACAGCCTGATCAAACTGGAACTCACCCGCGCCCTGCGCAACCGCAAGTTCCTGTTCTTCTCGGTGATCTACCCCTCGGCCCTGTTCCTGCTGATCGCGGGCAGCGCGGGCGGCACGGACAAGATCGACGGCACGGGCCTGACGGTTGCGACGTACATGATGGTCTCGATGGCCTCCTTCGGCGCCCTGACCGCCGTCCTGATGGGCAACAGCGAGCGCATCGCGAAGGAGCGGGAGAGCGGCTGGGTACGGCAGTTGAGGCTCACCACACTGCCCGGGCGCGGCTATGTGATCGCGAAGACGGCCAGCGCCGCCGTGGTCAGCCTGCCCTCCATCATCGTCGTCTTCATCGTCGCCGCGACCGTGAAGGACGTACGGCTGGAGGCCTGGCAGTGGCTCGCGCTGACCGGCGCGATCTGGGCCGGGAGCCTGGTCTTCGCGGCGCTCGGGGTGGCCATCGGGTACATGGCGAGCGGGGACGCGGTCCGCCCGATCACGATGATCACGTACTTCGGACTGTCGATGCTGGGCGGCCTGTGGATGCCCGCCACGACGTTCCCCGACTGGCTGCAGTCCATCGCGAAGTGGCTGCCCACCCACGCGTACGCTGCGCTGGGGCAGGCGATCGAGCAGAGCCACTCGCCCCACGCCAAGGACGTCACCCTCCTCGTCGTCTACTTCGCCCTGTTCGCGGGCGGGGCGGCGTGGCTGTACCGGAAGGACACGCTGAAGGCGTGAGCGCGATGACCGAGGACCCGCTGCCGGAGAAGGCCCGGATGGAGCGGCTGATCCGGATCGGACAGCCGCCCCGCGACCGGGGCGAGGTGCTGCGCAAGCTGGTGTGGATCCTGCCCTGGCTGGTCTTCCTCGGAGCGCCGGTGCAGGACCTGCTGGCCGACCACCACACCACCGCGGCCACGACGGCCGGCTGGGCGGGCCTGGTGGCCTTCACCGCGATCTACCTGGCCGTCGTCTTCCGCACCATGGGCCGCCCCTACTCAGGCTGGCTCGTCGGCGCCATGGTCGCCGTCCTGTGGGTACTGGCGGTGGTCCTGACCGTCTCCCTCGGCCACCCCTGGCTCGGCCTCTTCGTCTACGTCTCCGTCACCTGCGGCGTCACCCTCCCGCTGACCGCCGCGTACTGGACGATCCCGCTGACCACCGCCGCGATGATGCTGGCGGGCTGGTTCGTCGACGACCTGGACGACGCCTGGGGCCTGTTCCTGATCGTGCTGCTGGTGGGCTACTCCATGACGGGCGTACGGCAACTGGTGCGCACGACGGTCGAATTGCGCAAGGCGCGGGCCACAGTCGCCCAACTGGCGGCGAACGAGGAGAGATTGAGGCTGGCCCGAGACCTCCACGACCTGCTCGGCCACTCCCTCTCCCTGATCACCCTGAAGAGCGAACTGGCCGGTCGGATGCTCCCCGACCACCCCGACAAGGCGGCCCAGCAGGTCGCCGACATCGAACAGGTCAGCCGCCAGGCCCTGGTGGACGTCCGCGAGGCGGTCACCGGCTATCGCCGTCCCCGTCTGGCCGGCGAACTGGCGGGCGCGCAGGTCGCGTTGACGGCGGCGGGAGTCATCGCGGACCTCCCGGCGGAACCGGACCTGACGACGGTGGCCGAGGACAGCGAGTCGGCCCTCGCCTGGGCCCTGCGCGAGGCGATCACCAACGTCGTACGACACAGCGGCGCCCAGCGCTGCGTGGTCGAACTGGTCCGACGCCAGACGCTGGACGGCCCGATGCTGGAACTCTCCGTCGAGGACAACGGCTCGGGCGGCTCCGGCAAGGGCCCCGGCAACGGTCTGACCGGCCTCACCGAGCGCCTGGAGAAGGCCGGCGGCTCCCTGGAGACGACCCGCCTCAAACACGGCTTCCGGCTGGTGGCACGGGTGCCCGCCGACGCCCCGGCCGCTGTGACGGACGTAGGATCGCCCGCATGAGCCGCACGATCAAGGTCCTCCTCGCCGAGGACCAGTCGATGGTCCGCGAGGCACTGGCCGCACTCCTCGGCCTGGAGGACGACATCGAGGTCGTCGCCCAAGTCGCCCGCGGCGACGAGGTGTTGGAGGCGGCCCGGCAACACGCCGTGGACGTGGCCCTCCTCGACATCGAGATGCCGGGCTGCACGGGCATCGAGGCGGCGGCCCAGGTCCACAAGGCACTCCCCGAGGTGAAGCTGGTGGTCCTGACGACCTTCGGCCGCCCCGGCTACCTCCGCAGCGCGATGGAGGCGGGAGCGGACGCCTTCCTCGTGAAGGACGCCCCGGCGGCCCAACTGGCGGCAGCGGTACGGAAGGTACTCGCCGGTGAGCGGGTCATCGACCCCACCCTCGCGGCAGCGGCCCTGGCGGAGGGCGCCAACCCGTTGACCGATCGCGAGCGGGAAGTACTGCGCGCGGCGGCGGACGGCTCGACGAACGCGGAACTGGCGACGGCCCTCCACCTGTCCCAGGGCACGGTCCGCAACTACCTGTCGACAGCGATCCAGAAGCTGGCGGTACGGAACAGGGCAGAGGCGGTACGCATCGCAAGGGAAAAGGGCTGGCTGTAAAACCCAGGCCGGGGTCAACCCCCTAGGGGCGCGGGGCTGTATCGATTTGCGGCTCCGCCGCGTGGGCGCGACCAGCCACGACGCACCCGCAGACGCAAGACGACAGAATCTCAACGGCGCATAGGCGAAGGTCAGTTCAACATGGCCCGCGCCGATTGCGCCTTCCCCCGCACCAGATCCGCAGCAGCCTCATCCACGGCAGCGACAACCTCGGCGTAGGCATCCAACTCAGCCGCACCGGTCAAGAAATCCCCGCGCCGCACGAGCAGTTGAGCCCGCTCATACCGCAACTCCGCAGGATGCGAAGGCAGCAACAGCGCCAACTCCACAGCCCACAGGGCGACATCACCCCGGTCGGCCCGATCCGCGGCCCACGCCCGGATGTTGTTCAGAACGCGAGTGACAACCTCCAGCGGTGCCGCGGGCGCGAACACCGAGGCCTCCGGCGAACCCCCTGCCAACACCCGCCCCCCGTCGAACGGATCGGCCAGCACCCGCTCGTCCCCCGCCCCGAACCCCACCACGAAATGCCCCGGCAACCCGACCCCGTACACCGGCGCCCCCGCCCGCCGCGCAACCTCCATCCACACCACGGACAACAGGATCGGCAACCCACTCCGCCGCCGTAGCACCGCGTGCAGCAACGAGGACTCCAGCCGCTGATAGTCACCGGGCGAACCCCGGAACTCGAACCGCTCGCCCAGGAGTTGGCGCAACGCGCTCGCCCAGGCAGCGGGCCCGCCGGGGCGATACGGCAGCTGCCCGGCCAGCCGGTCCAGCTCCACCTGCACCGAGTCGATGCCCGCGTCGTCCAGCCCGCCGTCCGCCGCGGCCCCCACCAGCAGACACAGCGTCGCGAGATCGGGCCGCTCGGCCCGAGCCTCCTCGGCGAACAACTGCCGCACCTCGGCGGCCCGTTCAGCCGAAGGAGGGCAGGGCGAAGACGCGGCGAACTCGAACCCGAACCCGTTCACGACGAACCGTCGCGGTAGTGGTGATAGGCGTGGTGCGCGGAGAACCCCATCCCTGAGTACAACGCCCGCGCCCCCACGTTCTCCGCCTCGACCTGCAGCCACGCGGCCGAGGCCCCCTCCTCCAGCGCCCGCGAGGCCAACGCGGCCATGACGACCGACCCCAGCCCCCGCCGCCGTAGCGCGGGATCCACCTCGACCGCGGCGAACCCGGCCCATCGCCCGTCGACGACACACCGCCCGATGGCCGCGGGTTCCACGCCCTCGCCGGGCACGGTCGCGAACCACACCGAGGGCCCGCTCCCGAGCACCTTCAGGGCCACCTCGCTCACCCCCTTGCGCTGATAGCGGGCCAGCCACGCCTCGTCGGCGGACCGGGACAGCTCGACCCCGGAGGCGTCCGCGCGGTCGGCGACTGGGGCCAGCGCACCGACCCACAGCTCGGCGGTGACCTCACGGGTCCAGCCGCGCTGTTCCAACTCGGCGCAGAGCAGCTCCTGCGTGCCCTCGGCGCCGGTCGCGGTCTGGACGTACGCGGGCAGGCCCCGGTCGCCGTACCAGCGTCGTACGGCGGTCAGGGCCTCGTCGAGGGGCAGGCCGGGATCGCCGAGCGGCAGGACGGAGTTGGCGCGGCGGGTGAATCCCGCGGCGGCGCGCAGCTCCCACGCGCCGAGCCGCTCGCTCTCCACCGGCCGCCACGCGCGCGAGGAGACATGGGCGAGCTCCGGGTAGGTGGCGGACGGTCCCCGCCGACGGGCCGGAGCGGCCGGCACGACCTTGCCCGCGACCAGCGAGGATTCCGACATACGGACGGACTCCCCACCCTTCCGTGTGATCGTCAGCACACCGCTGTCCCATGATGTGAGAACACCCACCGTGTCGGTGAACTTCTCCGTCGTGTCCTCGGTATCTGTCAAGCGCCTGACAGACACCCGTTTGCCCACGTCAGCAGCGGTGATACGGACCTCAAGACGCCCAGCCGCAGAGATTTCCACAGGTCAGTTCACCCCTCCTGTATGGATCACGCCCCGGAACGGAGATACTAGGTGCGGGCATGGACGACGCCGCGCTCCAGCGCGCCTGGCGGCGGAGCCTACGGAGGCCCGCCAGCGCCCTATCGAGGAGGAACGACAGCGTGACCTACGTCATCGCGCAGCCTTGTGTAGACGTCAAGGACAAGGCGTGCATCGAGGAGTGCCCGGTCGACTGCATTTACGAGGGCTCCCGGTCCTTGTACATCCACCCGGACGAATGCGTCGACTGCGGAGCCTGTGAGCCGGTCTGCCCGGTCGAGGCGATCTTCTACGAGGACGACACTCCCGAGGAGTGGAAGGACTACTACAAGGCCAACGTCGAGTTCTTCGACGAGCTCGGCTCCCCGGGCGGCGCCAGCAAGCTGGGCCTGATCGAGCGCGACCACCCCTTCGTCGCCGCGCTGCCGCCGCAGAACCAGTAAGAGCGGCCCGCACAGAGGCGCCGCCTCGGTCCCGTACGGCCTGATCACGCCCGATCAGCGCCCTACGGGGCCGAGGCGTTTGCCGTGGCGGCCGTACCGAAGAAAGTGAGCGAGTAACCGTGTCCGCAGTCACCGACCGCCTGCCCACCTTCCCCTGGGACAAGCTGGAGCCGTACAAGAAGACGGCCGCAGCGCACCCGGACGGCATCGTCGACCTGTCGGTCGGCACCCCGGTGGACCCGGTTCCCGACCTCATCCAGAAAGCGCTCATCGGCGCGGCCGACTCGCCCGGCTATCCGACGGTCTGGGGCACACCGGCACTGCGCGACGCGATCACCGGCTGGGTGGAGCGCCGCCTGGGCGCCCGCGACGTGACCCACCGCCACGTCCTGCCGATCGTCGGCTCCAAGGAACTCGTCGCCTGGCTCCCGACCCAGCTGGGCCTGGGCCCCGGCGACCGGGTGGCCTACCCGCGCCTCGCGTACCCGACGTACGAGGTCGGCGCCCGCCTGGCCCGCGCCGAGTACGAGACCTACGACGACCCGACGACCCTCGCCCCCGAGGGCCTGAAGCTCCTCTGGCTCAACTCCCCGTCGAACCCCACCGGCAAGGTGCTCGGCAAGGACGAACTGAAGCGCGCGGTCTCCTGGGCCCGCGAGCACGGCATCCTGGTCTTCTCCGACGAGTGCTACCTCGAACTGGGCTGGGAGGCCGACCCGGTCTCGGTCCTCCACCCGGACGTCAACGGCGGTTCCTACGACGGGATCGTCGCGGTCCACTCCCTCTCCAAGCGCTCGAACCTCGCCGGTTACCGCGCGGCCTTCCTCGCCGGTGACCCCGCGGTCCTCGCCCCGCTCCTGGAGATCCGCAAGCACGGCGGCATGATGACCTCGGCCCCGACGCAGGCGGCAGTGGTGGCAGCCCTAGGGGACGACACCCACGTCCAGGAACAGCGCGAGCGCTACGTGTCCCGCCGCACGCTGCTGCGCGAGGCCTTGCTGAAGCACGGCTTCCGCATCGAACACAGCGAGGCGAGCCTCTACTTGTGGGCAACGAGGGACGAGTCCTGCTGGAAGACCGTCGCCCACCTGGCCGACCTGGGCATCCTCGTAGCCCCGGGCGACTTCTACGGAGAGGCGGGCGAGAACTTCGTAAGGGTGGCTTTGACGGCAACGGACGAGCGAGTACAGGCAGCTGTAAACAGGCTCAGCTGAAGGTCTTTTGCTTTTAGGGGCGCGGGGAACTGCGCGACAAGCCCCCACCGGCTGGCACTTGACGAACGACCGTAAGAAGGGGTCCAGGGAAACTCCCCGGACCCCTTCAACGCAGCCGCAATAAAACGCAGCCGGATTAGCCGAGCGGCAGCCCCTTCAGCGGCAGCTCCTGCGCCGTGGGCAACCCACCCTTGGTGACGGCGTCCGTAGGCAGCCCGCCACCCGACGTCGCCGTCTTCGCGGTCTCACCAAGCAGACCCCCGGCCTGCCCAGCCGTGTCCCCGGCAACATGCTGCGCAGCCGGAGCCACGGTCTTGGCAACCTTCCCGCCGGTCTTGCCTGCGGCCGGCACCGCCTTCTCCAGCGTCTGGCCACCGGACTTGCCGGCGACCCCCGTGACGTTCTGGCTCGCGCCGTCGACCGTGTTGCCGACGCTCGCCCCGTCCAGGGCGGTCAACGCGCCCAGGTTCGGGGTGGCCGGCAGGGAGGGGGCCGCACTGGCGGAGCCGGCCGCACCGACCCCGGCTGCCGCTCCCGCTGCGACGAGCAGCGCGGCACGGGCGATCCGGCGGGTCAGGGGGAGGGACATGATGCTCCTTGTGTTGATCTCCGGGCTCGGACGCAGTGACTACCGCTCGAAGCGCGCGAAGGTTGCGGAGCGGCAACGTAAAGAGTTGGCAATGCGTCGCATTATCAGCTACGGATAAAAACGGACAAAGAGCGCCCGGTGTGAAAGCCCGCCACATGCTCGCAGCCCTTTGTTTTCAAGGACTCTGGCGCACGCCAGGGTGACCGCACGAAAACCTGAGCACACCCGGACGGGCATCGGCCATGCATAACCCGTACGGGTGATGACCCGTACGACTGCCCGGCCACCGCCCCGCGGCTACTTCTGGCCGCCCTGCCGCTCGGTCACTATCCGCACCCCGCCGGAGGCGTTCGCGGCGGTCGAGTGCCACGGGTCGTCCGCGCTGCCGGCGGCCCACTCGCGGCCCGCGTACGACACGCGCTCGATGTGCAGCACCGAGGAATTGGCCACCGCCCAGTGCGCGAGCTGCCAGCCGGTCCGTGTGCTGCCGGACCGCACCGGCAGGGTCACCGTGCTGCTCCCGCCGCTCGCACTCGCGCTGGGGGACGGCGTCGACTTGGCCGTCGACTTGCCCTTGGAGGCGGACCCGCCGGTCACCTCCGCGCCCGTCTCCTTCAGTACCGTGCGCCCGAAGTCCCGTACCAGCGCGGCCCGTACGGCGTCCGGGCCGGTGTCCGCCTGGGTGGTGTCCGGGAGGCCCTGGCAGGTCAGCGTGGCGGCCGCCTGCCCGGTGAGGGCGGCGGACAGCAGCGTGGCCTCGGGCTCGTGCTTGGCGTACGCCTCCGGGAAACCGCTGCGCTGCACGCGCTGGGCTGCGACGGTGAGGGGCAGCTGCTGGTAGTCGTCCACCTTGGCCAGGTGCTCGTAGAAGACGCCCGCCGCGTACGTCGGGTCCAGGATCTCCTTCTTGGTGCCCCAGCCCTGCGAGGGCCGCTGCTGGAACAGGCCGAGCGAATCCAGGTCGCCGTGCTGGATGTTGACCAGCTGCGACTCCTGGAGGGCGGTCGCGAGCGCGATCGTCACGGCCCGCTCCGGCATCCCGCGCCCGGTGCCGACGGCGGCGATCGTCGCCGCGTTCATCGTCTGCTCCTGCGAGAACTCGTACTGCTGGCCGTCGTCCTTCCCGGAGACCACCTTGCAACCGGGCCCGCCCCGGCCGCCGGTGACGTACTGCACGACGAGATAGCCCGCGACCGCGAGCAGCACCACGAGCGCCGAGGAGAACCGGAAGAGGCGGCCACGGCGACGCTTCTTGGGGGTGGGGGACTGGAGCATCCCCACAAGGTAGCGGAGGCTCCTGTTACCGCTGCGCCGGGTGTGGATAACTCGTGTGCAGGCCGTTCGGGTTAGGGTCGGCGCCATGGCCGACACCGCACTTGACCTCACGCTGGACGCCGCACGGCTCACCGCGCAGCTCGTCGACTTCCCCTCGGAGAGCGGCACCGAGAAGCCCCTCGCCGACGCGATCGAGACCGCCCTGCGCACCCTGCCGCACCTCACGGTCGACCGGTACGGCAACAACGTCGTCGCCCGCACGAACCTCGGCCGTACGGAACGCGTCGTCCTGGCGGGCCACATCGACACCGTCCCGATCGCCGACAACGTCCCCTCGCGCCTCGACGAGAACGGCGTCCTGTGGGGCTGCGGCACCTGCGACATGAAGTCCGGGGTGGCGGTCCAACTCCGCATCGCGGCAACGGTGTTGGCCCCCAACCGCGACCTGACGTTCGTCTTCTACGACAACGAGGAGGTCGCCGCCCACCTCAACGGCCTCAAGCACGTCTCCGAGGCCCACCCCGACTGGCTGGAGGGCGACTTCGCGGTCCTCCTGGAGCCGACGGACGGGCAGGTCGAGGGCGGCTGCCAGGGCACGCTCCGGGTGTTCCTGAAGTTCAAGGGTGAACGAGCGCACTCCGCGCGCGCGTGGATGGGCTCCAACGCGATCCACGCGGCCTCGAAGGCGCTGGCCAAGCTCGCCGCGTACGAGCCCCGCACACCCGTCGTGGACGGCCTCCAGTTCCACGAGGGCCTCAACGCGGTGCGCGTCGAAGGGGGTGTGGCCACCAACGTCATCCCCGACGCGTGCACCCTGGTTGTCAACTTCCGCTATGCGCCCGACCGCAGCGAGGAGGAGGCGGAGGCCTTCGTCCGCGACTACTTCGCCGACTGCGGAGTCGACGAGTTCGTCGTGGACGACCACACCGGAGGGGCCCGCCCCGGCCTGACCCACCCGGCCGCCGCGGCCTTCATGGCGGCCGTCGGCGGCGAGGCCCGCCCCAAGTTCGGCTGGACCGACGTGGCCCGCTTCAGCGCGCTCGGCGTCCCCGCGGTGAACTACGGCCCCGGCGCCCAGCTCCTCGCCCACAAGGTGGACGAGCGGGTCGAGGCGGCCCTGATCCCCGAGGCCGAACGGCGGCTCGTGGACTGGCTGACGGGCTGACATCCGTACGTCCCCCCGCTGTAACCCGCGTAGACCTACGCTGAGGTGGAAACACCTGCAAGTGGAGGGAGCGCACATGGCTACAGGCAACCCCGAGGGCAAGCAGCAGCCACCGGAGGAGCAGCGCCTGGGACCGGTCCTCCGGCGGCGCGGCCAGGTGACCGCGAGCACGACCGACCAGCGCCTCCTGGACGCGGGTGGCCCCTCGGACTGGGTCCACACCGACCCGTGGCGCGTCCTGCGGATCCAGTCGGAGTTCATCGAGGGCTTCGGCACCCTGGCCGAACTGCCGCCCGCGATCAGCGTGTTCGGCTCGGCCCGCACCAAGCCGGACTCACCGGAGTACGAAGCGGGCGTACGCCTCGGACGCGCCCTCGTGGAGGCCGGGTGGGCCGTGATCACCGGCGGCGGCCCCGGCGCCATGGAAGCGGCCAACAAGGGCGCCCTGGAGGCCAAGGGCATCTCCGTCGGCCTCGGCATCGAGCTGCCCTTCGAACAGGGCCTCAACGCCTACGTCGACATCGGGCTGAACTTCCGTTACTTCTTCGTCCGCAAGATGATGTTCGTCAAGTACGCCCAGGGCTTCGTGGTCCTCCCCGGCGGCCTCGGCACCCTCGACGAACTCTTCGAGGCACTCACCCTCGTACAGACCCAGAAGGTCACCCGCTTCCCGATCGTCCTCTTCGGAAGCGAGTATTGGGGCGGCCTGGTCGACTGGCTGAAGAACACGCTGATCGCCCAGGGCAAGGCGTCGGAGAAGGACCTGCTTCTGTTCCATGTCACGGACGACGTGGACGAGGCGGTCGCGCTGGTGTCGAAGGAAGCGGGACGGTAGTAGGCAGCCGTCCGGGGGTCTGGGGGCGCAGCCCCCAGGGACGGGACGGGTAGGGGCGGCGGGGGCGCTGCATCCATCAGCGGCTCCGCCGCGGGCCTACGCCAGCCCCCGCCTGCCCACCGCCGGAGGCCGGTGCCCCGCGATCGACGCCACCATGTCCAACACCTGCCGCGTCTCCGCGACTTCGTGCACCCGGTACACCTGCGCACCGAGCCACGCGGACACGGCCGTGGTCGCGAGCGTCCCGACAACCCGCTCCTTGACCGGCTTGTCGAGGGTCTCGCCCACGAAGTCCTTGTTGGACAGCGACACCAGCACCGGCCACCCCGTGGAGACCATCTCCCCGAGCCGCCGAGTCGCCTCCAGACTGTGCCGCGTGTTCTTCCCGAAGTCATGCCCGGGATCGATCAGAACGGACTCCCTGGGGACCCCGAGTTCCACGGCCCGCTCGGCGAGCCTCAGGGTCACGCGCAGGATGTCGCCCATGACGTCGTCGTAGGTCACCCGGTGCGGCCGTGTACGGGGCTCCGCGCCCCCCGCGTGCGTGCAGACCAGCCCCACCCCGTACCGCGCGGCGACCTCCGCGAGCCGCGGATCGACGCCGCCCCACGCGTCGTTCAGGAGATCCGCGCCCACCTCGCACACGGCCTCGCCGACCTCGTGCCGCCAGGTGTCGACGCTGATGATCACGTCCGGGAACCGCCGCCGCACCTCGGCCACGAAGCCGACCGTGCGCCGCGCCTCCTCCTCGGCGGTGACTTCCTCGCCGGGTCCGGCCTTGACCCCGCCGATGTCGATGATCGCGGCGCCCTCGGCCACCGCCTGCTCCACGCGCGCGAGGGCGGGCTCGTCGCGGAACGTGGCCCCCTGGTCGTAGAAGGAGTCCGGGGTCCGGTTCACGATCGCCATGATCACCGGCTCGTGCGTGTCGAATTCACGCCTGCCCAGCCTGAGCATCCCCTGTGACCTCTCCTAGTACGTACCGGTCTTCAGCCGCCTGTGACCCTAACTGTCAGCGTCGCATGGCACGATCGGACCCTGACACATTCGGCTTCGGCACGTCCGACATCGACGCCCGTGGAGACCTCAGAGATGTTCATGTTCCTGTTCCTGGTCGTCGGGCTCGCCGTCGTGGTCGGCGCCGTGACCCTCTCGGTGATCGGCGGCGGCGAGAGCGCTCCGCTGCCCGACGTCACGCCCGAGCGCCTCGACGACCCGCTGCCCCCGGACCGGCCGGTGAACCACGCCGACATCGAGACCCTCCGCTTCCCGCTCGCCGCGCGGGGCTACCGCATGGCCGAGGTGGACGACGCGCTGGGCCGCATCGCCGCCGAACTCGCCGAGCGCGACGCCCGGATCGCCGACCTGGAGCACGCGCTCGCGGGCGCGCAGGCCAGCGCCCACGTCTCCATGCAGAAGCCGGCCGAAGGCGACCAGCAGTGACCGAGGGCGGGGCCGTCGCCGGTCCGGACGGCGCCCTGCGCTGCCCCTGGGCACTCTCCACGGAGGACTACGTCGCGTACCACGACGAGGAGTGGGGCCGCCCGGTCCACGGCGACGACGCCCTCTACGAGCGCCTCAGCCTGGAGGCCTTCCAGTCCGGCCTCTCCTGGATCACGATCCTGCGCCGCCGCGAGGGCTTCCGGGCGGCGTTCGCGGGCTTCAAGATCGCGGAGGTGGCGACCTTCACGGACACCGACCGCGAACGCCTCCTCGCCGACACCGGCATCATCCGCAACCGCCTCAAGGTCGACGCGACGATCGCCAACGCGCGCGTGCTGGTCGACTGGGCGCCGGGTGAGCTGGACGAGTTCATCTGGTCCCACGCCCCGAAGCCGGGCCCGGCCCCGAAGACACTCGGGGACGTCCCGGCGGTGACGGCGGAGTCGACGGCTCTGTCGAAGGCCCTGAAGAAGCGCGGCTTGAAGTTCGTGGGGCCCACGACGGCGTACGCCCTGATGCAGGCGTGCGGACTGGTCAACGACCACCTGAAATCCTGCGCGGCGAGAAGCGCCCTTTAAGGGGCGCGGGGCTGTGTCGATTTGCGGCTCCGCCGCGTGAGCGCGACCAGCCCCCACCGGGCCCGCACTGTGAGAACTCAGCGTCCCAGATACTTCGGCTTCTCCTTGTTGACGAAGGCCTGCACGGCGATCGCGTGATCCTCCGACGCGCCCGCCCAAGATTGCAGTTCGTCTTCTTTCTGCAGCGTCTCCTCAAGGGTGTGCGTCAGGCCGAAGGCCACGGCCTCCTTCAGCGCCGCGTAAGCCACCGTCGGCCCGTCCGCCAGCTGCCGGGCCACCTTCTCCGCCTCGGCGTGCAGCTCGCCGACGGGCACGAGCCGGTTGGCGATCCCCAGGTCGTACGCGTCCTGCGCCTTGATCGTCCGCGGGAACAGCAGCAGGTCGGAGGCGCGGCCGGGACCAACGACCCGCGGCAGCGTCCAGGAGATGCCGGAGTCCGCGGTCAGGGCGACCCCGGCGAAGGACGTGTTGAAGCCGGCCGTGTCCGCCACGACCCGGTAGTCCGCGGCCAGCGCGAGCCCGAAACCGGCGCCCGCGGCGACCCCGTTGACCCCGGCGACGACGGGCTTCGCCATCCCGGCCAGCGCCCGCACGATGGGGTTGTAGTGCTCCTTCACCGTGGTCATCGTGGCCCCGGTACCGGCCTCCCGGTCGGAGGCGAGCAGCGTGATGTGCTCCTTCAGGTCCTGGCCGACGCAGAACGCCCGCTCCCCGGCCGCGGTCAGCAGCACCGCCCGTACGGCGTCATCGGCCGCCGCGGACTGGACCGCCTCCCGGAGGGCGACTTTGGTCGCGATGTTCAGCGCGTTCATCGCCTCGGGGCGGTTCAGCGTGATCGTCGCGAGTCCGTCGCTCACCTCGTAGAGCACGGTGTCGGCCATGGCGTATCCCCTCGGGTGTCGCGGCTGAGGCGTACCGGTCGGTACGCCGTACGTCCGTAGGACAGCATGGCGGAGATCACCGTCCACGACCCGGACCGGACGTGTGACCTGCGTCAAAGAATTCTGGGCCGGATCGGGTCGGCCGGGGTCCGCGCGGCGGCGCAGTATCGCAGTCACATCGGCGAATTGAGTGGTTTTGCTCGCGCGCGTTGCCCAAGCGATGCCGACTGATGTTGGTCATCGGGTCCTGAGATGCGGGATAATGGCTTGGAAGCAATGTGTTCGATGCCGGTGACGCGTGTCTCATTAGGGGCCGCGCGTGCCCTCCATGGGGCCGTCGGCGACGATGAGCTGGTTTCAGGAAGGGGAACGAGCATGGCGGCCATGAAGCCGCGGACGGGCGATGGCCCGCTCGAGGTGACCAAGGAGGGGCGGGGCATCGTCATGCGCGTTCCGCTCGAAGGCGGCGGGCGGCTCGTCGTCGAGCTGACCCCTGACGAGGCCGACGCGCTGGGCGACGCCCTCAAGAAGGTCGTCGGCTGACGCGGCGGAACGCGACCATACCCCTTCAGTTGCCCCGGCACCCGAGACGGTGCCGGGGCAGCTGCTTTCCCGGGCGGCCCTCAGTGGGTCAGCGCTTGACGGCGCACAGCAGGCCGTCGCCCACCGGAAGCAGGGACGGCAGCAGCTCCGGGCTCTCGCGCACGGTGCGCAGCAGTTCGCGCAGCCGGAGGACTTCGGTGGGCTGGGGGCCCGAGTCGACGGTGCGGCCGTTGGCGAAGACGCCCTCGAAGACCACGAGGCCACCCGGACGCAGCAGGCGCAACGATTCAGCGAGATAGTCCAGGAACTCCAGCCGGTCACCGTCGCAGAACACGAGGTCGTAGCCCGCGTCCGCGAGCCGGGGCAGCACGTCCAGGGCGCGGCCCGGGATGAAGCGGGCCCGGTTGCTGGCGAAACCGCAGGCGCGGAAGGCCTGGCGGGCGAACTGCTGGTGGTCCGGCTCCGGGTCGACGGTGGTCAGTACCCCGTCCGGCCGCATGCCGTACAGAAGATGCATCCCGGAGACGCCGGTCCCGGTGCCGATCTCCGCCACCGCCTTCGCGTCCACGGTGGCGGCGAGCATCCGCAGCGCGGCGCCCGTGCCGGGCGACACCGAGCGCAGCCCTGCCTCGCGGGCCCGGTCACGGGCCCAGCGCAGTGCTTCGTCCTCGGCGACATAGGCGTCGGCGAACGCCCAGCTCGTCTGCCGGTTGCCGGTAATGACCCTCTCCTGTCCCCGTGGTTGCCTGGGCGTGACTGTATCCGTTGGTGCCGGGAACCTGCTG
Source organism: Streptomyces sp. N50 (assembly GCF_033335955.1). Classification (GTDB taxonomy): domain Bacteria; phylum Actinomycetota; class Actinomycetes; order Streptomycetales; family Streptomycetaceae; genus Streptomyces. The sequence continues at coordinate 6,108,527 of NZ_CP137549.1, forward strand.
ATGGGACCGGGCGTTTACAGGGGGAGGAATGCACTCGGGGACGCGACCGGAGGGAAGGGCGGGGGATGACGATGGATCAGGTCGTCGAGCTGGACGTCGAGCAAGGTCACGAACATCGGCTCGCACCACCGCCAGGTCGGTATGAGCGTGTATCAAATTCTCGTAAAACCGCTTATCCGGAGCTAACGGGCGAGGTGGCTATGGTAGGGGCTCCACTGGACACCACCAGAGCCGACAGGGGAGGTGCGGCTGTACCTGTGGATCGGGGAGGAGTGCTCCGGCGCTTTCTCGGATCGGCGGGCAGGCCGAAATCCGTGAACGACACCGCTGCTGACCACAGCCACGCCGCTGACCATGCCCAGACCGCGACCTTCTCCACCGACGCGGACGGGCAGGCGTGGACTCCGCCCACCTGGGAGGAGATCGTCAGCACCCACAGCGGCCGTGTGTACCGGCTCGCGTACCGCCTGACGGGGAACCAGCACGACGCCGAGGACCTGACGCAAGAGGTCTTCGTCCGGGTGTTCCGTTCGCTGTCGACCTACACGCCCGGCACCTTCGAAGGCTGGCTGCACCGCATCACCACCAACCTCTTCCTGGACATGGTCCGCCGCAAGCAGCGCATCCGTTTCGACGCGCTGGGGGAGGACGCGGCCGAGCGACTGCCCAGCCGCGAGCCGTCGCCCCAGCAGGTCTTCAACGACGCGCACTTCGACGCCGACGTCCAGCAGGCCCTGGACACCCTCGCCCCGGAGTTCCGGGCGGCGGTCGTCCTGTGCGACATCGAGGGTCTCTCGTACGAGGAGATCGCCGCGACCCTGGGCGTCAAGCTCGGTACGGTCCGTTCCCGGATCCACCGCGGCCGCTCCCAGCTCCGCAAGGCCCTCGCGCACCGCTCGCCGGAAGCACGGGCCGAGCGCCGCTCCTTCGTGGCGCGTGTGCCCGCGCTGGGGGGAGGGGGCGCGACCGCGTGAGTGGATCACGTCCTACGCCTGCGGAGCAGCATCTGGGAGACCGACTTTCCGCCCTGGTGGACGGGGAGCTCGGTCATGAGTCGCGCGAGCGCGTACTGGCGCACCTGGCCACCTGTACGAAGTGCAAGGCCGAGGCCGACGCGCAGCGCCGACTGAAGAACGTGTTCGCGGAAATGGCCCCACCGCCCCCTCCGAGAGCTTCCTGGCCCGACTGCAGGGGCTTCCCGGGGGCGGCGGTGACACGGACGGCGAGGAGCCGCCCGGCGGGGGACTGTTCGCCGCCGGGATCGGTGTCTTCGGCGTCGGCGTCAAAAGAGACGGCCCGCTCGACGCGTTCGAGTTCGGCTACGTCCCCGCGGGCCCGCATGCCGCTACGGCCCTGACCCCTTCGTCACCGTCCCGGTCCGCCGCCCGCGAAGGCTTCCGTATCCATGACGTCAGCCGGCACGACACCGACCGCTCCGCCTCGCGCGGGATGCGGTTCGCGTTCGTCGCCGCCGGGGCGGTCTCGCTGGCCGCGATCGCGCTGGGCGGGGTGGCCACGGTCGCTCCGGGCGACACGGCCGCGGAGGCACGGGGCGGTACGGGGGTGACGCCGGCGCGTACGCAGGGCACGGGCGCGGCGACCACCGACGCCGGGCGCCGCCGCGGGGTCGGCCCGCTGCTCGCCCAGGGCACGAGCCAGCGCTCGATGCTCGGCGACACGGCGGTCCCGACCTCGGTCTCCGCGCCGCTGCTCCCCGGAGTGCCGTCGCCCTCGGCGGTCCAGGGTGACGAGGTCATGCACACGTTGACCGCGCCGGTGATGGCCGGAGCGGCGGTCATGTCCCCGCTGATACGCCCGCTCAACGCGACCCCGCCGGTCGCCCTCACGTCGTGGTCCACGGCCCCCGAGGTCATGGCCCCGGGCCTGCTCCGAGCACCGGCTCCCGACGCCACCTCGTCTCCCTCCTCCACCCCCTCGTTCCCCTCCCACCCGCTCCACTGACCGGCCTCTGCGCCACAGCCCGCGAACCTGGTTGAATCCGGGGAGTACGGGGTGGCGCGGGCAGTTGTGGGGGACGGGAACCATGAACGAGGGGACGCCGGAGCGGGGGCCTGCGAGGACGAAGTGGTGGGCTCGGGGCGGGGCCCTGTGGTGCCGGCTGTTCCGGTAGCGGGCACGGCTGAGGCGCAGAGTGCTGCACCGGGGCCTTTGGGTGATGCCGGGGTCCGTGTCCGTGGGTTGGCGTCGACGGGGATGCCGGTGTGGATACCGAGGGTGCCGGGGATGCCGACGGGGACTTTGCGTTGCGGCCGCCGGGTGTCTTGCGGGGACCGGCGACGGTGACTTCGAGTTGCGGGCACCTGCTGAGGGGCTGAGCGGTGAAGTGGCTTGCGGCGGGGGTGACTTCGAGCTGGGGCGTTCTGTGCCGGGGGGCTTGGTCGGGGGTGCGGCTGAGGGCCTGGCGGTGACGTCGAGTTGGGTCGGCCGGTGAGTGGGGCTCCAACGGGCGGTGTGGGTGCGGACGTTGACGGCGATTTCGAGTTGGGGCGTCCCGTGTCGGCGGCCCCGCCTGGCGGTGTGGTCGCGGGCGAGGGCGGTGACTCAGTGCGGGACCGGCCCGTGGCCGACTCTTCAACTGGGCTTGCTGCAGAGGGCGTTGGTGTCCGGCCGAGTCGTCCGGTCTCGGGGTCTCGGGCTGACGGGGCGGTCGTAGACGCCGACGGTGACTTCGAGTTGAGCCACCCTGTGTCGGGTTCCCCGGCCGGCGGCGTGGCCGTAGACGCCGGTGGTGTTTCCGAGGTGGATCGCCCCGGGTCGGTCTTCCCGACCGGGACTGCGGCTGTGGGCGTTGGCGCTGGTTTCGGGCCGGGACCTTCCGGGCTGGATCACCCCGGGCCGGTCTCCGCGACCGGGACTGCGGCTGTGGGCGTTGGCGCTGGTTTCGGACCGGGACCTTCCGGGCTGGATCACCCCGGGCCGGTCTTCCCGACCGGGACTGCGGCTGTGGGCGTTGGCGCTGGTTTCGGGCCGGGACCTTCCGGGCTGGATCACCCCGGGCCGATCTCTCCGACCGGGACTGCGGCTGTGGGCGTCGGCGCTGAGTTCGGGCCGGGACCTTCCGAGCTGGATCACCCCGGGCCGGTCTCCGCGACCGGGACCGCGGCTGTAGGCGTCGGCGCTGAGTTCGGACCGGAAGCCTCCGGCCCCATACCCCCGACGACTCCCAGCGAGGCCCTCCCGCGCACCGACCGGCCCAAGCCCCTGCACGACCCCGACCCCTACAGCACCCCGCCGTACGGCGAGCCGGGGCCCTGGGCGCCCGCACCGCCTGTTCAGCACCCTGCGGTCACCTCTGTGCCCGGCGCGGCCCCACAGGCTCACACAGCGTCTCCGGGCACTCCAGTCCCGCTGGTCCCCTACAGCGATCCCGCGTCTCCGGGTACTCCCGCACCGTCTCTTGCTGATACCGCGCCTTTCGGTACACCCGCCCCGCACTCCGGTCCCGCGGCTGCTGACACTCCTGCACCGCCTTTCGACGACACCGTGCCTCCAGGCGTCCCCGCACCACGTCTCGCCGACGCCTCAGCCGCCAGCGCCGCCGGGCCCTCCGTCACGACACCGGCATCCTTCGCGACCTCCGCACCGCCCTTCACCGATACCGAGCCTCCCGGCACCCCCGTGCCCGCGTTTGGCGCCGACGTCTCAGCCTCCAGGGCCTCCGCGCCCTCCGTCACGGCCCCGGCGTCCTTCGCTTCCTCCGCGCCTCCCGGCACCCCCGCGCTTGGTGTCGACGTCTCAGCCCCCGGCATCTCCGCACCCCCTGTCGGAATCCCGATGCCCTCCGCACCGCCCTTCACCGATACCGAGCCTCCCGGCACCCCCGCGCCCGCGTTTGGCGCCGACGTCTCAGCCCCTGGCATCTCCGCACCCCCTGTCGGAATCCCGATGCCCCCCGCACCGCCCTTCAACGACACCGCGCCTCCCGCCACCCCCGCGCCCGCGCTCGGTGCCGACGTCTCAGCCCCCGGCATCTCCGCACCCCCTCTCGCAACCCCGGTGCCCCTCGCTCCCCCCGCGCCGCCCCTCTCCGGCACCTCAACCCCCGCCCCCCTCACCCCTGTTGTCCCGGACCAGACCCCCGCCCCCGACCTGAACCCTTCATCCACCCCCTCCCCAGACTTCACCTCCACCCCCACCGCAGACCTCACCCCCGAGCCCACCTCCCCCCCAACCCCAGACCTCACACCAGACCCCACCCCACCCACCAACCCCTGGCACCGCTACGACCCCTGGGCCGCCCCCGCCCCCTCCAGCAGACCGGCACCCCAACCGCCACCCCCGAACAGCACCGCACCCGCACCCGGAAACTCCTCGCCGTCTCCGCCCTCGTCCTGGCTCTTGTCTCCGGCGGTGTCGGTGGGGTCGTAGGGGCGCATCTGGAGCGGGACGGGATCGGTGGGTCCATCGTGTTGCCGCAGGCCGGTAAAGAAGATGCTCAGCCCGCGCCCGGCAGTGTTGCCGGGATTGCCGCTCGGGCGCTGCCCAGTGTCGTGACCCTGCATGTCACCGGAGATGAGGAGTCGGCGACCGGTACCGGGATCGTGCTGGATACGCGGGGGCACATTCTCACCAACAACCATGTCGTGCGGCCCGCCGGTGGTGGCGGGGCGATATCCGTCAGGTTCGGTGGGGGGCAGACCGTCAAGGGCGCCGTCGTCGGGCGGGACACCGGGTACGACCTCGCGGTCGTGCAGGTGCGGGGGGTGCGCGGGCTGACGCCGATGCCGCTCGGGAATTCCGACAACGTGCGGGTCGGGGACCCCGTTGTCGCGATCGGGGCGCCCTTCGATCTGGACGACACCGTGACCTCCGGGATCATCAGCGCCACGGAGCGACCCATCACCGCCGGGGGTGAGGCGTCGGACGGGAGCGATGTGTCGTATGTCGATGCCCTGCAGACCGACGCGCCGATCAATCCCGGGAACTCCGGTGGGCCGTTGCTCGATGCGCGGGGGCGGCTGGTCGGGGTCAACTCGGCTATTCGGTCCGCCGATTACGGGGATGGGGATGGGAGTGGGGGTGGGGATGGGGTGGAGAGTGAGCAGGGCGGGTCCATCGGGCTCGGGTTCGCCATACCCGTCAATCTGGCCAAGCGGGTTGCCGAGGAAATCATCAATACCGGGAAGGCGACCCATCCGGTCATCGGCGTCAGCCTCGACCTGGAATACGCGGGGGACGGCGCCCGCATCGCCACGAAGGGCAGCGGCGACGGGCCCGCCGTCACCGCGGGCGGTCCCGGTGCCAAGGCGGGACTCAAGGCCGGCGACGTCATCACCGAGGTCGACGGCGAGCCTGTCCACTCCGGGAACGAGCTCATCGTCAGGACGCGCGCCCATCGGCCCGGCGACCACGTGCGGCTGACGCTGCGGCGAGGCGGCAAGGACATGACCTTGTCGCTCGTTCTGGGCTCGGCGACCGGTGATTGACAGAAACGTCACAGGTGAGAGCCCCGCGCCCCGTCCCACTAGGCAAACAACCCGGAAAACCGGTGGTGTACACCCACTCGTAGCCCCCGGGACAGTACCGGTCGGGTGGGATCGCCGGGTACCGTGGACCCGGCCCGGACCACGGAAGACCCGCACAGACCACCGAGGGCCGAGGACCGAGGACATCGCAAGGAGCTTCAGGTGTTCAATGACATAGGACCGCTCGAGCTGGTGACGATCATTGTGCTCGCCGTGCTCGTCTTCGGTCCGGACAAGCTCCCGAAGGTCATCCAGGACGTCATGCGGACGATCCGGAAGATCCGAGAGTTCTCGGAGAGCGCCAAGGCGGACATCCGCGAGGAGCTCGGTCCGGAGTTCAAGGACTTCGACTTCGAGGACCTCAACCCCAAGACGTTCCTGCGCAAGCAGCTGGACAACGACGAACTGGGGCTCAAGGAGATCCGCAACGGCTTCGACCTGAAGAAGGAGATGGCCGAGGTCACGGAGGCCGTGCAGAGCGCGGACACCCCGAGTTCCTCGCCCTCTTCGAGTGGTCGGCTCGACATGACGAAGAAGCCCGAGGAGCCGGAGAGGGACGACCGCCCGCCCTTCGACGCGGACGCCACCTGACCCTCCCCGAGCACATCCCCCGCACCTCCTGAGCCCCGCTCACGTGACGCGTCTCATACCCCTGCCACGCCCTCGTACGGCCTGAACACGGCCCATTCGCGCCTCGCGCGCCGGGCGCTTTCCGGGCTGCCTCGCACGAGGTGGCTATGCTGCCGAGTTGTTGTGCGGACCGGGCGAGTCGCCCGAAGGGGGGCGGGCCGCCCCGGTCCGACGAGAACGAGGAGGCGTCCGGAGCATGGAGACGACGAGTCGGGTAGGCGCGCAGGCGCCGGCCGCGGAGGGTGGACAACAACTCCCCTCCGCCCGGCGCACGGTCGACGGCTACCTGCTGGCGCCCTTCCCGTGGTACGGCCTCGACGAGGCCTTCACGGGACCGCGCTGGCTGATGCAGGTGGGCATGGCGGCGGACGGAGCCGTCGAGCACGGTTCGATCGGGCACGGCGACGAGCCCTCCGTACGCAACGAAGGCACGGAGGACAAGGAGAAGTTCGCGGTCGTCGTCACCGTCGCGGGCAACCCCGCGCGCCGCACCGCGGACGGCACGGGTCTCCTGGAGGCCACGTCGGTGTCCTCTGCGGCCTGGCTCGCCGGGGTGGGACTGCTGTCCTTCACCTGGCCCGGGCAGATGGACCACACCCTGCGCGACGACTGGCTGGAGCAGCAGACGGAGACGGCCTGGGTGCTGGCCGACGACCTCGCCGGCGACGACTGGTCGACCCTGTCCCTCCCGGTGGACGGCGTCCCGACGCCCTTCCACTACCGCGAGTCCGAGTTCGGCTGGGTGCTGGCCGGGTCGACTCAGGAGGGCGTGCACGTGGGGGCGTACGGGAGGGGCATGAGCGCGTATGGGCTCGGCTTCGCCATGATCAAGGACATCACGACCTACGCAGCCCAGTAGCGGCTACGACGATGGGGGCGCCGTCCGTGAGACGGCGCCCCCATCGTCGTAGAAAAACCGCGTAAGAAGATCCCTAGAACTTGTTCCGCGGGGTGATCCCCAGCGACATGCCCGAAAGGCCCCGCTGCCGTCCCCCCAGCTTGCCCGCGATCGCGCGCAGCGCAGCCCCCGCCGGGGAGTCCGGGTCGCTCAGGACCACCGGCTTGCCCTCGTCGCCGCCCTCGCGGAGGCGGACGTCGATCGGAATGCTCCCCAGCACCGGGACCGACGCGCCCGTCGTGCGCGTGAGGCCGTCCGCGACCGACTGGCCGCCGCCCGTGCCGAAGACGTCGACCATCTCGCCGCAGTGCGGGCACGGCAGGCCCGCCATGTTCTCGACGACGCCGACGATCTTCTGGTGGGTCTGTACGGCGATGGAGCCCGCGCGCTCGGCGACCTCGGCCGCCGCCTGCTGAGGGGTCGTCACGACCAGGATCTCGGCGTTCGGGACGAGCTGGGCGACGGAGATCGCGATGTCGCCCGTGCCCGGCGGGAGGTCGAGCAACAACACATCCAGGTCGCCCCAGTACACGTCCGCCAGGAACTGCTGCAGTGCCCGGTGCAGCATGGGCCCGCGCCACACCACCGGTGCGTTGCCCGGGGTGAACATGCCGATGGAGATGACCTTCACGCCGTGTGCCGACGGCGGCATGATCATGTTCTCGACCTGGGTGGGGAGGCCGTCGGCGCCCAGCATGCGGGGCACGGAGTGGCCGTAGATGTCGGCGTCGACGACACCGACCTTCAGGCCGTCGGCGGCCATCGCGGCCGCGAGGTTCACCGTCACCGAGGACTTGCCGACGCCGCCCTTGCCGGAGGCGACCGCGTACACGCGGGTGAGGGAGCCGGGCTGCGCGAAGGGAACCTCGCGCTCGGCCTTGCCACCGCGCAGGGCGGTCGCGAGTTCCTTGCGCTGCTCGTCGCTCATCACGTCCAGGGTCACCTCGACACCGGTGACGCCCTCGACGCCCATGACCGCGTCGGTCACGCGCTGGGTGATGGTCTCGCGCATGGGACAGCCGGAGACCGTCAGGTACACGGTGACCGCGACCGCTCCGTCCGCACCGATCTCCACCGACTTGACCATCCCCAACTCGGTGATGGGTCGGTTGATCTCGGGGTCGTTCACCGTCGACAGCGCTTCACGCACCGCGTCTTCCGTAGCCATAGGGTCGATGGTACGGCGCCGCGCGGGGCCCCCGGTAAGCCCGTCACCGGTCGTCTACGTCACGTCCATGCGACCGTTCCGCCGGGAATACGACGTGTTTGTGGTGGCCGTTCTCCCGTTCCTCCAGCTCTTTCACCAGATCCTGGAGTTCGGAGCGGATCCAGTCCCGGGTCGCGACCTCGCCGAGGCCGATGCGCAGGGCGGCGATCTCGCGGGTGAGGTACTCGGTGTCCGCGATCGACCGCTCGTTCTGCTTGCGGTCCTGTTCGAGGTTGACCCGATCGCGGTCGTCCTGCCGGTTCTGCGCGAGCAGGATCAGCGGGGCCGCGTAGGAGGCCTGGAGCGACAGCATCAGGGTGAGGAAGATGAACGGGTAGTTGTCGAAGCGGACGTCCCGGGGCGCGAAGATGTTCCACAGCACCCACGCGATGATGACGACCGTCATCCAGACGATGAACCGCCCGGTCCCCAGGAACCGCGCGATCCGCTCCGACATCCGCCCGAACGCCTCGGGGTCGTACTCGGGCAGGAACCGGCGCCGGGGCGGACGCGGCTGGTCGAGCCGGGCCCGGGTCCGGGTGGTGGCGGTCGCGCCCGCCGGTGTCCTCTCCCGCGTGGACTCGCGCTCAGGAGTCATGAGCCGCCACCTCCTCCGTCTCTGTCGATGCCTCGTTCTCGCCGTCGCTGTCGCCCTCGTCGAGATGGAACTCGGTCTCCCGCCAGTCCTCCGGCAGCATGTGGTCCAGCACGTCGTCCACGGTCACCGCGCCGAGCAGCGACCCGGTCTCGTCGACCACGGGCGCCGCGACCATGTCGTACGTCGCGAAGAACCCGGCGATCAACTGGAGCGACGCGTCCGGGTCCAGCGGCTGCAGGTCGTCGTCGATGATCGCGCTGACCAGGGTGTACGGCGGGTCGCGCAGCAGCCGCTGGAAGTGGACCGTGCCGAGGTACTTGCCGGTCGGGGTGTCGTCGGGCGGGCGGCAGACGTACACCTGCGCGGCGAGCGCGGGGGAGAGGTCGGCGCTGCGGACCCGGGCGAGCGCGTCGGCGACGGTCGCGTCGGGCCGTAGGACGATCGGCTCGGTGGTCATGAGGCCGCCCGCGGTGTGCTCCTCGTACGACATCAGGCGGCGTACGTCGGCCGCCTCCGAGGGCTGCATCAGGTTGAGGAGGCGTTCCTTGTCGTCCTCGGGGAGTTCGGAGAGGAGGTCGGCCGCGTCGTCCGGGTCCATGGCCTCCAGGACGTCGGCCGCGCGCTCCTCCTTCAGCTTGCCGAGGATCTCGATCTGGTCGTCCTCCGGGAGCTCTTCGAGGACGTCGGCGAGGCGGTCGTCGTCGAGGGCGGCGGCGACCTCGGCCCGGCGCTTGGGGGAGAGGTGGTGCAGGACGTTGGCGAGGTCGGCGGGGCGCAGCTGCTCGAAGGTGGCCAGGAGGCTCTCCGCGCCCTGCCCCTGCTCCTCCAGGGAGAAACCGGTGACGCTGGACCAGTCCACGGTCAGCGTCTCGCCCTTGGCCCTTCTGAAGGCTCCGCCGGTCTTGCCCTTGCGGACGAAGATCCGGTCGATCTCCCAGTCCCGGCGGGCCGGCAGATGCTGCACCGAGAGGTCGAGGACGGTGACCTCCTCGTGGGTCTCGACGAGGGTGACGCGCCGGTCCAGCAGTTCGCCGAACACCAGCCGCTCGGTGGGCCGTTGCTCGAAGCGGCGGACGTTCAGCACACCCGTCGTGATGACCTGGCCGGACTCGATGCCGGTGATCCGGGTCATCGGGAGGAAGATGCGGCGCCGGGTGGAGAGTTCGACGACGAGGCCGAGCAGCCGCGGGGGCCGGTTGCCCACGCGGAGCATGGCGACGAGGTCGCGGACGCGGCCCACCTGGTCGCCGTTCGGGTCGAAGACGGCGACACCGGAGAGGTGCGACACGAAGACTCGGGGAGCGCCGGCTGCCATGGCCGCACCTCCTTCTTTCTCTGCTGATCCACCGATGGATTCTGTACTGATCCGCTGATGGGTTTTCTGGTTTCCGGAGTGGTTTCCGGATCTTCCGAAATGCCTGCTCGGACGGGCTTCAGGCTAGCCCGTCCCCATGTGATCCGCGCTGGTGGGCGGTCCGGACGGACTGGCTCCGCCGGCACCTCGCGGCCCCGGTACGCTGCCGTACGCCATCGCCCCCCGCATGGAAGGCACCCCACCTGTGACTGCGATCCCCCAGGTCCGAAACCGTCGTGCGGCGCTGCTCGGCGCGGTCTGTGTCCTGGCCCTCGCGGGGTGCGGCGGCGAGGACCCGGACGCGGGGACGAACGGGGTCGGCAAGCTGGCCGCCGACAAGATCCAGTCCAGGTCGGTGACGGCCGCGGGCGGTGCCGACGCGGTACGGCTGTCCGGGACCGTCGTCACCAGCGGGAAGACGTACACGCTCGACATGCGGCTGAAGTCCGACGGCGGCAGCGGGTCGGTCACCTCGAAGGGGTCGACCTTCGGGCTGCTGCGGATCGGCGAGGAGCTGTACCTGAAGGCCGACGCGGACTTCTGGAACAGCAACGGGGACTCGGGCGCCGGCGACTCGCTGCACGGCAAGTACGTGAAGGTGCCGCAGGGGGACCCCTCGTACAAGAAGTTCAGTGGTTTCACGGACAAGGACGTTCTCCTCTCCAGCTTGCTGACCCTGCACGGCTCACTCGCGACGGACGGGCACCACGCGCAGAACGGTGTCCGGACGATCCGCATCACCGGTGACAAGGGCTCCGGCGGCACCCTCGACGTCTCCCTCGAGGGCAAGCCGTATCCGCTCCGGCTGGTCCGCGCGGGCGGCGCGGGCACGCTGACCTTCTCGGACTGGGGCAAGAGCTTCACGGTGACGCAGCCGAAGGGCGACGACACTGTCGACTACGGCAAGCAACTGCCGTCTTCCTAGCGGTAGTTGCGGCGGTTACGTACTTATCGCTGCTTGCGTTTCTTCTTCAGGAGCAGGCGCGGCAGGCCTGCCGGGGCCGGCTGACGGGTCGTCGCGGGCGAGGGCAGCGGGGGCTGTGCCAGCGAACCCTCCGGCAGGCCGGCGATCGCTCCCGTCGGCTCCAGGCGCAGCACCCTGGCTTCGCGGGCCCAGCGGGCCGTCATCGCCTCGCCGTCGGGGGCGTTGAGACGCTTGCCCTTCAGCTCGGCCACGGCCGCCGTCCAGGCCTCGGAGTCGGGCGCCAGCTCTACGACCTTCGCGGTCCAGGAGACCAGTCGGCCGCCCTTGTCCTTGCTGCGGACCGTGACCTCGGCGGGGCCGCCGTCGGTCAGTCCCGGCAGCGGCTGCTCGCCCGGTCCGTCGCCGATCAGGCAGGCCGCGCCCTCGTGCCAGACGTGCCACAGGGCGCGGGCCGGGACGCCCGGACCGCTCACCCAGACGAGGCCGGACTTCTTCGTGGCCTCCTCGACGAGGGCCTGGTCGAGCGGCTCGCTGCTAGTCATGGGCGTCAGCCTATCCAGCCGCTCACAGCCAGCCGTTGCGCTTCAGTGTGCGGTGGATGGCGAGACAGACGGCCACGGTGAAGGTGAGCACCGCCGGATACCCGTACTTCGCGTGCAGCTCCGGCATGTGCTCGAAGTTCATGCCGTACACGCCCGTCACCATCGTCGGTACGGCGATGATCGCGGCCCACGCGGTGATCTTCCGCATGTCCTCGTTCTGGGCTACGGACGCCTGCGCGAGGTTGGCCTGGAGGATCGAGTTGAGCAGCTCGTCGAAGCCGATGACCTGCTCGTGGACCCGGGCGAGGTGGTCGGCGACATCGCGGAAGTACTTCTGGATGTCCGGGTCGATCAGCCGCATCGGCCGCTCGCTCAGCAGCTGCATCGGGCGCAGCAGCGGCGACACCGCGCGCTTGAACTCCAGTACCTCGCGCTTGAGTTGGTAGATCCGCGCCGAGTCGACACCGCGCGAGACCCCGCCCTTGCGGCCCGGCGTGAACACCTCGGTCTCGACCTCGTCGATGTCGTCCTGCACCGCGTCAGCGACCGCGACATAGCCGTCGACGACGTGGTCGGCGATCGAGTGCAGCACCGCCGAGGGACCGCGCGCGAGCAGCTCCGGGTCGTCCTGCAGCCGGTGCCGCAGCGCCCGCAGGGAACCCTGGCCGCCGTGCCGGACGGTGATGAAGAAGTCCCGCCCGGTGAAGCACATGACCTCGCCGGTCTCAACTACCTCGCTGTTGGCGGTGAGTTGGTCGTGCTCGACGTAGTGGATGGTCTTGAAGACGGTGAAGAGGGAGTCGTCGTAGCGCTCCAGCTTGGGGCGCTGGTGGGCCTGTACGGCGTCCTCGACGGCGAGCGGGTGGAGTCCGAACTCCCGGGCGATGACGGCGAATTCGGCCTCGGTCGGCTCGTGCAGGCCGATCCACACGAAGCCGCCGTCACGGCGCACCAGGCGCATCGCCTCGTGCGGGGTGAGCGGCTTGCCGGCGTCGAGGCGGGCGCCGTCGCGGTACACGGCGCAGTCGACGACGGCCGAGGGGGTGCCGGGGTCGCGGGTCGTGTCGTACGCGCCGCCGTCCTTGCGCAGGGAGGGACGGGACGGGCGGACCACGGCACGCAGGTCGCGGATCATCGACATGGCGGGCTCCTTCGCGTCGAGCAACGAAAGGCGCCGGCGGACGGTTGGAACTGCCCGGAATGGGGACGTCCTGAGGTACGGATGTTTGGCACGTCCACAAAGCGGGGAGCACCGCTCCGTCGCGGTGGCGAACTTCGCTACTGATACAGGCACTGACTTCGGAACAGACAGATCGGTCGGATCGAACACACCGGACAGATCAGGCAGATCAGGAAAAAGAAACGAAGTGCTCTTCCGCGACAGTGAAGAAGTGCGAGAGGCGGCGGCAGCCGGCTGGAGGCTAGAAGCAGAGCCAGAGCGACGACATCAGCGGCCGGAAGAGCGGGTGGTACTGCCAGGCCGACTTCGGTCCATTGCAGCCCCACCTCCTCCGGCCGGTCCCCCGTGGGGGAGTGTCAACGGCGTCGGGACTTGATCGCGACGCTTCTGCGTGCTGCCCGAACGACCGGCCCAGACTATCAGCAGGCCGAACTGTCAAGGCGCTGCTTTGCCCGGTACTGACGAGTTCTATGCTCACCGCATGGTTGATGTTCTTGCTCTGGTAGAGGCACGGTTGCGCACCGCGCTGGGCGAACCGGACGCCCGCGCCGCGGTCACCTTCCTCGGCACGGACCGCGTCGAGGTCCTGCGTTTCCCGGACGACAACCAGGACGGCACCGTCGTCCGCTACGCCACCCTCGGCATGTCCGCGCAGCCCATGAGCGACCCCACGGCGATGCTCGCCGACCCGGTCGCGGGCCCGCGCGCCGAGCTGGTCCTCTCCGTCCGCGGCGGCCTCGCCGACACCGACAAGGTGCTCCGGCCCCTCGCCGTGCTGGCCGCGTCCCCGCAGGTCGAGGGCGTGATCGTGGCCCCCGGCGCCTCCCTCGACGTGGGTGAACCGCTGTGGCCCGGCGCTCCGTTCACCTCGGTGCTGGTCGCCGAGCCGGGCGGCCTGGTCGAGGACCTGGACCTCGACGCGCCCCTCGACCCGGTGCGCTTCCTGCCGCTGCTCCCCATGACGCCGAACGAGGCCGCCTGGAAACGCGTCCACGGCGCGCAGGCCCTCCAGGAACGCTGGTTGACGAACGGGACGGACCTCCGGGATCCCTCCCGCAGGTCCGTCCCGCTGGACTGACCGCCGCAGCTGACCGTCGTAGTGAGCAAGCTCACCAGCGAGCCCACCAACGGCGGCCGGGAATCGGCTAGTTGGCGAACACCGCGACACTGTCCTCCACCGCGTGCCTCGGCTCCAGCTCCTCGGCCTCGTGCGTGAGCGCGTTCCGTCGTACGAGGACCACCAGCGCGCCCAGCGCCGCGGTGATCGCCGCGACCACGAACGGGATGTGGATGTTGCTCCACCCCTCGATCTTCGGCGCGAAGAACGGCGCGGCCGCCGCCGCGAACCAGCGGACGAAGTTGTAGCCCGCGCTTGCCACCGGGCGCGGCGCGTCCGAGACGCCCAGGGCCAGCTCGGTGTAGACGGTGTTGTTCACGCCGATGAAGGCGCCGGACAGGATCGTGCAGACGATGGCGGTGGTGTGGCTGCCGTAGCCGAGGACCAGGACGTCGGCGGCGAGCAGTACGAGTGAACCGCCGAGCACCTTCAGGGAGCCGAACCGGGCCTGGAGGCGCGGGGCGACGAAGACCGAGAAGACGGCGAGCAGGACACCCCAGGCGAAGAACACGGCACCCGACTTGTACGGGGTCATGTTCAGCACGAACGGGGTGAAGGCCAGCACGGTGAAGAACGTGTAGTTGTAGAAGAACGAGGAGACGGCTGCGGAGGCCAGGCCGCCGTGGCCCAGCGCCTTCAGCGGGTCGAGCAGGGACGTCTTCTGGGCCGGCTTCGGCTGTTCCTTCAGGAACACCGTGATGCAGAGGAAGCCGATCGCCATCAGGAACGCGGTGCCGAAGAAGGGGTAGCGCCAGCTCTGGTTGCCCAGCAGGGCGCCGAGCAGCGGGCCGCAGGCCATGCCCAGGCCGAGGGCGGACTCGTAGAGCAGGATCGCGGCGGCGCTGCCGCCGGCCGCCGCGCCGACGATGACGGCGAGGGCGGTCGACACGAAGAGCGCGTTGCCCAGGCCCCAGCCGGCCCGGAAGCCGACGAGTTCGCCGACCGATCCCGAGGTGCCGGCGAGGCCCGCGAAGACCACGACGAGGGCGAGGCCGAGCAGCAGGGTCTTCTTGCCGCCGATGCGGCTGGAGACGAAGCCGGTCACCAGCATCGCGATGGCGGTGATCAGGAAGTACGAGGTGAAGAGCAGGGACACCTGGCTCGCCGTGGCGTCCAGGCCCTTGGCGATCGACGGCAGGATCGGGTCGACGAGTCCGATGCCCATGAAGGCGACGACCGAGGCGCCCGCGGTGGCCCAGACCGCCTTGGGCTGTCGAAGGATGCTGCCCGAGCCGGTGTCGGCTCCCTTGTCGAAGGGGTCGTCCATGCTTCCTCCCAAGTAGTTGGTATATGCACATAGTAAGTTAGGCAAGGTAATGAATGCAAGTTACATCTAGTTTCGCTCGGTGAGCGGTCCTGGTTTCGCTCCGTGAGTGGTCCCGGCCGGACGGGTGATCGTCCTTGACGTGCGCGGGTGAGGGTAGGACCGTGGGGCCCTATGAGGGGCGAACCCAGTTGCCCGAAGTGTGGTGGCCGGGTCAGGGCTCCCGGACTCTTCGCCGATTCCTGGCAGTGCGATGTGCACGGGACGGTGCATCCGCTGCAGCCCGTGATCCCGCCCAGCGTCGAGGCGCTCAGTGTCGTGGTGCATCGGACGAAGGTGCCGGTGTGGATGCCGTGGCCGTTGCCGGTCGGGTGGCTGTTCACCGGGGTGGCCTGCGCGGGGGATGACCGTAGTGGGGGGCGGGCTACGGCCGTTGCGTGTTCCGGGCCGGGGCCGCTTGGGGGGATCGGGGAGTTGATCCTTGTCGCGGAGGAGCTGGGGGTCGGGCTCGGGGCGCGGTATGCGGGGATCGATGGGCCGGATCCTGGGCCCTATATGAACGTCGAGAAGCCTCCTCAGGCGAAGTTGCTGGCGGCGGGGCGGCCTACGCCGTTGTGGCATGTGTCTACGGCGCCGGATGATCGGGCGGTTTTTGCCGGCGAGGCGTTGGGGCTGTGGCTGTGGGCCGTGGTGTGGCCTGAGCAGTCGGGGTTGTTGATGTATGACGAGCTGGTGCTTACGGATTTGCGGGATGCGGGGGCGGAAGTTGATCTGGTGCCGTGCGGGGCGTTGTCGCCGCGCTTGCTTGAGCCGTAGCGCCTAGAGGGGCGGTGGGTTCGGTTCGTGGGGCGGGTGCGGGCTCGTTGTGGCTGGTCGCGCAGTTCCCCGCGCCCCTTAGGGGGTTGCCCTACGCGGTGTTCATGGGGGCCCCGGGGTTGCCGTTACCCTTGACTCGTCCCTTTTTCGTATCGTCATCGTCTGGAGTCCGCGTCGTGCGTATCGATCTGCACACCCACTCCACGGCCTCGGACGGTACGGATACGCCCGCTGAGCTGGTGCGGAATGCTGCCGCTGCTGGGCTGGATGTTGTCGCGCTGACCGATCACGACACCAGTCGTGGGTATGCGGAGGCGATCGACGCGTTGCCCTCGGGGCTCACGCTCGTCACCGGGGCCGAGATGTCCTGTCGGATCGACGGGGTGTCCATGCACATGCTGGCCTACCTGTTCGACCCGGAGGAGCCGGCTCTGCTCGCTGAGCGGGAGCTGGTTCGGGACGATCGGGTGCCTCGGGCTCGGGCCATGGTGGGGCGGCTGCAGGAACTGGGGGTGCCGGTTACCTGGGAGCAGGTTGCCCGGATCGCCGGGGAAGGGTCCGTCGGGCGGCCTCATGTCGCCACCGCGCTCGTCGAGTTGGGTGTTGTGCCCACGGTGAATGACGCGTTCACCGGGGAGTGGCTGGCCGATGGGGGGCGCGCTCATGTGGCCAAGCACGAGACCGATCCCTTTGAAGCCATTCGGCTGGTGAAGGCCGCGGGAGGCGTGACCGTGTTCGCGCACCCTGGCGCCAGTAAGCGTGGGCACACCGTGCCTGAGGCTGCCATTGCCGAGATGGCCGCCGCCGGGCTCGACGGGATCGAGGTCGAGCACATGGATCACGATGCCGAGACTCGCGTGCGGTTGCGGGGGCTCGCGAAGGAGCTCGGGCTGCTGGCGACCGGGTCCAGTGACTATCACGGGAGCCGGAAGAGCGTGCGGCTCGGGGAGTACACGACCGATCCCGAGGTGTACGGCGAGATCACGCGGCGCGCCACCGGGGCGTTCCCGGTGCCGGGGGCCGGCGGAGTCTGAACCCCGCCTCCGTCCGATCGTCTCCGCTCACTCTCATCTGCAAGGTTCGTGGCTCACCCATGTTCGACGTCGCCGTCTTCGGCTCCCTCTTCCTGACCCTTTTTGTCATCATGGATCCCCCTGGGATCACCCCGATCTTCCTCGCGCTGACCGCCGGACGACCGTCCAAGGTGCAGAAGCGCATGGCGTTCCAGGCCGTGTGTGTCGCGGGCGGTGTCATCACCGTGTTCGGGCTGCTCGGGCATCAGATCCTCGACTATCTGCACGTCTCCGTGCCCGCGCTGATGATCGCGGGCGGGCTGCTGCTTCTGCTCATCGCGCTCGACCTGCTCACCGGCAAGACCGACGAGCCCAAGCAGACCAAGGACGTCAACGTCGCCCTCGTACCGCTGGGCATGCCGTTGCTCGCCGGGCCGGGCGCCATCGTGTCCGTCATCCTCGCCGTGCAGAAGGCCGACAGCGTGGCCACGCAGGTGTCGGTGTGGACGGCGATCCTCGCCATCCATGTCGTGCTGTGGGTGGTGATGCGGTACTCGCTGCTGATCATCCGGGTCATCAAGGACGGCGGGGTCGTTCTCGTCACGCGGCTCGCGGGGATGATGCTCTCCGCCATCGCCGTGCAGCAGATCATCAACGGGATCACCCAGGTCGTTCGCGCGAGCTGATCGTCGTAGGCACCCCGTACGCGTACAACAGTCCCGGTATACGCAGAACCCCCGCCCGGCATCGGTGCCGTGCGGGGGTTCTGAAGTGTGGTGTTGATCCGCGTTTCAGTCGTTCGCGGCGTCGTCGTCAGAGAGTCGTAGGTGTTACGAGGCTTTGGTCTCGGCGGGGCGGATCCACAGGCGCTGTCCTATGGCGGCAGCCTGTTGCACGATCCGATTGACGGAGGCGGCGTCCACGACGGTGCTGTCCACGGTGGTGCCGTCGACCTCGTCGAGACGCATGATTTCGAAGCGCATGGGCTTCTCCCTTCGTCTGGTCATCCTCCTGAGGAGAACTACTTGGTTACGTATGTAGTCAACGGGGTGTGTGTTACAAACATTCCCTACGCTAAGGAAATTTTTCGAACGCCTAATTACTGACCGGTAAGAGATCGCCGCGAGACTGACCGGGACCGGTTGTGTTCGCAGCGTGACCGCCGGGACAATGGAAGCGATGAACGACGACCTCGCGGCCCTCAGCGCCCGCATCGACCGCACGAACGAGCTGCTGCAGCGCATGCTCGCCGAAGTGGCGAAGACGCCCTCGACGCATGCGATCTTCGTCGACGCCGGGTATTTGTATGCAGCCGCGGGCCGCCTCGTCTCCGGGACCGAGGACCGACGCACCTTCGACCTCGACACCGAGGGCCTCATCGAGGCGCTCATCGACAAGGCCCGCACGATCTTCGCGGACAGTCGGCTGTTGCGGGTCTACTGGTACGACGGCGCTCGGCGGCGCATCCACACCGCCGAGCAGCAGGCCATCGCCGAACTCCCGGACGTGAAGGTGCGGTTGGGCAATCTCAACGCCAACAACCAGCAGAAGGGCGTCGATTCACTCATCCGCTCCGACCTGGAGTCCCTCGCCCGGCACCGCGCCATCAGCGACGCGGCCCTCATCGGCGGCGACGAGGACCTGGTCTCGGCGGTCGAGGCGGCCCAAGGGTACGGCGCCCGCGTCCACTTGTGGGGCATCGAGGCGCCGGAGGGCCGTAACCAGGCGGAGCCGCTCCTCTGGGAGGTCGACAGTCAGCGCACCTTCGACCTCGACTTCTTCAAGCCGTACGTCTCCCGGCGCGCGTCCGCCGCCACCCGGCCCACCCGCGACGACGTCCGCTTCGTGGGCGCGCAGATCGCCGCGAAGTGGCTCGCGGCGCGGGGGAGGGAGGCGCTGGTGGAGCTGCTGCCCGGGCATCCGTATCTGCCGGGGTCCGTCGACCAGGACCTGCTGGTCGAGGCGGAGGGGCTGCTGCAGTACTCGCTGCGCGGGCAGGCCGACCTGCGGCGCGCGCTGCGGGACGGGTTCTGGGAGCACCTGCAGACGCAGTACTGAACTGACTTCTGTCCAGCGGGAGTTGCTGTCCCGGAGACTATCGGGCGGTGCTGTCCCAGAAGTCGGCGATCGCCTTGGCCGTCGCGGCCGGCTGGTCCGTGTTCGGTGAGTGCTCGGCCCGCGCGATGACCGTCCGCCGCGCCTTCAGCCGTACGGCCATGTCGTCCAGGAGCGGCACCGGCCAGGTGTCGTCGCGGGAGCCGGAGAGGACGTGGAAGGGGAGGGGGACCGCGGCCAGTTCGGCCACCCGGTCCGGCTCCACGCACAACTGGCGTCCCGCGGCGAGGAGTTGGGCCGGCTTCGTGCCCAGCCAGCGGCGGCGCAGGTCGGCCCGGTCGTCGAGGCCCTCGTCCAGCCCACCGCCGGTCTCGGTCTCCTCCGGTGCCTCCATCGCCTGGATCGCGTCCCACACCTCGGCCATCGACATCACCGCGAGCGCGTCCCGCAACAGCTTCACGCGCTGCTGCTGGGAGGCCGAGATCTCCGCCGGCCCCGACGCCATGAGCGTCAGCGACACGAATGGTGTGGGGTCCAGCAGTACGGCCGCCCGCGCCACCTGCCCGCCGAAGGAGTGCCCGAGCAGATGCACCGGCGCGCCCACGGTCTCGGCCAGCGCGAGTACGTCCCGCGCCAACTCGTCCTGGGCGTAAGGGGATTCGTCCTCGGCCGGGCCGTCCGACTCGTACTGTCCCCGTCCGTCCACGGCCACGGTCCGGTACCCGCGCGCCCCGAACGCCTCGTGCAGCGGGTTGAAGTCCTCCTTGCTCCCGGTGAACCCCGGCAGCAGCAGCGCGACCCCCTTCGCCTCGACGCCGTCGCCCACGGGCGAGTCCACGACGGCGAACTCACCGCGCGCGGTCCGCAGCTGGTACGCGCGAGCGCCGGGGGGCGGGGTGAAGGAGGGCGGCTTGCTCATGGGTCGAGGTTAACCGGCGAGGCTGAGCGGGACATGGACGGGAGGGTGTAACCAGGGTTAACGCGCTGGTGGAACGCCGATGGCCCGGCCCACGTGAAGTGGACCGGGCCATCGGCGGCACTGAGTTCGGTCAGCCCTCGGTGGTCTCAGCCGCCGCTGCCGCCGTCTTGCGCGGGCGACGCACCCTCGGCTTGGCCTCGGTGGCCTCCGCCGTCTCCGTGACGACCGGGGCCTCGGCGGCCTTGCGGGTCGTACGACGACGCGGCTTGACCTCCGCCTCCTCGGCCACCTGGGCCGGGATCTCGGCGGTGGCGGCCGTCTTGCGGGTGCGACGGGGCTTGGCCTCGACGGCCTCGGCCGTGTCCACGGCGGCAACCGCTGCCTTGCGGGTCCGACGCGGCTTGGCCTCGGCGACGACCTCCGCAGGTGCCTCGACGGCTACAGCGGCGGCTGTCTTGCGGGCCCGACGCGGCTTGCTCTCGACAGCCTCAACCGTGTCTACGACGGTCTCGGCGGCGACTGCGGTCTTGCGGGTGCGGCGCGGCTTGACCTCGGCGACCTCAACCGGAGCCTCTACGGCAACAGCGGCGGCCGTCTTGCGCGTCCGACGCGGCTTGGCCTCGACGGCCTCGGCGGTGTCCACGGCGACGACTTCGGCCGGAGCCGCGGCCTTCCGGGTCCGCCGCGGCTTGGTCTCCGCCACGACCGGCGTCTCCACGGCCTCCACCACCGGCTCCGCGACCTTGCGGGTACGGCGCCGGGGCGCGGCCTCCTCGACCACCTGGGCGGGGATCTCGGCGACGGCCTTGCGGGTCGCGGTACGGCGCCGCGGCTTGGTCTCCTCGACGCCCTCGACCGTGTTGACGACCTCGACCGCTTCGACCGGAGCCGCGGTCTTCCGCGCCCGGGTCCGACGCGGCTTGGCCTCGACGGCCTCGGCCGTGTCGACCGCGGCCACGGCGGCGGGTTCGGTGGTAGCAGCCGGGGTCGCGGCCTCGGCCGGCTCCGCGGCCTGTACGGCCTTACGGGTCCGGCGGCGCGGCTTGGTCTCCTCGACCGGAGTCACGGCCACCGGGGTCTCGACCACCGGGGTCTCGACGACCGGAGTCGCCGCCGCGGTCTCGACCGCCGGCTCCGCCGACTTCCGCGTGCGGCGGCGGCGAGACGTCGTCGACGGGGTGTCCAGGGCCGGAGCCTCAGCCGTGGCGACGGCGCTTTCCGCGGCCTCGGACGCGGGCGTGGAGGTGACTGCCGTGGCCGGCAGCTGCTCTCCCGCCGCTCCGTTGCGCGTGCGGCGACGGCGGCGCGGGGTGCGGGTCGCGGTGTCCTCGGACGCGGCCAGCGCGGTCTCCTCCGGAGTGGACGACGTCACGGCCGTAGCCGCTGAAGTCCCTTCCATCGGGGCGCCGTTGCGGGTACGACGGCGGCGGCGCGGGGTGCGTGCCGCGCGCTCGGTGTCGGCGGAACGGGACTCGGCGCGGCTGTTGTCGCGACCGCCCCTGCCGGCGTCACGACCGCTGTCACGGCCACCACGACCGCCGTCGCGGCCGCCCCGGCCACGCGGGCCGCCGCGTCCGCCGGTCTCGCCGAGGTCCTCGACCTCCTCCGCTGCCAGCCCGGCGAGCGTGCGCTCCGAGCGGGGCAGGACACCCTTGGTGCCCGCGGGGATGTTCATCTCCTCGAAGAAGTGCGGGGAGGTGGAGTACGTCTCCGGCGGGTTCGGGAAACCGAGGTCCAGCGCCTTGTTGATGAGCTGCCAGCGCGGGATGTCGTCCCAGTCGACGAGGGTGACCGCGATGCCCTTGGCGCCCGCGCGGCCGGTGCGGCCGATGCGGTGCAGGTAGGTCTTCTCGTCCTCGGGGGACTGGTAGTTGATGACGTGCGTGACGCCCTCGACGTCGATACCGCGGGCGGCGACGTCGGTGCAGACGAGCACGTCCACCTTGCCGTTGCGGAACGCGCGCAGTGCCTGCTCGCGGGCGCCCTGGCCGAGGTCGCCGTGGACCGCGCCGGAGGCGAAGCCGCGCTGCTGGAGCTGGTCGGCGAGGTCGGCCGCCGTGCGCTTCGTACGGCAGAAGACCATGACCGGGCCACGGCCCTCGGCCTGCAGGATGCGGGCGACGAGCTCGGGCTTGTCCATGTTGTGCGCGCGGTAGACGAACTGCTTGGTGTTCGCGACCGTCGCGCCCTCGTCGTCCGGCGAGGTGGCGCGGATGTGCGTGGGCTGCGTCATGTAGCGGCGCGCGAGGCCGATGACCGCGCCCGGCATGGTCGCCGAGAACAGCATCGTCTGGCGCTTGGCCGGCAGGAAGTTGATGATCTTCTCGACGTCGGGCAGGAAGCCCAGGTCGAGCATCTCGTCGGCCTCGTCCAGGACGAGCGACCTGATGTGCTTGAGGTCGAGCTTCTTCTGGCCCGCGAGGTCGAGCAGGCGGCCCGGGGTGCCGACGATGACGTCGACGCCCTTGCGGAGCGCCTCGACCTGCGGCTCGTAGGCCCGGCCGCCGTAGATGGCGAGGACGCGGACGTTGCGCACCTTGCCCGCGGTCAGCAGGTCGTTCGTGACCTGCGTGCACAGCTCGCGGGTGGGGACGACGACGAGTGCCTGCGGGGCGTCGGTCAGCTGCTCGGGCTTGGCCCGGCCGGCCTCGACGTCCGCGGGGACGGTGACGCGCTCCAGGAGCGGGAGGCCGAAGCCCAGCGTCTTGCCGGTGCCGGTCTTGGCCTGGCCGATGACGTCCGTGCCGGAAAGGGCTACGGGGAGCGTCATCTCCTGGATCGGGAAGGGGGAGACGATACCGACGGCCTCAAGGGCCTCAGCGGTCTCGGGAAGGATTCCGAGCTCTCGGAAAGTAGTCAGGGTGCTGCCTCTTCTGTGTGCGCGGTGCGAGGCGAGCGCGGGGGTCGTGTCAGGACCGTGCCGGGGACGTCGGCTGCCTTACGGACAACCCGTGAGGGCAAGCCGTACTGCACGGGACCACTGCCGACGCTCTAGCGCTCGTACCGCTGAGGGTCCCCCTCCGAACGACGTACGCAACGTGCCGTACGGGCGAGGAGGGCTGTCGGGTCGGAGCCGATCGGGCCACCGACCGGGCATCCTCATTCGTGCGGCCCGGCGAATACTCGGCGGGCGCATTACCACCATACCCCGGAATCACGCACATGCGTTGGCCGATTTGGTCACGTTGTCGTCGTCACACTGATTGACCAGGGACTTCCGCCGTGCTGTGAGCGGGCTATTGTGCGCTTCATGACGACCGCTGACAACGCCTCCGACGCGCCCGCCGAACCCACCGGAGTCGCCGCCCAGGACTGGGCCACGGCCTCCGTCGACCCGCAGTACCGCAACGCGGTCGTGGACCTGCTCGGCGCGCTCGCGTACGGCGAGCTGGCGGCGTTCGAGCGGCTCGCGGAGGACGCCAAGCTGGCGCCGACGCTCGCGGACAAGGCGGAGCTGGCGAAGATGGCGTCGGCCGAGTTCCACCACTTCGAGCAGCTCAGGGACCGGCTCACCGAGATCGGCGCCGAGCCGACCGACGCGATGCAGCCGTTCGTCGCCGCCCTCGACGGCTTCCACAAGCAGACGGCGCCCTCGGACTGGCTGGAAGGCCTCGTCAAGGCCTACGTCGGCGACTCGATCGCCAGCGACTTCTACCGCGAGGTCGCCGCCCGCCTGGACGGGGACTCCCGCTCGCTCGTGCTCGGGGTTCTCGACGACACGGGACACGCGAGTTTCGCCGTGGAGAAGGTGCGCGCGGCGATCGACGCGGACCCGCGCGTGGGGGGCCGACTCGCCCTGTGGGCACGGCGGTTGATGGGGGAGGCGCTGTCGCAGTCGCAGCGGGTGGTGGCCGACCGGGACGCGCTGTCGACGATGCTCGTGGGCGGTGTTGCGGACGGTTTCGACCTCGCGGAGGTGGGCCGGATGTTCTCCCGGATCACCGAGGCGCACACCAAGCGGATGGCGGCCCTGGGGCTCGCCGCCTAGCTAAGCCGGCGCGGATCGTCCCCGGAGTCGCCGCGAGGGCCGAAGGAGCAGCGAGAGCGAGGCCGCCGAGACGACGGCCGCGCCGAGGAGACTCGCGAGTCCGCTGCCGGGGCCCAGCGCGCTGTGGGTGACGAAGTCACCGAAAAGGGCTCCGGCGACGCCCGTGGAGAACACCAGGGGGCGGGTCGGCAGACGGTGTGCGAGCCGGTGTGCGGCGGCCCAGGCGAGCAGCACACCCAGCACAGCGGAGCCGAGCGCTTCCAGGATCATCACGGGGGGTCCCTCCCACGGCCGGCGTCGTTGTTCGGTCGTAGCCGGTCATACCCGTGACCTGCGGAATGCAATCCTCCCCTGTGGGTGACTTGTGCTCCATCTGTGGTGAAAACGCGGATAAGAACAGCGGCGGAAAGCAGACAGGAACAAGCGGCGGAAACGCGAGGGGCCCGGTGACCTCGACGGTCACCGGGCCCCTCGTCCGTTCGCGACTACAGCGCGCCGAAGCCCACCTTGCGCGGGGCCGCCTCGCCGAGCTCGACATAGGCGAGCCGGTCGGCGGGGACGAGGACCTTGCGGCCGTGCTCGTCCACCAGGCTCAGCAGCGGAGCCTTCCCGGTCAGCGCCTCGGCCACGGCCTGCTCGACCTCCTCGGCGCTCTGACCGGTCTCCAGAACGATCTCGCGAGGCGTGTGCAGCACGCCGATCTTGACCTCCACGGCTATGTCCCTCCGACGGTCAGCAAAGTGCGCGATCTTCCGCGCCGTACGCAGCACACACTAGCCCGGCGAGAGGACGTAGATGTTCCGCGCCGGAACGCCAAGAGCGAACAGCCGGCGGGAACAAACCCGGGTCCACGGCGGTCAGTGGTGCTGTTCGCTGCCGTGCAGCGGGAAACCGGCGATGCCGCGCCACGCCAGCGAGGCCAGCAGCTGGACCGCCTGGTCGCGCGGGACGCTGCGGTCGCTGTGCAGCCAGGAGCGGGCGACGACCTGGGCGAGACCGCCCAGACCCGAGGCCAGCAGCATCGACTCGGCCCGTGAGAGGCCGGTGTCCTCGGCGATGACCTCGCAGATCGCCTCGGCGCACTCGTTCGTCACCTTGTCGACGCGCTCGCGCACGGCGGGCTCGTTCGTCAGGTCCGACTCGAAGACCAGCCGGAAGGCACCGCCGTCGTCCTCGACGTAGGCGAAGTACGCGTCCATGGTCGCCCGGACGCGCTGCTTGTTGTCCGACGTCGACGCGAGCGCGGTGCGCACCGCCTGGATCAGCGACTCGCAGTGCTGGTCGAGGAGGGCGAGGTAGAGGTCGAGCTTGCCCGGGAAGTGCTGGTAGAGCACCGGCTTGCTGACGCCGGCGCGCTCGGCGATGTCGTCCATCGCGGCCGCGTGGTAACCCTGTGCGACGAAGACCTCCTGGGCGGCGCCCAGCAGCTGGTTCCGTCGGGCACGGCGCGGCAGGCGGGTGCCTCGCGGGCGCGCCGCCTCTGTCTGCTCGATGGCTGTCACGCCGCCTCCCAAATGTCGTCCTCATGCGGTGAGCGCCGCGTCGCCATCGTACTTTTCGGTAACCCTGGTGTGCGCGGTGCGAGCGCAGAATTTCACGTACCGGACGATGGTGAAAGCCGTGCGAATGCCTCTAGAAGGGATGTAGGGGGCGCGGGGAGCCGGAGGTAAGGGGCTTCTTCTTACTGAAGGGGTACGGGAAGGGGTACTGAAGGGGCCTGTTCGGCGTCACCGGTAGTCGTCTTCGTCGAGGGCGACGACGCGGGCCTGTTCGGCGACGTCGGCCTCGTTGGCCTTGTCCGGGTCGAGGTCGGTCGGCTGTTCGTCGGTGATGTCGTCCTCGGGGGCTTCGACATCGAACGGGGTGTCGCTCTCGTCCTCGAACGTCGCAGGATCACTGGGGTCGACGGTCATGGCGGGCTCCCTTCCTGGTACGTCCTGAGCCTAGGAGACTGCGGGCGGGGGTGCCATGGCGGAAGCCGCGGGGCTGTCGCAGGGATCTTGGTCGTAGGACTGCCGTAGGGCTGTCCCAGGGCTTGTGATGGCGAACACACGAGCCATTGCGTGATGGTCTCGTAACATTGCCGCATGTCTTCGACAGAGCTGCCTTCCGTGTCGGCCGTCACCAGCGTGCTCCCCAAGGTGGCGCCCGTCAGGGTCGGCGAGGGGGAGCGGCTCAGGTCGGTCGGGCTGCCGGGGATCACGTTGACGGTGCGGTCGAGGGTCGCGGTGCGCGAAGGACTGCCGCCCGCGTTGTACGTCCACGGGCTCGGCGGTTCCTCGCAGAACTGGTCGCAGCTCATGGCCGAGCTCGACGGCCTGGTCGACAGCGAGGCCCTGGACCTGCCGGGGTTCGGCGACTCCCCGCCACCGGACGACGGCGACTACTCCGTCACCGGGCACGCGCGCGCGGTCATCCGTTACCTCGACGCGGCCGGGCGCGGCCCGGTGCACCTCTTCGGCAACTCCCTGGGCGGCGCGATCACGACCCGCGTGGCCGCGGTGCGCCCGGACCTCGTCCGCACGCTCACGCTGATCTCCCCGGCCCTGCCGGAGATCCGCGTCCAGCGCTCGGCGCTGCCGACGGCGCTGCTCGGCGTACCGGGGATCGCGTCCCTGTTCACCCGCATCAGCAGGGAGTGGACAGCCGAACAGCGCGTCCGCGGCGTCCTCGGCCTCTGCTACGGCGATCCCGGCATGGTGACCCCGGAGGCGTTCCGGTACGCGGTCGAGGAGCTGGAGCGGCGCCTCCAACTCCCTTACTTCTGGGACGCGATGGCCCGTTCCTCGCGGGGCATCGTCAACGCGTACACCCTGGGCGGCCAACACGGCCTCTGGCGCCAGGCCGAACGCGTCCTCGCCCCCACCCTCCTCGTCTACGGCGGCCGCGACCAGCTCGTCGGCTACCGCATGGCCCAGCGAGCGGCCCGCGCCTTCCGCGACTCCCGCCTGCTGTCCCTGCCGGACGCGGGGCACGTCGCGATGATGGAGTACCCGGAGACGGTGGCGGCGGCGTTCCGTGAACTTCTCACGGATTCGGGGGAGTTGGGGGAGTCGGGGGACTTCGGGAAGCCGGTGGATGCCGGTGACGTGCGGGGACGTCGTACGGCCGAAGCGGACGGTTTCGGCCGAGGTGGCAGGGGCGGTGCGCGGGGCTCCCGGGGCGGCGGTTCGGTGAGTACGGTGAGTGATGCCGGCCGCGCGGGATCGGGACCAGGATCGGGACCAGGATCGGGTTCAGGTGCCGGGGGCGATGGCAACGACGATACGAACGCGGGGAGTTGAGGGGGCGACGTGGGACGCCATAGTCGCCGTAGGTCCCCTGCGAAGGGTGACGCCGCGGACGCGGGCACGGGGGTGGGGAAGGGCGGGACGGGTGCGCCTGGGGACGCTCAGGGGGTGCCGGGGGCTCGGGAGTCGCAGAGGGGGCAGGGGGGCCGGTCTGGGGCTCCTCCTGGTTCTGGGCCTGGGGTGATGCCTGGCCGACAGCAGCCACAGCGGTCGCAGCAGCCACAGCGGTCGCAGCAGCCACAGCAGCCTTCAGGGAGCGGGGATCCGGGGTACGGGGCGTCGAGCGTTCCGGGTGGGGCGCAGGCTCGGGGGATACCGGGTTTTCCGGGTGGGACTCCGGCTCAGGGGGTGCCGCGTTTTCAGGGTCAGTCGTCGGTTCAGGGTGGGCCGCGTCCTGAGGATGGGACTCCGGCTCGTGGTGTACCGGGCTTCCCGGGTGGGACTCCGGCTCACGGAGTGCCGCGCTTCCAAGGGGCGTCGCCCGCGCAGGGCGCACCGCGTTCCGCGGACGGGACTCCCGCTCATGGAGTGCCGCGCTATCAGGGTCAGTCGTCGGTTCACGGTGGGCAGCGTCCTCAGGACGGGACACCGGCTCACGGAGTGCCGCGTTTCCAGGGCCAGCCTTCCGTTCAGGGTGGGCCGCGTCCCCCGGAGGGGACACCCGCTCACGGGGTACCGCGTTTCCAGGGGCGGCCGCCCGCTCAAGGTGGACCGCGTCTTCCTGATGGGACCCCGGCTCACGGGTCGCCGCGTTTCTTCGGGGGCGGTCCTGCCGCTGGAGGGCCGGGTCTCCCTGATGGCACTCCCGCGCGCGGGGTGCCGCGTTTGCCGGATGGCTGGTCGGCGCAGGGTGCGCCGCGTTCCGCTGACGGCATTCCGGCGCACGGCGTTCCCAGGCTTCCGGACGGCACGCCGGCCCATGGGTTTCCCAGGCTGGCCGATGGCACGCCCGCGCACGGCACTGCCCGCTTTTCCGACGGCACCCCGGCCCACGGTTTTCCGAGGTTGCCGGATGGCACACCGGCTCGCGGTGTTCCGCGTGCGCCGGACGGTACCCCTGCGCACGGAACCGCCCGTTTCCCCGACGGCACGCCGGCCCACGGGATTCCGAGGCTGCCCGACGGCACCCCGGCCCATGGGTTTCCGAGGTTGCCCGACGGCACTCCCGCGCGCGGTGTCTCCCGGTTGCCCGATGGCGCTCCACGCGCGCGTGCCGGTCATCCTGAGCAGCCTGAATCTGGTGGTGCCTGGGGTGAGTTGAAGGGGCGGGCCGGTGTGGGACCCGGCGCTCCTCAGACCCCGCCCGGCGTACCCGGTACCGCCGGCATGCCACAGACCCCCGTCGCCGGTTCAGGCCCGGGGCTGCCCATCCCGCGGCAGCGCCAGGCCCCTCAAGCCGGTCCCGGGGGAGGCGGGCAGGGCCGTCGGAGGGCTCGGCCTCGGCAGGATTACGTCGACGCCTTCGAAGGGGACGACGACGTCTTCGCGTCCCGGACCGGCGTCGCGACCCACCCCTCCGACCCGTACGGCTCCGTCACCACCTGGACCCCCGAGAGCGACGCGGACGCCGACGACGAGCAACCTGCCGGCCCTGACTCCGCGCCCGCCAAGGGGCGTAAGGGACGGACCTACACCGGTATCGCGGCCGCCGCCGTCACCACCGTGCTGGCCGTCATCGTGGCCGGGCAGGTGGCCAAGGGCGGTGACGGTGACGCGGCGCGGTCGCAGGCGGCGACCGATCGGGCCCGGGATGCCAGGGAGTCGGCCTCGCCGGAGGTCAGCCCGTCCGGTTCGCCGCGGCTGGTGGCGCTGACGTACGCCCAGAAGATGGCGAAGAAGTATCCGCTCGGCGCCAAGCTCAAGGGGCCGGACAAGTTCGACGCGGTGCCCGGTGTCGACAAGGCGCCCGGCAAGGGGCGCAAGTACACGTACCGCGTGGATGTCGAGCAGGGACTCGGGCTCGACGGGACGCTCTTCGCGCAGGCCGTGCAGAAGACGCTGAACGACAAGCGGAGTTGGGCCCACAACGGGGCCCGTACCTTCGAGCGGATCTACACCGGCAAACCGGACTTCGTGATCACCCTCGCCAGTCCTGGTACCACCGCCACGTGGTGTGCCAAGTCCGGGCTCGACACCACCGAGGACAATGTGTCGTGCGACTCGGCGGCCACCGAACGCGTGATGATCAACGCGTATCGATGGGCTCAAGGGTCGTCGACATATGGGGACAAAATGTACGCGTATCGAGAGATGTTGATCAATCACGAAGTCGGTCATCGTCTCGGCTACGGGCATGTCACCTGCGACAAGGACGGCGAGTTGGCGCCCGTCATGCAGCAGCAGACCAAGTTCCTCGATCATGACGGGATCCACTGTCTGCCGAACCCCTGGCCGTACCCGGGCAGTTGATCGGCGGTTGATCAGTAGGTGACGGGCGACGCTTATGTCACATTGACACGAGCCGCAACTTCCATCATATTTTTGCGCATGTGGTCTAGTCATGTCCCGAACCGCGCCGCCATCGAGCTGGCGCTCATCGGCGTGACCCCGCTCTGCGTGGCCGACATCCTCTGTCGCTGAACACCGCCCCTGGCGTTCGTGTCGCGACCCGCACCACCGCGCCCTTGCCCGTGTGACCTCGGCAGGGCTTTCTCGACGACCTGACGCCGGGGCAGACGGCTGTTCACTCCCGTCTCGCTCCTCGTCCATCCGTCTCACTATTCGAGAGATCTGCGCGAGATCCGCGAAAGATCCCCGAAGGTCCCCCCTCGAGAGGTCGTCATTCCGATGCGTCAACCGTCCGTCATAGCCCGGCGCGTGGCCGTGGCATCCGTCAGCCTGGCCGTGGCGGCGGGCGCCGCCGCCTGCGGGCCGAAGGACAACGATGCCAAGGGCTCCGGCGGTGACTCCACGCCCCACAAGGGCGGCACGCTCACGGTCCTGAACGCGCAGCCCCAGGAGGACTTCGACCCCGCCCGCCTGTACACCTCCGGCGGCGGCAACGTCCCCTCCCTCGTCTTCCGCACCCTCACCACCCGCAACCGCGAGAACGGCGCGGCCGGCGCCAAGGTCGTCCCGGACCTCGCCACCGACACCGGGCGCCCCAACAAGGACGCGACCGTGTGGACGTACACCCTGAAGAAGGGCCTCAAGTACGAGGACGGTACGGCGATCACCTCGGCCGACATCAAGTACGGCATCGAGCGCTCCTTCGCCCCCGAACTCTCCGGCGGCGCGCCCTACTTGCGGGACTGGCTGGTCGGCGCGGCCGACTACCAGGGGCCGTAC
Organism: Streptomyces sp. N50; assembly: GCF_033335955.1. Classification (GTDB taxonomy): domain Bacteria; phylum Actinomycetota; class Actinomycetes; order Streptomycetales; family Streptomycetaceae; genus Streptomyces. The sequence goes on from NZ_CP137549.1 coordinate 6,139,097, forward strand.
AAGGACAAGAAGGGGCTCAGTGCCATTGAGACTCCTGACAGTCGGACCATCGTCTTCCACCTGAACAAGCCCGAGGGCGAGTTCCCCTACCTCGCCACGCAGACGCAGTTCACGCCCGTCCCGAAGGGCAAGGACACGGGGACGAAGTACGAGGAGCACCCGGTCTCGTCGGGGCCGTACAAGGTCGTCAGCAACCAGAACGACGGTGAGACGATCGTCCTGGAGCGCAACAAGTACTGGTCCACCGCGACGGACGCCGAGCGCAAGGCCTACCCGGACAAGATCGACGTGAAGTCGGGGCTCGACTCGTCCGTGATCAACCAGCGGTTGTCCGCGTCTCAGGGTACGGACGCCGCCGCCGTCACCACGGACACCAACCTCGGGCCTGCCGAGCTCGCCAAGGTGACCGGCGACAAGGAGCTCGCGGCGCGCGTCGGCACCGGGCACTTCGGTTACACGAACTACATCGCGTTCAACCCCAAGGTCGCGCCGTTCAACAACGTCAAGGTGCGGCAGGCGATCTCGTACGCCATCGACCGGTCGTCGGTGGTCAACGCGGCGGGCGGTTCGTCGCTGGCCGAGGCCGCGACCACCTTCCTGCCGAACCAGAAGTCGTTCGGGTACGACCCCTACGACCTCTTCCCGGCGGGCGCGTCCGGCAACGCGGCGAAGGCCAAGGAGCTGCTGAAGGAGGCCGGTTACCCGAAGGGGATCACCGTCACGCTGACGCACTCCAACGACAAGGACTTCGAGACCAGCCCCGAGATCGCGACCGCGATCCAGGACGCGCTCAAGAAGGCCGGCATCACCGTCAAGCTCCAGGGCCTGGAGATCAACGACTACAAGGACAAGATCCACAGCGTCAAGACCGAGCCGGGCTTCTTCCTCGCCCACTGGGGTGCCGACTGGCCCTCCGGCGGTCCCTTCCTCGCCCCGATCTTCGACGGCCGCCAGATCGTCAAGGACGGCGCGAACTTCAACACCGGCCTGCTCAATGACAAGTCGGTCAATGCTGAGATTGATTCGATCAACAAGTTGACGAATCTTGACGAGGCCGCCAAGCGGTGGGGTGCACTGGACAAGAAGATCGGCGAGCAGGCCCTGACCGTGCCGCTGTTCCACCCCGTCTACAAGCGGCTGGTCGGCAAGGACATCAGGAACGTCGTCATCAGCGACTGGACCGGCGTCCTGGACATCTCCCAGGTCGCGGTCAAGTAACCCCATGAGCGAGGCACTTGTCGCCTCCCAGGCCGCCGGGACGGACCTCTCCGTCCCGGCGGTCTCGGGGGCCCGTCAGTTCTGGCGGCGGCTGCGTGCGCAGCGCGCCGCCCTCGTCGCGGCGGCCGTCGTCGCCCTGCTCGTCCTGGTCGCGCTCGCCGCGCCACTGCTCACCGCGATCGAGGGCCAGGACCCCTTCACCTACCACCCCTCGCTCATCGACTCCGCGCGCGGAGGCGTGCCGACCGGCTCCTTCGGGGGCATCACCGGCGGCCACTGGCTCGGCGTCGAACCGCAGACCGGGCGCGACCTGTTCGCCCGTCTCGTCTACGGCGCCCGGGTCTCCCTGGGGGTCGCGCTGGGGGCGACCGTCGTCCAGGTCTTCGTCGGTGTCGTGATCGGTGTCGCCGCCGGGCTCGGGAACCGATGGGTTGATCAAGTGTTGAGCCGGGTCACCGACATCATCGTGGCGATGCCCTTGATGATCATGTCGTTGGCGCTGCTCGCGATCGTCCCCGACAGCTTTCCGCGCCCCCTGCTGGTCGCCCTGGTCATCGGCCTGATCGCCTGGGGCAACGTCGCGAAGATCGTGCGCGCCCAGACGCTCACCCTGAAGGAACTCGACTACGTCTCCGCCGCCCGGCTCAGCGGCTGGGGCACCTGGCGCATCGCCCGCCGCGAACTGCTGCCCGGCCTGGCCGCGCCCGTCATCACGTACTCCGCGCTGCTCTTCCCGATGAACATCAGCGCCGAGGCCGCGCTGTCCTTCCTCGGTGTAGGCGTGAAGCCGCCGACGCCCTCCTGGGGGCAGATGCTCACCGCCGCCGACGTCTGGTACCAGGCCGCCCCGCAGTACCTGCTGCTGCCCGCCGGCGCGCTCTTCGTCACCGTGCTCTCCCTGACCGTCCTCGGCGACGGCGTCCGCACGGCCCTCGACCCCCGCGCGGCTTCCCGCCTGCGCGTCGGCACGGGACGCAAGCGCGAGGCGAAGGCGGACGCGAGCGGCAAGAAGCCCGCGGTGGACGCCGGTTCCGGCCGGTCAACAGTTGATCCGGGCGTCAACGCGATCAAGTCGGCCGACACGGGCGTCAACGTGATCAAGCAGACCCGCGCGAACGGCGAGAAGGAGGACCCGGCATGAGCGGCTTCGGAGGCTTCGTCCTGCGCCGGGCCATCGGCACCGTGATCACCCTGCTCGCCATCTCGGTGATCATCTACGTGGTCTTCTACGCCACCCCTGGCAACGTCGCCCAGATCACCTGCGGTCCGCGCTGCTCCCCGGAGCAAGTGCACCAGGTCTCCCAGCAGTTGAGGCTCGACGACCCGCTGTACCTCCGCTACTGGCACTTCCTCCAGGGCATCCTCGTCGGCCAGGACTACTCGACGGGCACCTCCGTGGAGCACTGCTCGGCGCCCTGCCTCGGGCAGTCGTACCAGGGCGACCAGCAGGTCACCCAGCTGATCCTCTCGAAGCTGCCGGTCAGCCTGTCGCTCGTGTTCGGCGCGATGGTGCTGTGGCTGATTCTCGGCGTCGGCACGGGCATCCTGTCCGCGTGGCGGCGCGGCCGGTTCACCGAGCGCCTGCTGACCGGCATCACCCTCGCGGGCGTTGCCACCCCGGTGTTCGTGATCGGCCTGGTGCTGATGATCGTCGTCTGCGGGCAGCTGCAGCTCCTGCCCTTCCCGCAGTACGTGAGTCTCACCGACGACCCCGAACAGTGGGCCTGGAACCTGCTGTTGCCGTGGCTCTCCCTGGCCCTCATCGAGGCCGCCACGTTCGCCCGGCTCACCCGGGCGTCGATGCTGGAGACGCTCGCCGAGGACCATATCCGGACCTTCCGCGCGTACGGCGTCGGCGAGCGGTCGATCATCGGGCGGCACGCGCTGCGCGGGGCACTCGCGCCGATCATCGCGCTCAACGCCAACAACGTCGGCTCGGCGGTCGGCGGCGCGGTGCTCACCGAGACGCTCTTCGGGCTGCCCGGCATCGGACAGGAACTCGTCCACGCCGTCAATGTCGTCGACCTGCCGGTGGTCGTCGGCATGGTCCTGGTCATCGGCTTCTTCGTGGTCATCGCCAACGCCGTCGCGGACGTGCTGTACGCGGTGGCCGACCGACGGGTGGTGCTCGCATGAGTTCGGGTACTGACATGAGTTCCGTGGACGCCTTGGCGGACGTCCTGGTGGAAGTGACCGACCTGACGGTCGGGTTCGGGTCCCTGCGGGCCGTGGACGGCCTCTCCTTCCGGCTGGAGAAGGGCGCCGCGCTCGGCCTGGTCGGCGAGTCGGGCTCGGGCAAGTCCACGGTCGCCTCGGCCCTGTTGGGGCTGCACCGCGGCACGGGGGCCGACGTCGGCGGCTCGGTACGGGTGGCCGGCATCGACGTACAGGAGGCGTCCGACGCGGACCTGCGCCGGCTGCGCGGCGGCAAGGCCGCGATGGTCTTCCAGGACCCGCTGTCGTCCCTGGACCCGTACTACGCGATCGGCGACCAGATAGCCGAGGTGTACCGGGTGCACACGCGCGTGTCCCGTCGGGCCGCACGCGCGCGTGCCGTCGACGTACTGGACCGGGTCGGCATTCCGGACGCGGTACGGCGGTCCCGTTCGCGCCCGCACGAGTTCAGCGGCGGCATGCGGCAACGCGCCCTGATCGCCATGGCGTTGGCGTGCGAGCCGGATCTGCTGATCGCCGACGAGCCCACGACCGCGCTCGACGTGACCGTCCAGGCCCAGATCCTCGACCTGCTGCACACGCTGCGCGAGGAGACCGGCCTGGGGCTGCTGCTCGTCACGCACGACGTGGGTGTCGCCGCCGAGAGCGTCGACGAGATCCTGGTCATGCGGCACGGGCGGGCCGTCGAACACGGGCCGGTCGACGCCGTGCTCGGGGCGCCGACCGAGACGTACACCCGCGACCTGCTCGGCGCGGTCCCGCGCGTGGACGCCCCGCGCGCCCGCTCAGCGGCGTCCTCGGCGCCCGCGGAGGTCGTCCTGGAGGCGACGGGCCTGCGGCGTGAATTCGGGCGCGGGAAGCGGGCGTTCGCGGCCGTGGACGACGTGTCGCTGACGATCCACCGGGGCGAGACCCTCGGCATCGTGGGCGAGAGCGGCAGCGGCAAGACGACGCTGGGCCGGATGCTGGTCGGGCTCCTGGAGCCGACGGCCGGCGAGATCAAGCCCGGCGGCGGGGTACGCCCCGACGTCCAGATGGTGTTCCAGGACCCCGTCTCCTCCCTCAACCCCCGGCGCAGCGTGGGCGAGTCGATCGCCGACCCGCTCCGCGCGCGTGGCGAACGCGACGAGGAGAGCATCCGGGGGCGCGTACGCGAACTCCTGGAGCGCGTGGGGCTCGAAGGGGCGCACTACGACCGCTACCCGCACGAGTTCAGTGGCGGTCAGCGTCAGCGCGTGGGCATCGCCCGGGCGCTCGCGGCCGACCCGCGCGTGATCGTGTGCGACGAGCCGGTCTCCGCGCTCGACGTCACCACACAGGCCCAGGTCGTCGCCCTGCTCGGCGAACTCCAGCGCGAACTCGGCCTCGCGCTCGTGTTCGTCGCCCACGACCTCGCCGTCGTGCGCCAGGTCAGCGACCGGGTCGCGGTGATGCGACGCGGGAGGATCGTTGAACAAGGCCCCGCCGACGAGGTCTACGACGCCCCCCAGGACCCGTACACGAGGCAGCTCCTTGCCGCCGTACCGGCACTGGATCCCCAGGTCGCGGCCCGACGCAGGGCGGCCAGACGGGAGTTGGCGACGACGTGACGGTGCCGTCGCGACGACGAGGCGGTGCCGTCCCGACGACGGGACTGTGCCGTCCCCGAGACGTGACGGGCTCGTCGCTACGGCACCGTAGCGACGGCCCGACAGCGGTCTGACGTTCCGTGCGCGATTGATCTCTTAGCGCGACCGAACGCGAACCGCACAGGAAAGTTACGCCCGTTCACCCCTTTTGGTGGCGCGATGGACAACCGTCCGTCGCGCCACCGCCTTGTCCGCATACGTTCGTCCCGCTGCGAGCCGCCGGGTCAACGGCGGCTCCCCATATGGGAGATCGGGGGTGTGCCCGTGCGCATAGGACTGCTTACGGAGGGTGGCTATCCGTATGTGAGCGGTGACGCCAGACTCTGGTGCGACCGGCTCGTACGCGGGCTCGGGCAGCACGAGTTCGACATCTACGCGCTCAGCCGCAGCGAGCGCCAGGAGGACGAGGGCTGGCTCGAACTGCCGCCCCAGGTCGCCCGGGTGCGCACCGCGCCGCTGTGGACCGCCGAGGACGACGGGGTGACCCTCGGGCGCCGCGCGCGCCGGCGGTTCGCCGAGTGCTACCAGGAGTTGGCGGCCGTGCTGTGCGAGGGCGGCGGCCAGGCCTCCCCGGAGGTGGCGGAAGGGGTGCCGGGCGAGCAGGAGGCGCCCTCCGCCGATGTGGCGGACCGTTTCGCCAACGCGTTGTACGGGCTCGCGGAACTCGCCCGCGACGAGGGCGGACTCGTAGGCGCGCTGCGCTCCGAGAGCGCCGTACGCGCGCTGGAACGCGCCTGTCGTGCGCCCGGCGCACTCCGCACGGCACGCGAGGCGCGCGTGCCCGAACTCCTCACCGTCGCCGCGCAGTTGGAACGCGCCCTGCGCCCCCTCTCGCTCGACTGGTACGAGGACGACGCCCTCGGCTCCGTGGACCTCTGCCACGCGACGGCCGGCGGCACCGCGGCCCTGCCCGGACTGCTCGCCCACCACTTCGCCGGCGTACCGCTGCTGGTGACCGAGTACGGCGTGCAGCTGCGCACGCACTACCTGGCCTCCGCCGACGCGCCGCCCGCCGTACGGGCCCTGCTCGCCGCCTTCCACGGCAGGCTGGCCGCCGAGACCTACCGGCGGGCCACGCTGATCACCCCGGGCAACAGCCACACCCGCCGCTGGCAGGAACGCTGCGGCGCCGACCGCGCGAAGCTCCGCACGGTCCACCCCGGCATGGAGGCGACCCGCTTCGCTGAGGTCGGCGAGGCGCCCGAGGGCGCGGACCCTGACACGCTCGTATGGGTCGGCCGTGTCGAACCCGCGAAGGACCTGATCTCCCTCCTCCACGCCTTCGCGGAGATCCGCAAGGACGAGCCCAAGGCGCGCCTGCGGATCGTCGGCGCGCCCGCCGGCGCCGAGGGCGAGGCCTACCTCGGCCACTGCCGGGCGCTGGCCGCACAGCTCTTCCCCGACGAGGCCGAGGGCGTGCACGCGGTCGGCGACAACCCGGTGTCCTTCGAGGAGATCGGCGGCCCGGACGCGCCCACGCTCGCCGAGGCGTACGCGGCCGGCACGGTGATCGTCCTTTCGAGTGTCGTCGAGGGCTTCCCCCTGAGTCTCGTCGAGGCCATGTTCTGCGGCCGGGCGACCGTGTCCACGGACGTCGGCGCGGTGGTCGAGGTCATCGGCGGTACGGGGCTCGTCGTGCCCCCGCGCAATCCGCGGGCGCTCGCGGAGGCGTGCGTGAGCCTGTTGCGCGACCCCGAGCGCAGGGAGCGCCTGGGCGCCGCCGCGCGCGCCCGAGCGCTCGAACTGTTCACCGTCGAGCAGAACATCACGGCATTTCACGGCATTTACCTGGAGATCGTCTCGCACTCCCCGGTCCGCCGGGTCGTCCTCAACGAGTCAGGCGAACCCCTCCCCTTCGCGGCCCCGGCCGAGTCCCACGTCCCCGGCCGCTGGACCGGCCCGATGGCCCGCGTCGTGGCCCGCGGCGGCCCCACGTGGGCGACCGGAACGCCGGTACGCGCCACACCTCCCTTGCCCGCCACGGAGGCAGCCCGATGAGCGGCCTCGGCAAACTCGACCGCCCCGGGACACCCGGCAGCGCGGAGGCGTGGGACGCGCGGTCGGAGGAGTGGCTCGGGGGAGTGGGGAGTTGGAGGCGGCGACGGAGGGAGTGTCGCCGGGCGAGCCGTCGGTTATCGGGCGGGACGCCGGTGACGTGTGTGGTGCTGTCGCCGTCGACGAAGCCCCGTCACCGGTTCCCGCCCGGGGCAACGGTCATGTCCGAGTCGCCGTCGACCGCGATGAAGCCGCGCCGGTTGCCGGGCAGGACACCGGTGACGTCCCTGTCGCCGTAGACCGTGCCGAAGCGCCACCGGCCGTCGGCCCTGACCTCTACGACACGGCCCTGATCACCGCCGCCCGCCCCGGAGTTGACGCGCAGCAGTCACACCCCCGTACCGCGCCCGAATCGACCTCGCGCGCGACCGACCGGAAGCCCGCCCCCACCCGCCGCGGTGCCGCCGACCCCGTGAAGGCGCTGATGCACCGTCACCGCGAGTTGTGCGAACGGGCCGTCGACCCGCTGGAGATCGCCGCGGGGCTGGAGGCGCACGGCGTCACCGATCGGACCGCCGCCCGCTTCCGGCACCGGGACGTGTTCTCGCTCGCCGAGGAGATGTACGCACGCGTGTCCCGCGACGACGCGGGGGCCCCGCCTCGCGACGCCGTGGCCGCGCAACCACCCCGCGCCGGTTGGGCCGTACTCGCCCTCCTGCCCGGAGTCCTCTGCGCCGCGGCCGTGACCGGTGTGCGGCTCACGGACGGTCGGCTGCGGCTGGCGATAGCCGTCGGCGGTGTCCTCGCCGTGGCGCTGGGCGTGCGCATGGCCCTCGGCCGCGGCCCGCTGAGCAACCCGCCGGGCACGCACGCGTGGCGCACGCCCCTCGGCACCCGCCTGTGGACGTACTGGCTGCTGGCCTACGCCCTCCTCGGCGACGGTCTGCTGCGCGCCGCAGACGACGGCGGGCCTGACGGCCTGCCGACCGGCGTCGCGGGCGGAGCCTGGTCCACGGCCACCGCACCGGTCCTGGCCCTCACCCTGGCCTGCGCCCCCGCCGCCTGGTGCGCCCACCGCTTCGCCGTACGCGCCCGGCGCAAGCTCGCGACCAGCCGTGGACTCGAGGACTTCGCCGACTCCGTACGACCGCTGCTGCTCGGGACGTTCGCCCTGTTCCTGTGCGCCCTGACCGCCCTCCTCGCCCTCTGTGGCGCGGCCCTGGGCGAGCCCGCCGCGTACGGCCAAGCCCTCACCCTGGGCGCCCTGTTGCTGCTCGCCCGCCTCCTCACCGTCCACGGCTTCACCCGCGCCCCGGCCCTCGCGCTCGGCGCGGCGGCCGCGACGGAGGGGATGGCCCTGGCCACGGACCTCATCGGCCGACTCCCCGGCTGCGGCTTCCTGGCCACCCCCGTCGAAGCCGTCCTGGGCTCCTGGGGCCCGGGCGGCATCCCCGCCCTGGCCTGCGGAGCAACCGCCCTGGCCCTCCTGTTCCACACCACCCGCACGCTGACCAGAGCCTCCGCGCACGCGCCGGCGAACGAGCCGAGGTGACACCGCCATGACCCGCACCGGCCAGAGCTGTCACCCGGCCGCAGGCGCCCGGCCCCACCGCCGGAGGCAACCGCATCACCCTGTGAAGGAGAACACCAGATGATCACCTCCCGATCCGGAGAGTCGGCCCCGGGAGCCGTCCGATGAGGGTCCTGCTGATCGGAGCCAACGGCTACCTCGGCCGCTTCGTCGCCGACCGCCTGCTCGCCGACCCGGCCGTCCAGCTCACCGCGCTCGGCCGCGGCGACGACGCCGACGTCCGCTTCGACCTCGCGACCGGCAGCCCCGGAGCGCTCACCCGGTTCCTGGACGCCGTCCACCCCGGAGTCGTCATCAACTGCGCCGGTGCCACCAGAGGCGGCGCCCGCGAACTCACCCGGCACAACACCGTCGCCGTCGCCACCGTCTGCGAGGCCCTGCGCCGCAGCGGCTGCGGGGCGCGGCTGGTGCAGATCGGGTGCGGCGCGGAGTACGGCCCCAGCCAGCCCGGTTCCTCCACGGCCGAGGACGCCGTACCCCGCCCCGGCGGCCCGTACGGCGTCAGCAAACTCGCCGCCACCGAACTGGTCCTGGGCTCCGGCCTGGACGCCGTCGTGCTGCGCGTCTTCTCGCCCGCCGGACCCGGCACCCCCGCCGGCTCCCCGCTCGGCCGGCTCGCCGAGGCCATGCGCCGGGCCATGCAGTCCGGCGACGGCGAACTCAAACTCGGTGGCCTGGGCGCACAGCGCGACTTCGTCGACGTACGGGACGTGGCCCGCGCCGTCCACGCGGCCTCGCTCTCCGCCGCGCAGGGCGTCATCAACATCGGCTCGGGCCGCGCGGTCCGGCTGCGCGACGCCGCCGCCGTCCTCGCCCGCGTCGCCGGATATGGCGGTGCGCTGCATGAACTTGATGGCCCGCCCGGCCCGTTGCGCGCCGCCATCGGCCATCCCCGCACCGACCCGGACCACGCGGCCCCGGTCGCGTACCCGTACCCGGACGGCTGCGGGAGCTGGCAGCAGGCCGATGTCCGCACCGCGCGCGACCGGCTCGGCTGGCGGCCCCGGATCAACCTGGAGGAGTCCCTCGCCGACATCTGGATGGAGGCGGCATGCCGCATCTGACCAGCGCGACCCCGGGCACCGCGAACACCGGCGTCCGCACCGGCTTCGGCGTCCCCGGCTACGCGCACCCCTTGGTCGCGCCGACCGAATGGGGCGAACTCACCCGACCTGGCACCCCCTTGGACTGGGTCGTCCTCAACGTCTCCTCCGGACCGGGGGCCCGCCCCGACCCGCACTGCCTGGAGGCGGCCGGGCGGCTCCGCAACACCGGCGTCCGCGTCCTCGGCCACCTGGACGCCGCTCATGGCGCGCGCACCTTCGGCGACCTGGTCTCCGAGGCGCACCGCTACCGCGACTGGTACCAGGTCGACGGCTTCCTCCTGGACCGCTGTCCCCCCGAGCGGGCCGCGCTCCCCGAGGCCCGCCGCACGGTCGGCGCGCTCCGCGAGATCCGTGACGGCGCCCACATCGTCCTGGGGCACGGCACCCACCCGTACCCCGGATACGCCGAGTGCGCCGACCAGCTGGTGACCTTCTCCGGCCCCTGGAGCGACTACCGCTGGTCCCAGGTCGCCGAGTGGACCGCGGACTATCCGCCCGAGCGCTTCTGCCACTTCGTGCACGGCGTCCCGCGCGGCCATCTCGACGAGGCGCTGCGCATCGCCCGCTGGCAGGGCGCCTCGACCATCTACTTCACCGACCGCACCGATCACGGCGGCCGCACCGACCCCTGGGAGACCATGCCCGGCTACTGGGACGAGATCGTCTCGCGGATCGGAACGGGTGTCTCGGAATGAAGAAGGGCATGGCAGTGTTACGGGGAGAACAACTGTAGTGATTGACCGACCAACGGAGTCCCCGTGTCGCTGCCACCCCTGGTCGAGCCGGCTGCCGAGCTCACCGTAGACGAGGTCCGCAGGTACTCCCGCCACCTGATCATCCCCGACGTGGGCATGGACGGGCAGAAGCGGCTGAAGAACGCCAAGGTGCTCTGTGTGGGCGCCGGCGGTCTGGGTTCGCCGGCGCTGATGTACCTGGCCGCGGCGGGCGTGGGCACGCTCGGCATCGTGGAGTTCGACGAGGTCGACGAGTCGAACCTGCAGCGCCAGATCATCCACAGCCAGGCCGACATCGGCCGCTCCAAGGCCGAGTCGGCGCGCGACTCCGTGCTGGGCATCAACCCGTACGTGAACGTGATCCTCCACGAAGAGCGGCTCGAGGCCGAGAACGTGATGGACATCTTCAGCCAGTACGACCTGATCGTCGACGGCACGGACAACTTCGCGACCCGCTACCTGGTCAACGACGCCGCCGTACTGCTGAACAAGCCGTACGTGTGGGGTTCGATCTACCGCTTCGACGGCCAGGCCTCGGTCTTCTGGTCCGAGCACGGCCCCTGCTACCGCTGCCTCTACCCGGAGCCCCCGCCCCCCGGCATGGTCCCCTCCTGCGCCGAGGGCGGCGTCCTGGGCGTGCTGTGCGCGTCCATCGGCTCCATCCAGGTCACCGAGGCGATCAAGGTCCTCACCGGCATCGGCGACCCGCTCGTCGGCCGCCTGATGATCTACGACGCCCTGGAGATGCAGTACCGCCAGGTCAAGGTCCGCAAGGACCCCAACTGCGCGGTCTGCGGTCCGAACGCGACCGTCACCGAACTCATCGACTACGAGGCCTTCTGCGGCGTCGTCTCCGAGGAGGCCCAGCAGGCGGCCGCCGGCTCGACGATCACTCCCAAGCAGCTCAAGGAGTGGATCGACGACGGCGAGAACATCGAGATCATCGATGTCCGCGAGGTCAACGAGTACGAGATCGTCTCGATCCCCGGCGCCAAGCTGATCCCCAAGAACGAGTTCCTCATGGGCACCGCCCTGGAGACGCTCCCGCAGGACAAGAAGATCGTCCTGCACTGCAAGACGGGTGTCCGCAGTGCGGAGGTCCTCGCCGTCCTGAAGTCGGCCGGCTTCGCGGACGCGGTCCACGTCGGCGGCGGCGTGATCGGCTGGGTCAACCAGATCGAGCCCGACAAGCCCGTCTACTAGACCCACGCTTTCCCGGGAGGGGCTCGGCACCACAGGTGCCGGGCCCCTTTCCGCTGCCCGGGCGGAAGTCCGGACAGCGGTCCGGGCGGGCGTGCGCGCTACGAGGCGCAGACCTTCCCGTCCTTGGGCACCGTCCCCTTCAGCAGATACGCGTCCACCGTCGAGTCGACGCAGTCGCTCCCGCTCCCGTACGCCCCGTGTCCCTCGCCCTTCCAGGTGAGCTCCACACCGACGCCCTTGCCCAGCTCGTCGACCATCTTGCGGGCGCCCTCGTACGGCGTCGCCGGGTCCCCGGTGTTGCCGACCACCAGGATCGGCGCCGCACCCGGTGCGCTCACCTCCGGGGTGTCGTACTGCCCGGCCACCGGCCAGTCGTGACACCACCCGGCCGTGTCCCAGCCCAGGAAGTCGCCGAACACGGGGGAGATCTTCTCGAACTCGGGCAGCAGCTTCTCCGTCTGCGCGGGCGTCGGCCGCTGCTTGTCGTCCAAGCACGATATGACCCGTTGGGAGTGGGTCGTCGTGCCGTAGTGCCCCGCGCTGTCACGGTCGTTGTAGCCGTCGGCCAGCGCCAGCAGCTCCGAACCGTCGCCCTCCTCCGCGGAGTTCAGGGCGCTGGTCAGCGTGGGCCAGCTCTCCTTGCTGTACAGGGGCAGGACGATGCCGGTCAGCGCGAGCGTCTCGGTCAGCTTCCGCCCGGTCGAGGTCGCCAGCGGCTTGGCATCCATCTGCTTGAGCAGGGCCGCGATCTTCTTGGAGCCCTGAGCCGGGTCCTGGTCCGTCGACTTGAGGTAGTCGTCCAGCGCTCGCTGGAAGCCCCTGGTCTGGTTCAGCGCGTGGCCCACCGAGTCGGCGCTCGGGTCGACGACCGCGTCCAGGATCAGCCGTCCCACGTTCTTCGGGAACAAGTGGGCGTAGACGCCGCCGAGTTCGGTGCCGTACGAGATGCCGAAGTAGTGCATCTTCGTGTCACCCAGCACCTGGCGCATCAGGTCCATGTCGCGGGCCGTGTCGGTCGTCGACACATGCGCCATCAGCCTCCCGGCGGCCTTCTCGCAGCCCTTGCCGAAGTCGGTGGCGTCCTGGAAGTACGCCTTCTCCTCGGCCGGTGTGTCAGGCGTGGCGTCGATGTCCTCGGTGGCCTGGATCGCCTTGTCGCTGCGGCAGCGGACGCCCTCGCTGGCGCCGACCCCGCGCGGGTCCCAACTCACCAGGTCGTAGCGCTCGTGCAGCGTGGACACCGTGGTGGCGTAGGCCGGCATGTAGTCCACGCCCGAGCCGCCGGGGCCGCCGAAGTTGAACAGCAGTGAGCCGATGCGGTCGCCGCCGGTCGACTTGGAGCGGATCAGCGCGAGCCCGATCGTGGTGCCGCCCGGCTTCGCCCAGTCCAGCGGCACCTTGAGCGTCGCGCACTGCCAGTCACTGCTCGGCGCGGCCGAGTCGGCGGTGGCCTTGCAGCGCCCCCAGTCCAGCTTCTGCCCGGTCAGCGACGTGGGCAGCGCGGCCGTCGTGGAAGAGGACGAGCCGGCTGCGGACGGCTTGGCGTCCCCCGCGCCCGCGCCGTCCTTGCCGTCGTCGGACGAGCCGCCGCTACAGCCGGCCGTCAGCAGTGCGGCGGCGGCCATCAGGGCCGTCCACCGTACGAATCGCGCCATGTGCATTCCCCCCTCGCAGGCCGTCCGCGTCACGCAGCGGATGGCGGTCAGGCCATAGTAGGCGGACCGAGCCAAGCCCGTGACAGCCTGTGGATAACCGTTTGACCTGCGATTTTGCCCGGATTTCGGGAGGTGGGTTCAGGAGCAGACGGTGCCGGCCGCCGGGACTTTCCCGTTCAGCAGATAGCCGTTCACCGCGCTCTGCACGCACTTGTTCTTGCTGTCGTACGCACCGTGCCCCTGGCCCTTGTACGTCAGCTCGACCGCGACGCCCTTGCCCAGCGCGTCCACCATCTTCCGAGCGCCCTCGTACGGCGTGGCCGGGTCACCGGTGTTGCCCACGACGAGGATCGGCGCCGAACCGGCCGCGCTCACATCGGGATGGTCGGCCGCGCCCGGCACGGCCCAGTCGGTGCAGCTGACCATGCCCCAGGCGAGGAAGTCGCCGAAGAGGGGAGAGGCGGCCCGGAACTCGGGCAGCTTCCGCTCCACGTCGGCGGCGGTGTATCTCGGCTTGTCGTCGGCGCAGTTGATGGCGATGTTCGCCGCGGTGATGTTGCTGTACTCGCCGTTCTCGCTGCGCCCGTTCATCGAGTCGGACAACGCCATGAGGACCTTGCCGTCACCGCTGTAGGCCTGTTCGAGCCCCTCGGTGAGGTACTCCCAGAAGTCCTTCGAGTACAGCGCCTGCGCGATGCCGTTCGTGGCGGCGGTCTGCGTCAGCTGGCGCGGGAAGATCCCGGGGATCGGCCTGCTGTCGAGGCTCTTGAGCAGCTTGGCGATGCGGTCCTTGACGTCCTGCGCGGTGTCGCCGACCGGGCAGTCCGTGGTCTTCGACGTGCAGTCGTCGGCGAAGTTGTCGAGCGCGAGCTGGAAGCCCTTGGCCTGTCCCAGGGAGCCCTGTTCGGAGTTCTGGGTGGGGTCGACGACCGCGTCGAAGACGGCACGCCCCACGTGCTTGGGGAACAAGTGGGCGTAGACGCCGCCGAGTTCGGTGCCGTAGGAGATGCCGAAGTAGTGCAGCTTGTCGTCGCCGAGGACCTGGCGCATCAGGTCCATGTCGCGGGCCGCGTCGGTGGTGCGCACCTGGGGGAGCATCTTCTTGGAGTGCTTCTCGCAGGCCGCGTTGAACTGCTTGGTGTTGGCCAGGAGCTTGGTGCGCTCGGCCGCGGTGTCCGGGGTGGCGTCCTGCTGGAAGTACTGGTCGAGCTGGGAGTCGCTCTCGCACTCGACGCCGGCGCTGCGGCCCACTCCGCGCGGGTCGAAGCTCACCAGGTCGTAGCGGGTGCGCAGGGTCGCGTAGTCCTCGCCGAACGCGGGCAGCGTGGTGACGCCCGATCCGCCGGGGCCGCCGAAGTTGAAGACGAGCGATCCGATCCGCTTGCTCTTGTCGCCGCTGGCCTTCGCCCGCACCAGGGCGAGTCCGATCGTGTCGCCCTTGGGCTTGCTCCAGTCGAGCGGCGCCTTCATGGTGGCGCACTGCCACTTGGTGCCGTTCGGCAGCGGCGACGGCGCGGCGCCGCCGCCCTCCGCCTCGGACGGGGCCGGACAGTCCTTCCAGCTCAGCTTCTGGGCCGTCGGATCCTCGTCCTTGGAGTCGCCGCCGCAGGCCGCCAGCGTGGCGGACAGCAGGACGACGGTGGCGGTCAGGGCAGCGGCACGCAGCCGGGAAGGGTTCGGCATGGTCCCATCCTGGGGTCGTATGCGGCGGTGCGCTCGGGGCGCGGGCCGTAAGAGGTACGCACGCGTGCGTGCCCTGCATGCCCAGGTGATGCGGCACGCGTGCGTGCACCACGTGCGTACGTGATCGTGCTCTACAGGGAGCCCTTGCGGGACAGGTGGTTGAAGAACAGCCAGCCCGGCAGCACCGGGATCCACAGCGTCAGCAGCCGGTACAGCAGCACCGCCGGAGCGGCGACCTCCTTGGGGAGGCCCACGGCGATCAGACCGAGCGTCAGGCTCGCCTCGACCGCCCCCACACCGCCCGGGGTCGGGGCCGCGGAACCGAGCGCGTTGCCCGCGAGGAAGACGACGGCGACGCTGGCCAGGCTGAGCGACGTCGACTGGTCGCCGAACGCCCGGATCGACGCGTCCAGGCACATCACGAAGCAGGCCGTCAGCAGCAGCATGCCGCCGATGCCGGTGACCAGCTTCTGCGGCCGCTGGAGCACGTCCAGCATGCGCGGGATGACACCCGCGAAAAGCGACCGCACGCGCGTGACGAGGAACTTCCGCAGGAACGGCACTGAGGTCACCACGAGCACGAGCACCGCCACCGTCAGCAGACCGGCGATGACCGTCCGGGACGGCGACAGCGACGGCGTCTTCTCGGTGCCGGTCAGATAGCCGAACGACAGCAGCATCAGGATGTGGCAGCCGAGACCGAACAGCTGCGACGCGCCCACACTCGCCACCGCGAGCCCGGGCCGCACCCCGGCACGCTGCAGGAAGCGCGTGTTCAGGGCGACACCGCCGACCGCGGCCGGGGCCACGATCTTCACGAACGACCCGGCGACCTGCGCCGCCACGGCCCGCAGGAACGGCACCCGCTCCGGCACGAACCCCAGGAGGGCCATCGCCGCCGCGAAGTAGCTCAGCGCCGAGAACAGCACGGCTGCGGCCACCCAGCCCCACTGGGCGTTGGCGACGAGCGGACCGAACTCGATGTGCGTGAGCTGCGTCAGCAGGAAGTACGCGCCGATCGCGCCCGCGATGAAACTGATCAGCGTGCGCGGCCGCACCCGCTCCAGACGGGCCGGTTCGACGTGCGCCTGCGGCCTGATCAGCAGCACCTGATGACGGATCTGGGTGAGGAGGTCTTCCTCGCGTGCCTCGTCCAGTGCCTCGTCGATGGCTCGCTTCTCGGCCCGCTGCTCCGCGCGCACGGCCTTCTTGTCAGGCTTTTCGAGGACGGGCGTGGCGCCCTCCGAGGCCGCCTCCGCGCGGGCCAGCCTGGTCTGCTGGGACGCCTCCAGGATCGCGTCGCGCTCCCGCTGGGCCCGCTCCCTGGACAGGCGTCGCAGCGTCGCGCGCGTGGAGCGCGACAACGCGATCGGCTGGAGCATCGGCAGACAGTCGGCCACCGCGTCGGGACCGAGGACACCGACCGCCGAGGCCACCGCGCGCTCGGCGCCCACCCGCAGGCCGATCGTCGTCACCAACTGGGCGACGTCCATGCGCAACAGCAGCTCACCGGCCGCGATCTCACCGCCGCGCAGGTCCGTGAGGATCACCGTGCCGGAACGATCCACCAGAATCGCGTCACCGGCGAGCCTGCGGTGGGCGATGCGCCGCGACTGCAGGGCCTGCACCTGGTGCCAGGTCAGGCGCAGCAGATCGTCGGTGATCTCCTCGTCCGCGAGCGAGTCCAGCGTGCGCCCACCGGTGTGCTCGTAGACGAGCATCACGGCGTCGGGGCCGAGCTCCGAGGTCGCGATCAGCTTCGGGGCGTTGGCCCCGGCCGCGATCGCCGCGTACGCCAGCAGGGCCTCCTGCTCCAGCGCCTGGCGCAGCGACTGGAGGCTGCTGCGGGTCGCGAAGCCGCGCAGCGTCAGATTGCGCCACGCACGGTAGAAGAAGCCCTGGGCCTGCTGTTCCCGGTCGACCACGGTGACGTCCAGCGGCGGACCGTCCTCCAGGGTCACGAAATAGCGCCGGCCACGGTCGCCGTTCTCCGTGTCGACGACCTCCTCGCGGGCCGCGCCCACGGGGTGGAAACCGACCGTCCGCAGGCCCGCCATCAGCGTCCGCCCGGTGGGCCGCACGTTCGGCGAGCCCACCGCGTACAGCGTCCCGTAGGCGACGGTCCAGCCGATGAGCACCGTCAGGATGATCGAGAACGGCGTCGTGTACCCGGTGACCAGCATCGAGAAGGCGTCGAGCAGCAGCACGATCCACAGCACGGAGCGCCAGCGCGGCCTCCGGGACATGCCTACGGCCGTCATGTAGGCGATGACGGGCGCCAGATAGCCGTGCACCGGGTCGGTGAGGGCGTGGATGTCGCCGGGGGAGGGCTGGGTGAGCGCCTCCTGGATCGAGCCCGGGGCGGCCTTGGCGACCCACAGGTCCGTGGCGAGTGTCACTCCGTGGGCGAGGACCGCCGCGAGTACGCCGTCGGCGATGCGCAGCCCGTCCCGCTTGATCAGCCGCTCGATCGCGAAGGCGACCGGCACCAGCAGGATGGCGATGCTGGACGCCAGCCCCGCGATCTTGATCAGCAGGTCGGGTGCCTGCCCGGTGCCCTTGTTGATGTCCTGCTCGAGCCCCGAGGTCGTGCCGTGGGCGAACGCGGCGATCGCGAGCAGGACGACGATCGCGAGAAAGCCCACCAGGAGGCGCATGAGATCGGAGGGACGGTGCACGCGCGCGGGGAGCAGCGGTTCGTCGCCCTCGACCTCTTCGACGTGCGGGTCGTCGCCGCAGTCGTCCAGGCCCGGTACAGGGGGAACGGGGTCGGTCACGGGCGTCTCGGCGGACCCCTCGGGGGGGTCCTGCTCATGGGCCTCGGCGGTGTCCGGGCGCGACGCAGCGTCAGAGGTGCCCTCCGCGTCTTCGGGGTGCACACCCTGCTGCTTCATCGTCTCTTCTTGATCTCGTATCACCGGTCACCGCCCGCACGATGGTGGCATGCCCCACCGACACACGGGGGCATCAGGGTGCAAATGCGGGGGCGCACAGTCTGCCCCACGCGCCGCTCCGGGGCGAGGGATACGCACAGTCGCCAGCGCGTCGCATTGTCGGTGGGGTGCGGCAGGATGGGACGGATGAGCGAGGAGAGCCTTCCGGACGACACCGGCCCCGAGCACGGCGACGCGCTGCCCGAGTACGCGGAGCGCGTCCTCGACGTGGCCGAACGGATTCCGCCCGGGCGCGTCATGACGTACGGCGACGTCGCCGAATGGCTGGAGGCGGGCGGCCCGCGCCAGGTCGGCCGGGTGATGGCCCTCTACGGGGGAGCCGTTCCGTGGTGGCGGGTCGTCCGCGCGGACGGCATGCTGCTCCCGGGCCACGAGTTGCGGGCGCTCGACAACTACCGCGCGGAGGGCACTCCCCTGAAGGAGGCGAGCAGAGCTGCCGAGGGGCACCTGCCGCGCGTCGACATGAAACGGGCGCGATGGGACGGCGGCGAGCGCGCGGACGGTCACACCTGACAGCTTCCGCCATCGGACGCGCCCCGGGGCGACCTGTGGCCCGTACGGGGGAAACCCGGCACGTCCGTGCCATGCCGTACGTTCGAGGGGCGAGGGACGCGAGGGCCGCGCGAGCCGTGAGGGAACGCGCGGAAGTCCTGCTTCCCGGCGACCCGTCGGCGTAGCGTCGGCTGCACCTGTCCCCCTCACCTCGCGGTCACCGCTCTCCACGCGCGGTGGTCAGGCAACCAGCACACCCACCAGGACCGGCGAACCACGTGAGCTCCTCTTCCTCCACCAGGCGCCTGTCGCACCCCCAGGTGCGACAGGGGAACCGTGGCGCTTACCGACTGGTGCGTACCCCGCCGACCCGGCCGGTTCCCCCTCACCTGGACGCGCCACAGCGCTCCGTGGTTGACCACGAGGCCGGTCCGCTGCTCGTCCTCGCAGGTCCGGGCACCGGCAAGACCACCACCCTCGTGGAGTCCGTCGCCGCACGGATCGCCCGGGGAGGTGACCCCGCGCGGATCCTCGTGCTGACGTTCAGCCGCAAGGCGGCCGTCGAACTCCGCGACCGCATGGCGCTGCGCATCGGCGCCGCCCGCGCGCCCCGCGCGACCACCTTCCACTCGTTCTGCTACGCCCTGGTCCGCGCCCACCAGGACAGCGACCTGTTCGTCGAGCCCCTACGGCTGCTGTCCGGCCCCGAACAGGACGTCGCCGTACGCGAACTGCTCGCCGGCCAGCCCGACCTGGAGCGGCTCGGCCTCGCCCACGTGCGCTGGCCCGACGAACTGCGGGCCTGCCTCACCACCCGCGGCTTCGCCGACGAGGTCCGCGCGGTCCTGGCCCGCAGCCGCGAACTGGGCCTGGGCCCCGGCTCCCTGGACGCCTTCGCCCGCCGCATCGGCCGCCCGGACTGGCGTGCCGCCGCAGCCTTCCTCGCCGAGTACCTCGACGTACTCGACCTCCAAGGAGTGCTCGACTACGCCGAACTCGTCCACCGCGCGGTACTCCTCGCCCAGCGCTCCGAGGTCGCCGAGCGGCTCGCCGCGCAGTACGACGCCGTGTTCGTCGACGAGTACCAGGACACCGACCCGGCCCAGGTACGGCTGCTGCAGGCCCTCGCCGGCGGCGGCCGCACCCTCGTCGCCTTCGGCGACCCCGACCAGTCGATCTACACGTTCCGGGGCGCCGACGTGAACGGCATCCTGGAGTTCCCGAACGCCTTCCCGCGCGCGGACGGTCATCCGGCGCCCGTAGAGGTGCTCCGGACATCCCGCCGCTCCGGTGCCGCCCTGCTGACCGCCACCCGCCTGCTGACCCAACGCATGCCCCTGACCAGGCTCCCGGCGCAGAAGGTTCGCGCCCACCGAGAGTTGACCTCGGTACGGGACGGCGGCCGCGTCGAGGTGTACACGTATCCGACGTCCGGCACGGAGCTGGACAACATCGCCGACATCCTCCGGAGGGCACACCTGGAGGACGGCGTCCCCTGGAACGACATGGCTGTCCTGGTGCGCGCCGGCTCCCGGACCATCCCCACGATCCGCCGCGCCCTCACGGCGGCCGGCGTCCCCCTGGACATCGACGGCGACGACCTGCCCCTGCGCCACGAACCGGCTGTGGCACCGCTGCTGACGGCCCTGCGGGCGGTGGCGACCGCGGAGGCTTCGACCCGGCCCGAGGACGACACCGAAGCCGCGCCAGCCACGCAGGACGCCGACGACGTCGGCCACTCAGAGGCCGCGGCGGAAGCCGACCCCGAAGAGCCCGTCGCCCCCTCCTGGCTCGACACCGAGACCGCCCTCAGCCTGCTCGCCTCCCCTCTCGCCGCCATGGACGCCGCCGATCTACGGCGCCTGGGCCGGGCGCTGCGCGAGGAGGAGCGGGCCGGTGGCAACCCCGTGCCGCCGCCCTCGGACGAGCTGCTCACGCGGGCGCTCGCCGAGCCGGAGCGGCTGGTCGCGCACGACCCGACGTACGCGCGGGGAGCCCAGCGCCTGGGCGCGCTGCTGCGCAAGGCACGGGAGCGCCTGGCGGGCGGCGGTACGGCCGAGGAGGCGCTGTGGGACCTCTGGCAGGGCACGCCGTGGCCCGGGCGCCTGGAGCGGGCCACGCTGCGCGGCGGCGCGGCCGGGCGCAACGCGGACCGCGACCTGGACGCCGTCTGCGCGCTGTTCGCCACAGCCGCCCGCGCGGAGGAGCGCACCGGGGGCCGGGGCGCTCTCAACTTCCTGGAGGAGATCGACGCCGAGGACATCGCCGCCGACACGCTCACCCGGCGTGCCGTACGCCCCGACGCCGTACGCCTGATGACCGCGCACCGCTCCAAGGGCCTGGAGTGGAACCTGGTCGTCGTGGCAGGCGTCCAGGAAGGCCTGTGGCCGGACCTGCGCCGACGCGGCTCCCTCCTGGAGGCCGACCGCATCGGCCGCGACGGACTCGCCGAACCGCTCACCCCGGGAGCCCTGCTCGCCGAGGAACGCCGCCTGTTCTACGTAGCCGCCACACGCGCGCGTGAACGCCTCGTCGTCACCGCCGTGAAGGCACCCGCGGACGACGGCGACCAGCCCTCCCGCTTCCTCACCGAACTCGGCGTCGAGCCCAAGGACGTCACCGGCCGCCCGCGCCGCCCGCTGTCGGTCGCCGCCCTGGTCGCCGAGCTGCGCGCCACGACCGTCGACCCGCGCGTGTCGGAGACCCTCAGGGAGGCCGCCGCGCGGCGGCTGGCCCGGCTGGCCGCGCTCGCCGACGAGGAGGGCCGCGCGCTGGTCCCGTCCGCGCACCCGTACCGCTGGTGGGGCATGTACGACCCGACCGAGAGCAAGGTGCCGCTGCGCGACCGCGACCAGCCCGTCGTGCTCTCCGGAAGCGCCCTCGACCAGCTGGCGAACACCTGTGCCCTGCAATGGTTCCTGGGCCGCGAGGTGAAGGCCGACGCGCCCGCGACCGCCGCCCAGGGCTTCGGGAACGTGGTGCACGTCCTCGCCGACGAGGTCGCATCCGGACGCACCCCCGCCGACCTCGACGTCCTCATGGAGCGCCTCGACACCGTGTGGAACGCGCTCGCTTTCGACGCGCCCTGGAAGTCGGCGCAGGAGAAGGACAACGCGCGCGTGGCGCTCGAACGCTTCCTGAAGTGGCACGTCGACTCCAACGGCGTCCGCACCGGCCGTACGCCCGTCGCCAGCGAGCACGACTTCGACGTCACCCTTGGAGCGGGCGACTACGAAGTGCGCATCCGCGGCTCCATGGACCGCGTCGAGGCGGACGGCGAAGGACGCGCCTACGTGGTCGACTTCAAGACCGGCAAGCAGACGCCGACCGCCCGCGAGGTGGAGCGTCACCCCCAACTCGCCGTCTACCAGCTCGCGGTCCGCGAGGGCGCCGTCGACGAGGCCTTCGACGGAGTGCGCCCCCAACCGGGCGGCGCCGAACTCGTCCAGCTGCGCCAGGGCGCCCCCGTACGGGACGGCGGCGAGACCCTGCCCAAGGTGCAGGCCCAGGAGCCCCTGGAGGGGGAGTGGGCCGGTGAGCTGCTGGCCACGGCCGCGGGCAAGGTCCTCGACGAGCGGTTCACGCCCACGGCCGGACAGCACTGCGCGCACTGCGCGTTCCGGGCCTCGTGCAGCGCGAGGCCCGAAGGACGACACGTCGTCGAGTAACTCGCGTGACCTATCGCACCACATGTGCTGACCTGCGCTTCTTCTGCCCCCGAGGGCGATTGGTCCTCGACTGTCAGTGGCCGCCGCTAGCCTTCCCGACATGCCCGCCCGTATCACCGATCCCGACCAGCTCAAGGAGCTCCTCGGCATCCCCTTCACCCCGGAGCAGACGGCCTGCATCATCGCGCCGCCCGCCCCGCAGGTGATCGTGGCCGGAGCCGGGTCGGGCAAGACGACGGTGATGGCGGCCCGCGTGGTGTGGCTGGTCGGCACCGGCCAGGTCGCCCCCGAGCAGGTCCTCGGCCTGACCTTCACCAACAAGGCCGCCGGTGAACTCGCCGAGCGCGTCCGCAAGGCGCTCATCAAGGCGGGCGTCACCGACCCCGACGTCATCGACCCGGACAACCCACCGGGCGAGCCCGTGATCTCGACCTACCACGCCTTCGCGGGCCGCCTCCTGACCGACCACGGCCTGCGCATCGGCCTCGAACCGACGGCCCGTCTGCTCGCCGACGCCACCCGCTTCCAGCTCGCCGCGCGTGTGCTGCGCGAGGCCCCCGGCTTCTACCCGGCGCTCACCCGCTCCTTCCCGGACCTCGTCAGCGACCTCCTCACCCTCGACGGCGAGCTGTCCGAACACCTCGTACGCCCCGAGGAGTTGCGCGCCTACGACGCCGAGCTGCTGCGCGACCTGGAGGGCCGCAAGCTCAGCAACGCCGAGCTGCGCAAGGTCCCCGAGGCGGCCGCCGCACGCCGTGAACTCACCGAGCTGGTGAGCCGCTACCGGACCGCCAAGCGCGAGCGCGACCTGCTCGACTTCGGTGACCAGATCGCCCTCTCCGCGACCCTGGCGCGCACCCGCCCCGAGGTCGGCGACATCCTGCGCGACGAGTTCCGGGTGGTGCTCCTCGACGAGTACCAGGACACCTCGGTCGCCCAACGCATCCTCCTGGCAGGCCTGTTCGGCGCCGGCACGGGCCACCCGGTGACCGCCGTCGGCGACCCCTGCCAGGCGATCTACGGCTGGCGCGGCGCGTCCGTCGCCAACCTCGACGACTTCCCGGAGCACTTCGCGCACGCCGACGGCCGCCCCGCCGCCCGCCAGTCGCTCAGCGAGAACCGCCGCAGCGGCGGCCGCCTCCTCGACCTCGCCAACAACCTCGCGGAACCCCTGCGCGCCATGCACGCGGGCGTGGAGGCCCTCCGCCCGGCCCCCGGCGCCGAGCGCGACGGCATGGTGCGCTGCGCGCTGCTGCCCACCCACACCGAGGAGATCGACTGGCTCGCCGACTCCATCGCGCATCTCGTACGGACCGGGAAGGCGCCCGGCGAGATCGCCGTCCTGTGCCGCACGGCCGGTGACTTCGCCGAGATCCAGGGCGCCCTCGTCGCCCGCGACATCCCGGTCGAGGTGGTCGGCCTCTCCGGGCTGCTGCACCTCCCCGAGGTCGCCGACCTCGTCGCCGTCTGCGAAGTCCTCCAGGACCCCGGCGCCAACGCCTCCCTGGTCCGGCTGCTGACCGGCCCGCGCTGGCGCATCGGCCCGCGCGACCTCGCCCTCCTGGGGCGGCGCGCCCGGCTCCTCGTGTCCCCCACGCGCGTGGGGGACGACGAAGACCCCGACCGCCGACTCGCCGAGGCCGTCGAGGGGGTCGATCCCTCCGAAGTGATATCGCTGGCCGACGCCCTCGACACGTTCCTGGAGACACCCCTCTACGGCGCCGACCGCACTGGGGACGACGACGGGCTGCCCTTCTCACCGGACGCGCGCGTGCGGTTCGCCCACCTCGCCACCGAGCTGCGCGACCTGCGCCGCTCCCTGTCCGACCCCCTGATGGACGTCCTGCACCGCGTCCTGGCCGTCACCGGCCTGGAGGTCGAACTCGCGGCGTCCCCGCACGCCCTGGCCGCCCGCCGCCGCGAGACCCTGTCGAACTTCCTGGACGTGGCCGCCTCCTTCGCCGCGGGCGACGGCGAGGCGACCCTGCTCGCCTTCCTCGGCTTCCTGCGCACCGCCGCCCAGTACGAGAAGGGCCTCGACAACGCCCTGCCCGGCGGCGAGAACACCGTCAAGGTCCTCACCGCGCACAAGTCCAAGGGCCTGGAGTGGGACGTCGTGGCCGTCCCCGGCCTGGTCACCGGGACCTTCCCCAGCAGCCAGGGCCGCGAGAAGTGGACCGCCCAGGGCAAGGTCCTGCCGCACGCGCTGCGCGGCGACACCGCCACCCTGCCCGATGTCATGTCCTGGGACTCCCGAGGCCTGAAGGCCTTCCAGGAGGCCATGAAGGACCACCAGCACACCGAGGAACTCCGCCTCGGCTACGTCACCTTCACCCGCCCCCGCTCCCTCCTCCTCGGCTCCGGCCACTGGTGGGGCCCCACCCAGAAGAAGCCCCGCGGCCCCTCCGACTTCCTCCAGGCCCTCTACGACCACTGCGCGGCCGGGTACGGCGAGATCGAGGCCTGGGCGGACGAACCCGAGGAGGGTGAGGAGAACCCCGCCCTGCACACGGCCACCGCCGACCAGGCCTGGCCGTTGCCCCTGG